>JBBQDW010000100.1:0-7450 GCA_038320085.1 Candidatus Humimicrobiales bacterium
CAATATCCCCTGAAATTATATGGTGCCTGACCGGAAGACTGTAATGCTTGTCTCTTAAGTCAGTTATCCTGTCAAGGTCCTTGACAATCTTTTCGGGCTTTTCCCATGAAAGCTCTGCAATTACCTGTCTTGACTTGGTGCTGTCTTTGTCGATTAAATTTAATACATTGCCGCCGCTGTTATCACAACAGATTGCGGCGTGGGGCTCACAAACAAAATCCGTTACCCTGTCGCTAATCCAGTGATACCTTCTTGCCATGCCGTTAATATCATTCATTCCCTGCTGGACCACTGCCCAGTCTTTGCCGTTTTTTGCAAAGAAAAAATTATGATGGTAAAGCTGGTAACCGTCCTGAAGCGCATTGCTGTCTACTTTTGCGGTAATTTTGCTGTTATATACAAGATGGCTCAGATCTGTTCCAAGGTCCTCCTGGACCTTTAGTATTTCTGAAGGGGTTTTGCGGCTTGTGCCGCCTTTTCCGCCTGCAATATATAACCCAAGTTCCTTTTCAAGCCCCTTTATTCCTTCCTTTAGAGCTCCGCAAACAGTAGTTGTAACCCCGCTTGAGTGCCAGTCAAAACCCAGTACGCATCCGAGCGCCTGAAACCACATGGGGTCAGATAAACGCAAAAGGACTTCCCTGGTCCCGTATTCAGACACCATCAATATCAAAATCTCCCGGGAAAGCCTTGTCATTCTGCCAAACAGCCAGGCGGGCGCCTTTCCTCCGTGTAATGGTAAATTTACTGTTCCTGTTTTCATTTTTTAATGGTCATAATAGTTTAATTTTTTATATTTGCCTGTTAATCCGATACAATATTTAAACAGACTACTGCCCGGTACTGAAACAGACAACTTTTCTATTCACTGAAAACAGACTACTGCTTTTTATTTAAAGAGACTAATGTTTTTTACTGAAATAAATTACTAATTTTTTCGGTTTATATTCCTTGTCAAGGGCACAAATGAAACATCACAAATTTTTTCAGTGACAAGCCTGCCGTTTACTTTCCTGGCTTTTAACAGGGACTGGCCCCATCCTATAGGACCCTGCGGTATAACCATAATTCCGCCTTCTTTTAACTGCAAGACAAGAGGCTCAGGTATGATTTCAGGAGCGGCTGTGACAATGATCCTGTCAAAAGGCGCAAACTCTGCCCATCCAAAATATCCGTCTCGATATGAAAGCTTAATATTTTTATATTTTGACAGGACTTTTTTTGTAATTTCATATAACGGCTCCACAATTTCGATGCTGTATACTTCCTTAACAATCATGGAAAGGACAGCCGCCTGATAACCCGACCCTGTTCCTATCTCCAGCACTCTCTCATCACCGGACAGGTCCAGAAGTTCCGTCATTAGAGCAACGATATAAGGCTGGGATATGGTTTGCCCGAACCCGATAGAAAGAGGCTTGTCATCATACGCCCTGTCAGCCATATCCCGGCCGGCAAAATCTTCCCTCGGTATTGTCAACATTGCACCAAGGACTTTTTTATCCTTAACTCCGCGGGCCTCTATCTGTTCGCTGACCATTTTTTTTCTAAGAGGCTCATAATTTTTAGAGCCATCAGTTTTCCCAAATTTATTTTTTTCGTCAGCTTCGGTTATCTGCCTGCCGTTGGATGTACTTCTTTTCTCCAAAGGGCAGTTTTCGAACTCTTTTGAATCTTTACTTTTCATATTTTGGTCATGTAATTTTTAGCAAAATTTTTTTAAATTTATGCTATAATTTTTTACTTTATAAGCCAAAAATCAAGTGCAGGCAAAACCAGTGAAATCGGCAAAGTGCTTAAAACCGATAAAACCGATAAAACCGGCAAAGCAAATAAAACCGGCGAAACCTGCGAAGCATACAAATTAAGCAAAACCTGCAAAGCAGACAAAGCTAATAAAGCAACTGCAGGATTTGTTTTTGGCTTTTGATAATTATAACACTTAAAAATATATTTTTACTTCACTAATAATATTTATAAGAAACAATTTTTATGGCACTATTTTAAAAATATTTAATAATCTTACAAAAAAAACTTATAAAAAAATGCTTAATTTTAAGATAGCAACAATATTCGGCAATCTGGCTGAGCTTTCCAAGAAAAAAGACGGAAATGTGGAGCTTGTAATTGATTATACTCGCGCAGCCAGGTCGCTTAGGGATTATCCGGCAGATATCAGGGACGCCTATGATGCAGATCTCCTTAAAAATATACCCGGTCTTACTGTTCAGACATCCGAAATTGTTAAAGAGTATTTTGATACCGGGCACATCAGTCTGTACGAAGAATTAAAAGCAGGTTATACAGACGAGCTCATAAAGCTTATACGGATAACGGGTCTTGGCAGGAAGAGAGTTTTTGCAATCTATGAGATTTTAAGGGCCAAAGACCTTTCTGACCTAAACGACAAAATCAGGCAGGAGGGCGTTTTTGCCAGGATTTTAAATGATGCAAGTCTGGAAAATGGCCTGGTAACACAAACACATCTTGAAAGGCTCGTTTATTCTCTTGCTTACTATCAAAAAACAGCCGGCTTGTTCCCAAGAGGATATGTTGATTTTTTTATAAATAAAATAACAGACGAGTTTTCCAAAATAAAAGATATTATAAAATTCTGCCCTACAGGTTCCTACCGCCGTAAAAAATCCTTTATACACGATGTTGATTTCCTGATATTGCCGGCGTTTAATTTAGACACAATTGACATGCAAAAAAGCACTCAGCTGCTTGACACGCTGACAGGCTTGGGATTTGCGGGCGAAGTCAAAAGCAGGGATTTCGGAAATGAGAATATAAGTATAAAGTTTGCAACAACTTTTGGAATAGACATAGAGTGCATAATTACAAGCGGGAGAAGATGGGCCCTTGATTTATTCAACACTACCGGCAGCAGGGCGCACATAAAAAAATTACAGAGTGTAACCGGAAAAAAAGCTGATTATGACAACTTTAAGAATATAAAGAACTTCGAGGACCCAAATAAGGCTTTTGCAGATGTGCAGAGTCTTAAAAATTTTGACAGTGAAACTGATTATTCAGACTATGTAATTTATGACAGCCTTGGCCTTGAATGGGTGCCGCCAGAACTGCGGGAGGACCTGGGAGAAGTCGAATTGTCGCAAAGGTCCTCTCTGCCAAAGCTCGTTAAGTTAAGCGACATAAAAGGTGACCTGCATGTTCATTCTTTCTGGAGTGACGGGCTGATTGAAATCGAAGACATTAAGGCAATGTGTAAAAAACACAGCTATGAATATCTTGCAATAAGCGATCATTCTGTAAGCAACAAATATGGAAACGGGCTAAATGAGGCAAGGCTTTTTGAGAAAATCGCCTATATGGACAAGGTAAGGAAAGACATAGAAGGTTTTGAGCTTCTCTTTGGGGGTGAAGTGGATATAACAGGCAAGGGACTTTTGGACTATGACAGAGAACTGCTTGCCAGGATGGATATTGTACTGGCATCAATGCATTCAAGCTATCTTAATACCCGGGAGGTAAACACTGAAAGGATAATCAGCGCTTTAAAGAACGATATGGTGGACGTCATCGCGCATCCTACGGGTGTTGTATTTGGGGCAAGAGCTCCTTATGCGCTTGACCCGGACAGTATATTTGAAACAGCAGTAAAATACGATAAGGCATTAGAGATAAACTCATACCTTTTACGGCTTGATATTAATGAGTGCCTTGCAAGAAGGTTTAAGGACCTGGGCGGCAGGGTGGTTATAAACACCGATTCCCACAGGCCCGCCAATCTTGATATGATAAAGCTTGGAGTGGAAGTTGCAAGACGGGCAGGGCTGGAGAAGAAAGATGTAATAAATTCCGGCACCCTTGCAGAACTTAAAACCTGGAAAAAATCCAGGAAAAGACCTTAATTAAGGAAAAGCTAATTCTTATGATTTAAATATCGTCTGGTTTAGCAGCTCCCTTGAATTCACTGATAAGTCTTTTACAATTTTCTAAAGTTAAGAGACTTACGTTACTTTCCCGCTCAAGAAAAGGCAGCACATCCCTGGATACCTTATTCCAGTCTATTTTGGAAATATGCTCAGTCAGGATCTTCTTCCAGTTATTGTAATTGATTTCGGGTCCCTTCCATAAGGTCTGGTTTAAAGCATTATTCAGCATTAATAAATTTGGCAATGGCCATGAAGGGTCAGCCAGCATCCAAACTAAATCAAACATATCCCGGCCCTTTGTATACTTTCTTGCTAAAATAGCATGAATCTTTCCTGCAAAAAGCGAAGGCTTATCATAATGAAGTAGATTCAATACAATATATCTCCTAATAATAGTAGTAGTTACAACTTCGCCTTCCGGTGGATTTGTGTCAATCTCAATTTTTATTGATAATATCTCCTCCCTATGAGCTGAAATACCAAGGTCAAATAAGAGGTAAGGAAATTTTATAAAAGCATATATAACTGGTTTTAGGCTGTTAGATTTTATATTGATGATGTAATTTTCAGCCTCTAAATCTTTCTTTACATTATTTAATAATTTTTCAAACATAATATTTTTCGATGGTAAAATAGAAAAATCTAAATCCTCGGAATATCTTGGTAAAAAAAACAAAAACCTAAATGATGTTCCCCCTAAAAAGGCCATATTTAAAAAAGCTCCTTCGTCCTGCAGGGATTGCAAAATGCGGGCTTGGAGATATTCCCGAACGACATTGCGTTTAAGCAGCGCATTGGGCTGCTCTTTTATTAATTGTCTTAAATATTCTTTCATTTTTATAACTATTTCTTTCGTTTCGCTCAAGGCACAAAACGGGATTAAAACCATTGACCTTAAGCCAGTTGTCTTTAAAAAATTTTGCCAATTTATTTTCTTTCAGACTTTATTACTGAATCAAATTTATAATATTCTCCGCGGCAAGTTTAAGTTTGGGTGATTTAAATTTTAGTGCAAAATCTGTAAGGATTTTTTTATTTAATAGCTGAGTATTTTGCAATCGAAGTTCTTCCAGATATTCTAAACTTTCAGATTTAGGAGTGAGATAAATAAGATCCAGTAAACTTTTTTCAGGTAGAGAAATAAAGCTTTTTGTGTCTGCTGATATTTCAATCTCGCTATAACCCCAAAAAAGATCTTTTTTTATATGTCTGAATTGAAAATTTCCTGCTTTTGTGACAATCTCCTCTGTTCTTCCTGTTGTAATGCTTGTAATAACCGGAACATATTCGGGAATAATACCATAATAGCCAAGAGCTGATTGCAAGCTGACATAGGAAGCTTTTTTAATCATATTTGCTATTAAAAATGGATGAGGCTGAGTATCTTTATATGGTTGTGCTATTGAATAAAATCCCCGGCGAAGCTGTATAAGTTTGCCTCCTGAAACCCACCTCGTCAGTTGCTTGCTAATAAGATTTTTAGATACATTTCCAGACAGCAGGACAGATGACGAAAATAGGGGCTCTCCATTAAGTAATTTTAGTAATTCTTCAAATTTCATAGCAACAAATTACCATATATGTCCATTTATTGCAATAGTAATTTGCATTTATTAAGATAATATAATTACTTTAAGTCAGGGGGATTTTTTGCATCTCCATCTTTATAGTACTTAAATACTTTTTCATTTTTAAAATCCGGCCTGAATTGGTCCTCTTGTTCTGACAGGGATCCATACTCCTGGGTCCAGCCATTATAAAAACCAAGCTCTTCGGCATAATCATTTACTTCAAAGTATTCTTCCTGCGATATTCTTCTTGCGATACCAGGCAGATGGGGGGCATTGTATTCCGGATGGTACTGGGCCATGATGCTTAGATGAATATCAATAGAAAGCTCGTTTTTTATAAAATCCAGAGTTTCCTTTATCCCTGCAATATTTTCAGGCATTACAAGAAGCCTGATAATGATGCCGCTTTTTGCAATACCCTTTTTATCAAGCTTTAAGATGCCGGCCTGCGCATACATTTCCTTGACGACGGCGCGATTGTACTTAACATAGTTTTTTATGTAAGAATATTTTTCTGCCGCTGCATTACTGCTGTATCTCATGTCAGGCATATAAATATCAACCAGGCCGTCCAGCATTTTAACTGTATCCGGGTCATCATAGCCGCCCGTGTTGTAAACAACCGGGATCGTCAGTCCGGACTTTTTAGCAATAGACAAAGCCTGTATTATTTGAGGGATCCATATGGAAGGAGATACAAGGTTGATATTGTGGGCGCCTGTCTGCTGCAGTTTTATCATAGAGCCGGCAAGCTCCCCGATTGTATAATCAGTACCCATGTGTTCCTGGCTTATCTGGTAATTCTGGCAATAGCCGCACCGCATATTGCAATAAGAAAAGAAAACCGTTCCGGAACCGCGGGTCCCTGATATGGGCGGCTCTTCACCATGATGCGCCATTACAGAAGATACCATCGGTGTAAGGCCGGCCCCGCAAAAACCGGAATTTACCTGCTTTCTGTTTATCCTGCATTTATGGGGACAAAGAGTGCAGCATTCCAGCAGCTTATCAAGCTTTCCTGCCAATAAATCAATTTTATTTGAATCATTCATTTTGCAGCGTAATTTTTTCTTTTTTAGCGTAATGCATAAAGCCGGGCTTAATAATGATTTGTAAGAGCAGCAAGTGCATCCATGTAAACAACATATAAATAGTTCACAACATATAAATAGTTCACAACATATAAATAGTTCTGTTGTTTAAATTTGGTACAGAACGTTGCCCGACTGCACTGCACTGATTTATTAAACGGTCCGGCTTGCTATTAATTATTATTAATAATTGTATCATTTTTATTGCCGGAACTTAAAACTATTAACCTTTCCAGTTTTTATGTATAATTTTTATTTAAATAGTTCTTGCTGAATAATTACTGTAAATTCAAAAAAACTAAATACTCTGTGTTTAGGAAACTTAAAAATTTCCAGAAAATATTGAATTATTCAGCAAGAACTGAATAATTACCGGCGATGATTTTTAAGCATTGGCAATGATTTTTTATGAAGATTACCAGGGAGGATTATCATGTCTAAAATAATAAGAAATGCATATATGGCAAGTCTTGGAGTAGCGGTTCTTACTTATGAAAAAGCAGAAAGAATAACAAACGAGCTTATAAAAAAAGGGGAGCTGGCAAAAGAGAAGCAGCAAAAATTTATACAGGAACTTATGGCAAAATCAAAGAAAAACAGCTCTGAGCTTGAAAAGGTAGTTAAGGCAAAAGTCAAATATCTTGCAAAAAAGGGCGGCCCCCTGAAAGAAAAGCAGGACAAATTTATCGAGGAGGTTGCTTTTAGGGCCAAAGTAACAGGCAAAATAGCTGAACAGAAGATTAAAGAAACTGTAAAAGATACGATTAGAAGGGGTAAAGAGACAGCGGAGAATTTCAATAAGTTAAAAGACAAGATTACAAAAAGTGATGAAGATAGGTTAGAAGAAATCCTCAAAAAACTGGATATTCCGTCAAAGGAAGAGATA
>JBBQDW010000101.1:0-7275 GCA_038320085.1 Candidatus Humimicrobiales bacterium
GTTATCGCCCCTGCTGTCAATAATAACATTCCTGTCCTTTTTCATTCTGACGGCAGGATAGATGACATTGTTGAGGGCCTCATATCAATCGGCGTTAATGCGATACACCCGCTCGACCCTTACGCTATTGATTACAGGGCTTATAAGAAACGTTTCGGCAGCGCAGTTACGCTTGTTGGCAATGTGGATATTGAGTTTCCTCTTTCAAAGGGTACACCTGCAGATATAGAGAAAGATGTCAGGGAACACATGGAAGTGCTAAAACCCGGTTATGGGTATATTGCGGCATGTTCACATTCGATAGTAAACTATATTCCCCATGAGAATTTTATAGCCTATATAAATGCGATTCACAAATACGGAGCCTATTGATATGGCTACGTACAGTTATAAACTGCACATGCTTTTTTAAAACTATTATCAAGTAAAGCTATAATGTTGTTCTTTGAAAACTAAATAAAGCAGATAATCGGCAGAGGTTAAAAGCTTTCCAGGAAAAAATAGTGGTTACTATTGCTTTTTTAAAAATATCCTATAAAATATTATCTAGTTTTACACTTAAATTATCCAATATTATAACAATTTTACACATTTTTATAATTAATGAATCCACAAGAGCGCAGAATCAAGCTTTTAGAGCTTATCAGGGAAAACAATGGCAGGATTTCCCTGAAATCGTTAAACGGAAAAATAGAAATATCACAATCGGCGCTGTATAAAGATATAAATATTCTTGAAAACCAGAGGCTTTTAAGGAAAAACTACGGAACGCTTGAGCTTGTTGAGTCTGAAGAAAAGCAGCACAACTTTTTTATTAATATGCAGATAAACGCCAGGCAGAAAAAGGCAATTGCAAAAAAAGCCGTTTCTCTGGAAAGAGATAATGACACGATATTTTTTGATGGTTCTTCCACCACCTATTATTTTTGTGAAGAGCTCAGGAAATGTTCATATAAAAATATTACCCTTATAACTAATTCGGTTTTTATCCCGAGGGAAATGGTAATGGCGGAAAATATAAATATCATTTGTGTCGGCGGAATGGTCAATAAGCTTATCGGGACATGTGATGGGGATATCTGGGAAACGCTTGTAAAAGATAATTTTTATGCAAATAAATTTTTCTTTTCCTGTTACAGTATGTCATATGAAGTCGGTGTCCTTGATCCCGTCCAGACTGATGCGAGCATGAAAGCCGTGTTTGCGCTAAAATCCCAGAAAAATATCTGCCTTGTGGACAGCAGCAAGTTTATGCTAAGGAGCACATTTAACTGGATAGGCCTGGATAAGATAGATACCATCATTTCAGATTCAGGGCTGGACAGCCATGTATTTGAACAGTTGAAAGCCAGGGGAGTCGAGCTTTTACTTTCATAAAAAGAATAAATGTTTTTAATTTGAAAGTGTTTGTAATTTGAGCGATTTTTAAAAAAATTTATAAAAGTTTATGCACAAATAATAAAAAATAGAAAATAAGAAATTAGAAATGGGAAATCTATAGGTCAGTGCATAATAAGAAAGCAAAAGTCGATAAAAAATAAGTAAAAAGTACAAAACAAGGAGGAAACACATGAGTAAATTGAAAATAGCCTTAATAATTGGGCTCGTTTTCATCGTTACGGCAGCAATGGTAATTATACCGGGCTGCAAGACAGCAACAACTGCTGAAACGACAGCAGCAGCTGCAACTGTAGCTGAAACAGCAGCCGCTACAACTGTCGCTGAAACTGCAGCAGCCACAACAGCAGCAGCAGGCGCTATGGATTATGAAACCTTTAGAGCTATGGCAAAAGCAGGAAAATATGACGGAGAACCTGCAAAGGGACACACATTGGCTTTTGCAAACATCATAAAGTCATTCCCATTTTGCACATCTGTTGAAAATGACATAATCAAACAATGGAAACTTGCAGGCGGCGCAGATGCTGATCTTACGATTCTTGATAACGCAGCTGACGCAGCAATAGCTATCCAGAACAAAGACATCATCTTTAACAAGAAGCCCGAAGTATTTCTTCAGTTCCAGTTTGATGCAAAAATAAATGACCAGATTGCAAAAGAAGCTAAAGAAAAAGGAATATTTATCATAGCCATTGATGTACCTGTAGGCGATTTCCCGTTCATGGGCGCAAACAACCAGGGTACTGCTGAATTAACAGGAAAATGGATGATAGAACAGATTGAAAAAGCCGGGGGAATCGATAAGATTGACAGAATCTTTTACCAGAATACTCCACAGGTTGGAGAAACAGTATTTAAGAGAATAAAAGGCTCAGTAGAAGTAATGATTGCAAAATACGGCGATATAGTTGATCCTGACAAAGCAGGCGGTAAGGGTGTTTGGGCCGATGCAGACTCATCTTCAAATGAAAAGGCTAAAAAGGCATACCAGGATGCAATTTCTAAATATCCTAAAGATGTAAAATTCGTTTCATTCTGCTTAAATGACCAGAGTGCTGCAGGCTTCCAGGCTGCCGCTGATATTCTTGGCAGATGGAATCCGGATGATTACTTAATAGCTTCACAGGGTCTTGACGAACTTGGAATGCAGCTTATCAGGGATAATATTGTTGATGGAGATTCTTCATACTTTCCTGAAAAATATGGTGAATACCTAATACCGGGTGCTCTTGCATTCATTTATGGCGGAGCAGCAGCTGTTCCTAAAGAAATGTTAGTAGAACATCAGATAGTTACTAAGGATAATATTGATACAATGTATCCTGTAAAATAACAAATATATACTATTTGCTATTTTTCTAAAAAATATGATTATCCGGAGATGTAATTCTCCGGATAATCAATAAAATCTATAGTCAAATTTTTTGCTAAAATAGCTTTTACCCTTATGCCAAAAATAACTTTTACCCTTATGCCAAAAATAACTATTACCCTTATGCTAAAAAATAGTTTCTTTTATTAAAATTTACTAATATTATTTATATAAAAAAATTGATTCATATTAGTCAAACCTAAAAAAGGGGTTCTGAAATTGAATATTGAGAAAAATGACATTATGCTTGAAATGAAAAATATTTCAAAGAACTTTCCCGGGGTTAAGGCTCTGGATGATGTAACCTTTGACCTTGGTAAAGGTGAAATACTTGGCCTTCTGGGAGAAAACGGTGCCGGCAAATCTACCTTGATTAAGATACTTTCAGGAGACTATTCATTGGAAGAGGGTGAAATATATATAGATGGTGAAAAGAAAATTTTTACCAGCCCCCATGAATCGCTTGAAGCAGGAATCAGGGTTATTTATCAGGAGTTAAATACTTTTGATGCACTGACTGTTGCGGAAAATATTTTTGCAGGGCAGCTTGTCAGAAATAAATTTGGAATTATAAACTGGAATAAAATGGTAAAAGAAGCCAGACAAATACTTACAAACCTCGGTTCAGACATAAACCCCAATGAGTATATGGAGAACTTAAGCGTAGGGGGCAAGCAGCTTATAGAAATTGCCAAAGCAATAAGGAAAAAGGCAAAAATACTGGTAATGGATGAACCTACATCAGCCTTATCAGAAAAAGATGTACTGATCTTATACTCAGTTGTCCGGAAATTAAAATCAGAAGGAGTCTCGATTATTTATATAACCCACAGGATTGAAGAAATATTTGAACTTACTGACAGGGTGGTAGTATTGCGGGATGCAAAAAAAGTAGGAGAGGTGCTGACAAAAGATACAAGCAGGGCCGAACTTATTAATATGATAGTTGGAAGAAAACTTTCAGAGCAATATAAAAAGAAAGACATTACAAAGGGAAGAATAATTTTTGAAGTAAAAAATATTAACTACCTGGATAAGGTAAAAGATGTCACATTCAGCATTAAGCAGGGTGAAATTGTTGCATTTTTTGGACTTTTAGGATCAGGCACGCATACCCTGTTTTCAGTTTTGTTTGGAGACAAGAAAAAAACAAGCGGTGAAATATGTGTTGAGGGTAAAAAAGTTGATATCAGGCATCCGTTTGCAGCCAAATTAAATAAAATAGGTTACATACCTTATGACCGAAAAGAAGAGGGTGTAGCTCTTCCTTTAAAAATAAGGGAAAACATCACAGCAACAAATCTTGAAAATATCGGAAAAGGTTTTATGCTTGACAGAAATATTGAAAACAAACATGCCCAAAGCTGGTTTGAAAAATTAAGCATGAAAGCGCCGGGGCTTGAGACAATTGTTAAAAGTCTTTCCGGCGGCAACCAGCAGAAGGTGGTTGTTGCAAAATGGCTTGAGAGAAATTCAAAAATATTTTTAATGAGTGAGCCTACCAGGGGAATAGACATTGGTTCAAAGGCCGAAATATACGAAATTGCGGAAGAGTTGTGCAGCCAGGGCGCAGCTGTTTTAATCGTATCAGGAGAACTTCCTGAGATTTTATCAATATCAGACAGGATTTTTGTAATGAAAGATGGCGCAATAGCTGGAGAATTTATAACTAAAAATACTAATCAGGAAGAGCTCATGCATAGCGCAACTGCCTGATTTTTAAGAAAAAATTATCTGTAAGAAAGGTATAAATATATGGAAAAAAATTTACCAGAAAAAAAGAAATTTAATTTCAAATTAACAGATACGATTATACTGTTAATTGCACTTATTGCACTGGTTGTTTTTTTTGGTTTTATGAATAAGGATTTCTTTAAGTATGACAACATAAGCAGCATGTTAAAAAATATGGTGATAACAGGGATTTTGGCGCTCGGGCTTACTCCTTTAATGATTGCAAGAGGGCTTGATATATCATTCGGCGCAAGTATTTCCTTTACAGGGGTATTAATGGCTGTCTTATACGCAAGAGGAACACCTCTGGTCCCCACCATGATAATAGGGATAATAGCTGCAACCCTGATAGGACTTCTGAATGGTTTTTTGATAGAGACTTTTGATCTTCTTCCAATAATTTTAACACTGGGCACTATGTCAATTTTTACAGCGATAGCATATGTAATGTCAGGTGCGCACTCACTACCAATGCTGACCGACCAGCTTTATTATTTTGCAACAAAGTCATTTCTTAAAGTCCCCCTTCCCTTGTTTTTATTAATTTTATTTACAATAGTATTCTGGTTTATACTCACTTATACAAAGATAGGCCGGGTTATTTATATTATCGGAGCCAATCCCAAAGTAGCAAATCTTTCTGGTATAAAAGTAAAAAATGTAAGGATATATCTTTATACTTTTATGGGGGTAGTTGCCGGGGTAGCTTCAATTGTAATGGTTGCAATAACCGGAGTTGGCAATCCTCTTGCAGGGGCAAGGATGTCGCTGCCTGTTCTTTCGGCTGTTGTGCTTGGCGGGATCTCGCTGGCCGGCGGCGCCGGCAGTGTCTGGGGCACAACAGTAGGTGTCCTGATAGTTACTGTTATTTTTAATGGCCTTTCAGTATTAAATGTACCTTCGTATTATATCCAGATGTTTCAGGGTGTTGCTCTTATACTGATAGTCTCACTTTATGAAATAAGGAATACGAGGGCAGCCAGGAGATAGTTTTACTATAATATTTTTTTAGTTTTAAAATAAGCTTCTTTGAATGGAGAATAAATGATTGAAGAAAAAAGCATAAAAGATAATAAAAGCTTTTGGCAGAAAATCAATATCTTTAAAGTCAACTCAATTTCACCAAGCCTTATCATTGTAGTTATAGTGATGTATGCTGTTTTTGGAGGCATAAACCAGGATTTTTTCAGCTTCCAGAATTTTAAAGGTATTATAGCAAGTCTAAGCGTTACCGGCATTATGTCAGTAGGGCTTGCATTTGTGGTACTAACAGGTAATTTTGATGTTTCCATCGGTTCCATACTTGGGATTTCGGCTGTTATAATGGGCAAGCTTTTTAATGTTGCAGGCGGTAATATCCCTATTCCTGTGATAATAATAATAGGTCTTCTTGTTGGCGCCGCAGTAGGAGCGTTGAATGGATTTCTCGTTACTGTTGTGGGCATCAATTCCGTAATAACGACCCTGGGAACCCTCGCAGTTTTCAGGGGACTTTCTTTCCTTTATGCAAACGAACCTTCTTTAATAAAGAACAAGGCATATGTTGCCTTGGGAAGAGGGTTTATTGCAAAAACGATTCCATATACGATCATATACATGCTTGTTATTTTTGTGGCCGGCTATCTTATTTTGAGGTATACAAAATTCGGCAGGGATATATACCAGGTCGGGGCAAACCCAAGCGCTGCAAGGCTTGCAGGCATTTCTACGAGGAAAATGCAATTCTGGGCTTTTGTAATAGCAGGAGTCACTTCTGCTATGGCTGCAGTTATAATGACCAGCCAGGCTGCTTTTGCCCAGGGTGAATTTGGATTGGGATTTGAATTTACCATTCTTACTATTGTAATTCTCGGAGGCATATCACTTGCCGGAGGAAGAGGAACTCTTGTAGGTGTTGTAATAGCCCTTATTATAATCAATTCAATATCAAACGGGCTTACGATGATGTCTGTTCCCGTCAACTGGCGAGAAGCTTTTAATGGAATAATACTTATTGCCGCAATACTTATAGACTCAGTAAGGGTAAAAAGAAGGGAACTTCTGAAGGCTTGATTTGTAATTTATAAGGCAGAATAAAAAAAATGAAAGAATCATACATGTTATTAATACATACTATTTAGTTTATTCAATATATTAAGACAGGAGTGCCAAATGGAAAAATTAAAAGTCGGTTTTGTAGCAGGTTTTATGGAGGGTTTTTCAACAAAAGGCCTGGATATTTTCAAGAGCTACCAGAAAGAGCTTGCAAAACTGGGTGAGACTATGGGCTTTGAGCTTCATGTAATTGATACAATAATGCAAAACCATGAGCAGGCTGTCAACATCAGGAAAGAAATAGACGCAAAAGAGCTTGATTTTGTCATGCTGTTTCACCCGTCTTATATAATCGGCGACAATGTATACGAGATAATGAAATCAAGGGCAGATTTTGGCCTGTGGGCCATAGAGGAGCTTTCTGAAGAAGGGCCCATGGCGCTTGCCTCTTTTGTAAACATTTCACAGAATATCGGCATTTCAAAGCACAATTTTTTGGGCCGGCCCAAAAAGACAAAATGGTTTTTCGGCGATACTCAAAGCAAGTTTTTCAAATCAAGGTTTGAAATAACAATAAAGGCGCTTATTGCATTAAAAGGGCTAAGAAATTCAAGAGTGGCCCAGATAGGTAAACTTGCTGACGGGCATATAAACCACATGGTTAATACCAGGGAGGTATACAGAAGCCTGGGAGTTGATGTTATAAGGGATTTTGAGGTCGAAGATATAATAGC
>JBBQDW010000102.1:0-7218 GCA_038320085.1 Candidatus Humimicrobiales bacterium
AAATAATGTGGGATGCTGATTGGCTGGTTAACTTACCCGATGTTTATGATATTAAAGATAAAACAAAACTATCGGAGATTATAAATAAAACTTTCATGACTAAATCGGGTATAAAAAAAGCAAAAGAAATATATCTATAGTAAAACTTACCTCTATTATTCTTCTGTAATCTTACTAAAAAAATACCATAAAACCTATGACCTTGTTTACTTTGTTTTTTTCTCTTGAAGCTACTTTTTTTATATGCTATATTTTATAATATGCTAGAAATTAGCTTGGAAGAATTAAAAAAATATAACGGTAAAAATGGAAATAAAGCTTACGTAGCCTATAAGGAATCCATATATGATGTTACCGAGAGTTCTTTATGGGATGAAGGAGAGCACCAGGCATCTCATTCTGCAGGAGAAGACTTAACAGCAGAAATCGATTTAGCTCCGCATGGTATAGAAGTTCTAAAAGGATTTTTAGTTGTTGGGCATCTTAAGAACAACTGAAGTATTTTGGGCTGCCAGATAAGGACATCTTTGCCAACAATACCTTAAATTTCTTCAAAATATTTTCAAATTTTTATTATTAATTTTCTGGGTGCTATGGTATATGTATGACTTATGAAATGTCCGATAACTCTTTTCCTGTCTGTTATCCATTTAGATTAGATTTGACTGTTTGGGCTCTGCGGAGAAGAAAAACAAACATTGTTGACCAATGGAATGGCACCCAATATACACGTATAATTGTATTCAATAATAATCCAGTAAAAATAACAGTCATTCAGGAGGGGATAAGTTTTGAACCTAAACTAAGCATCACTTTAAAATCAAAAAAAGAAATTACTAATCAGATACAAAAAGATGCTAAGCTGCTCCTGCAAAAGATGCTTGGGCTTACAGTAGATTTACAACCATTTTATAAATTGGCAAATACAAATAATATTCTCAAGTCACTTGTTAGGCAGTTCTTAGGGGTTAGGCCACCACGATTTCCCAGTATTTTTGAAGGATTGATAAACTCAATTGCCTGCCAGGAAGTTACTCTTGATTTAAGCATATTATTGCAAAACAGGTTATCGGAAAAATTTGGAATGAAATTTATCGACAATGATATTACCCTATATGCCTTCCCTCGACCAGAAGATTTGATGGAGGCTTCAGAGGAAGATATAAAAAAATTAGGGTTCAGTTATCAAAAAGCTAAAGCAATAAAGGAACTTGCAGTAGCTGTTATGAGTAAAAAGATAGAATTAATAAATCTTGAGAAAATAAAGAACGATAAGGTCGTTGCATATTTATCCACTATTCGAGGAATAGGAAGATGGAGTGCCGAGTATGTACTTTTACGAGGGCTTGGAAGACTCGACACTTTTCCAGGAGATGATATTGGAGCAAAGAACAATCTCAAGAGAATATTTTGTCTTGATAAAAAGCTCAATTATGAAGAAATCAAAAAGTTGACTCAGCAGTGGCATCCGTACGAAGGCCTTGTCTATTTTCATTTGCTCCTTGATAAATTACATATGAAAGGAGTTATGTGAAGATTACTATATACACAATTGGTCATTCAACAAGAACTATAGAAGAATTTGTTAAATTGCTTGAAATATATAAAATTAAAATAGTAACTGATGTTAGGACAATTGCCAAATCCCGGCATAATCCACAGTTTGATAAAGATAAATTAAGCAAAAGTCTACAGAAACATAACATTGTTTATAAACATATGGAAGGACTCGGAGGATTTAGGCATACTACAAACACATCAGTAAATAAAGCATGGGAAAATTTGTCTTTTCGTGGATATGCTGACTATATGCAGACACCTGAGTTTGCAAAAAGTATAGAAGAACTTATAAAGACAGCAGAGGAAAAACAAACAGTCATTATGTGCGCTGAAGCTCTTCCCTGGCGTTGCCACCGCTCACTTATCGGTGATGCGCTGTTAATCCGTGGTATTCATGTAGAGAATATTATGAATGAAAAAGTAAGTGGGCCCCATAAACTGACTTCCTTTGCAAAAGTTGATGGGAAGATAGTTACTTATCCTGGATATGATATAATCAGGCTATGCCAGAAGTAATAAAGCCAGGAGATTGTGTAAAAATACCAGATGGAAGAATAGGGAGAGTAAGAGAGATTGGTAATATCTACAAAGTCCGGGTATTAAGAAAAACGACGAGCAAATCTCACCAATTTCTCGAATTTCAAAAAGGACAACTCACAAAAGTCGCTTGTCCGAAAGGATGGATGAGTACTACAGGGTATAATAGCTATCTAAAGATTACTTTAGAAAAGATGCGAAAACGCGAAAAAGAATCTAAACGATAATTTCTTCATTTGTACTTATTTCTTTTACTAATCTATAATTCCTATAAGAATTGGTTTGAAATTTTACTACTGGTCAATAAATAGTGAGTAGCATGGTAGGGTAAAAAATAATCTTAAAAATTAAGTTTAGGTATAAAAATATCCTTATATGAGCTTGCAATCCTGGTTCTAACTTCGTTCGCTATGGCCAGCCATTCCGGTATGTATGTCATGGAAATATAAGCAAGGTTTTGTTATAATACATCCTAATAGGAACTCTACTGCAGTAAAAATTTACCACTTAATAAAATCGTACCTGTATCGCAAAAAAAATATTCTAATAAGTTGGCAAGTATAAAAATTAAATATATTTACAGAAAATCCTGGATAAGGGTTTTCTTTATTTCTTTTTTATAGTAATTTGAAAATAAAAAATAATAATAAAACCTTTTTTCCTCGCAATTTTTTTAAAACAGAGTCAAAGGATAAAAAATGTTATCCAGATTAAAAAAATTATCTCAGGAGATACTGGTTACAATTGGTCCTATTATCTTAATTGTAACAATCCTTCAGTTTTCAATAATTAAAATGCCATGGATGGTATATTATAAATTCCTTATAGGCTCTGTTATGGTAATGGCAGGTCTTACCATTTTACTTTATGGATTAAGAATTGGGCTTATTCCAATGGGAGAAATGATAGGATCAGCATTGTCTAACAAAGGATCTGTTACCCTTGTTCTGTTTTTGGGGTTTTTAATTGGTTTTGCAGTTACAATTGCTGAACCTGATGTTATTGTGCTTTCATCTCATGTAGATTTTGTTTCAAATGGTGATATTGGTAAATTAATTTTAGTGATAAGTATTGGAATTGGTGTAGGGCTTTTTATTCTTATTGCCTTTTTAAGAATAATATTAAGAATACCTATTATTTATATCCTTATTGTTGGTTACTTAACGATACTTGTATTGTCTTTTTTTTCCAATCCAAATTATATTCCTGTAAGTTTTGATGCAGGTGGAGTTACAACTGGACCGGTAACAGTACCTTTTATATTAGCTTTAGGTCTTGGATTTGCATTTGTACTTGGCAGTAAATCCAAGACATCTGACAGTTTTGGCTTAATCGGGCTTGCCTCAATTGGCCCGATTATTACGGTGCTTATTTTAGGAGTGATCTACCGATGAGTGAGATTTTTATAGCAGAAGATTTTTTAAGTTTACTTCTTGAAATACTGCAGGCACTGGCACCAATATTTGTTATTTTTATTATATTCCAGATATTTGTGTTAAAGCTGCCTAAAAGTTCCTTTTTAAATATCTTGAAAGGATTTCTTTTAACATATATAGGCCTTGTATTATTTCTTTATGGAGTCCAAATTGGTTTTATGCCTGTAGGTAAATACATCGGAGAGGTAATAGGAGCAAGTCCACACAGGTGGATACTTATTCCAATTGGATTTTTGCTTGGTTTTATAGTTACGATTGTTGAACCTGCAGTCAGGATATTATGTGCCCAGGTTGACCAAGTCTCAAGTGGTTTTATAAAAGAAAAAACGATGCTTTATACGCTTTCTATAGGAGTTGCAGCTGCTGTTGCACTTGCTATGGCAAAAACCGTATTTGGAATATCTCTTATCTATATTCTAATACCTGGTTATCTTATAGCTTTTATCCTGGCATTTATTGCCGGACCTTTATTTGCGTCTATTGCTTTTGATTCAGGCGGAGTTGCTACAGGACCTATGACAGTAACTTTTATACTGTCAATTTCAATTGGGGCCGCTACTATTATGGAAGAAAGAGACACAATACTTCATGGTTTTGGACTGGTATCAATTGTAGCTCTTGCTCCTATAATAGCTGTTCTTGTTTTTGGTATAATTTATCAGAAAAAAGGAGGAAATCTTGGAAGAAGAAATTGAAACTTGCAAAGAATACGCGATTTTTGAAAATGCCCATGATTTAATTGTAGTAATTGTAAAAAAAGGTCTGTCTGAAAAAGTGCTTGATGCAGCAAAAAAGGCTGGTGCAGAAGGCGGGACAATAGTGTATGGGCGTGGAACAGGAATACATGAAAAAGCAAAGCTTTTTGGTATTCCTATTGAACCTGAAAAGGAAATAATCTTTGTTGTTATTGATAAGAAAAAAACCAAAAAAATTCTTGATTCCATAGTAAGTTCTACCAATTTAAATAAACCAGGAGTTGGAATAGCTTTTGTAATTGAGCTTTCCAAGGTATTGGGAATATGCCATGCAATGGATTATGATCAAGGATAATAATCACAGGAGAAGTTATGAACTTACTTTTTGCCGCTGCTTTCTTTCGAAATAAAAGAAGGAAACTGGAAGAGAAAAATAAAATATTAAAAGACAAAATAGATAAATGTCCAAAAAACAAAGAAGATGTCAATATCAAGGCATGCTCGAAATGTAAGTATTTTAAAAATATTGATTCTGACAAAGATAAATTACTGTGTAAATATTAATAAATCCATTTTTTAAAAATAATCTTGTCTGAGAATTTTATCTGAGCATGCGATTCTGGTTCTAACTTCGTTCGCTATGGCCAGCCAAGCCGTACGAATAGGCGCAAGACTTGAAGAAATGCCGCTGTACTAAAAGTAAAATTTTTCAACTCAGCTTTAAGAATTTATCCTGAGGTTCTGGCAACAAATCTAAATATCTTTTGGTTATCCAAAACCTTTTCCAAGTAATTTTTGGATGCTCTTACAGAAAGTTTCCCACTGGGCAGGAAATGCATTATCTCCGGAAGATATCAACTTTTTATTATTATCAAATTTAATTTCTATACCCCAGTTGGTGCCATCCATTATACCAGGATTGGGATAATCTTTTTTCCATTCGATAATTTTTATTTTGTCGAGAACTTGAACAAAGTCTGACATTTTTTTACTTGAAAGATTAAGAGTCTTGCTGCTTTTAGATACATAGCCGCGATCAAAAACTTTATATTCTGCAAGAGCTTTTTCAAAATCAATCTCAACCACAAAGGAATGTCCCATGTATCCGCCAACAGAGGCATTAAGTTTTTTTATATTATCTATCATATTACAAATCCTTCTTATAAATTAATTTTTATATATGCTGCAGTCTTATGTATTTATCATAAACATATCACCAATAAGAATTAATAGCTACTTAAGTAAAACTGTACGAAAAGATTATGGCTTTAAGAGTAAAAATCTAACAATAGCTTCTAAAAGCGCCAGAACAAGTACTACATAACACTGAAATTTTACGGGTCCATAAAATAAGTATTATTTCACAAAAAATTTTTATAAAGTTTCATTTTATTATATTATATTGTTTGGTTTTAATAGCTGCTTTAAGAATTTATCAAGCACATTAAGTTGGACAGATGTAAATTTATGTTAGCAGTATTTAATGCTGAGCCTGGAGCTGTCTTTTCTATCCATGATTTTTATGTTTATGTTTTTTCCATTGTGGGTTATTTTTGGTATTTACGCAGCTGTCGCTTCTGCAAAAAGTTTCAATGGGAAAATATTTAAATATGCAATAATTGGTGGGATTATTGAAAGAAAGGTATATGCAGAAAATTAATATGATCATAAATCAATACACCGCCAATACCTATTTATGATGGGCGGATGGCTATGCTTTAGGGCTGCTGCTTATGAGTCCAGGATAAAAAGAGTTATTGCATCAAGCATTGCTTATGATTATATGAAAATACCCCCGGCATATATAGAGAAGTTTGCAAGGTGGCTGCTCAAGCATCCAAGGATTATGGAGCCGGCAGCAAGACTTAAGATGAAGCTTATGCCTCAGGAAAACTGGGGTATAAAATTATAATCCGGATAAAAACATCAATAGAAATGATTTTATGTAAAGTACTTTTCTTAAAGGATAAAAAATAATGAATTATGAAGAATATGATGTTATTACTGTAGGTTCAAATACCATAGATTCCTTTGTCTACACTGACAGGGTAGAATCAATTAGTATGAAAACCTTAACTTCCCAATCAAATTTTATCTGTTATCCATTGGGATCAAAACTTAAAATAAACGAGCTTGGATTTTATACTGGCGGAGGAGGAACCAACACAGCGGCCTGCCTTTCAAGAATAGGTTTAAAAACTGGATATATCGGAAAGACAGGAGATGATTTAAACGGAAATATTATCCTGGATGAGTTAAAGAAGGAAGAAATAGATTTTCTTGGTTCTATAAGTAAAGATGAGCAAACCGGTTATTCGGTAGTTTTGGACAGTATTGAGCGTCAAAGAACCATACTTACCTACAGGGGTGCAAATGATACCTTAAAAGCTGAAGAGATTGATTTTAAAAAATTTAAGACAAAGTGGTTTCATTTTTCGGCAATGATGCAGGATTCATTTAAAACAATGGAAGAGATTGCAGGATTTGCTGCAAAAAATGGCATAAAAACTTCTTTTAATCCCAATAATTACCTTTGTGAAAAAGGCAGAGATTTTTTAAAAAAAATACTTATGAATCTGGATATTTTAATTTTAAATGCAGAAGAAGCTTCGCATCTTATTGTCAATGATCATAAAGATGCAAATATTGATATGAATGTTAAGAAGAAACTGCAAACATTAAAAGCACTGGGTCCCAAAACAGTAATTATTACTGATGGTTCTAACCCGATATATGGTGTAGATGAAAATTTTAATTTTTACACAATCTATCCCATAGACATTCCAATTATTGAAACAACCGGAGCAGGTGATAGTTTTGCTTCCTCTTTTTTGGCAGGAATTATTAAAACAGGTGAGTTTATCCATGCTACAAGATTTGCCATAGCCAACTCACACTCAGTGTTGGGACATAAAGGTGCCAAGAATATTCTTTTAAGTTATGAGGAATTAAAAAGAGAAATTATTGAAAATCAGGTTAGGATTGTTAAA
>JBBQDW010000103.1:0-7212 GCA_038320085.1 Candidatus Humimicrobiales bacterium
GGGCGGAGAAATAAAACAGTATTAACCTCCGGAATGTCAACACCCTCATTATATAAATCAACAACAAAAATAAACCTTACCTCGCCGCCCACCAATCGCTTTTTTGCAGTATTTCTTTCAGTATCATCGGATAATGCAGTCAGGTAAATTGCCGGTATGCCATAATGGTTAAAGATATTTGACATAAATTCAGCATGGGCGACAGAAACACAAAAACCAAGCCCTTTGACCTCGTTAATGTCAGTACAATACTTATTCAATGCTTTAATAACCATTTTGGCCCGCATGTCATTTCCGGTATATATTTTTGAAAGCTCACTTTTTTCATATCCGCCCCGGGTCCACCGCAAGTCACTAAGGTCAACTGAATCAGTGACTCCAAAATATTGAAAGGGGGAGAGCAGTTTTCTGTCAATTGCCTCCGGCAGCCGGATTTCTGCAGCTATACGGTTATCAAAATATTTAATAATACTTTTCCCATCCATTCGCTCCGGCGTGGCAGTCAGGCCCAGTAAAATTTTTGGCTTGTAGTGCGACAATAGTTTTTGATATGTGGGCGCGGCAGCATGATGAAATTCATCGACTATTATGTAATCATAAAAACATGGTGTTGTTTTCTTCTCAAAATTCTGGGAATCAAAAGTCTGGACAGATAAAAAGAGATGATCGATATTAGCAGGCTTGTAATCGCCCACAAAGAGTTCGCCAAAGTTTGGCTCATGTAAAACTCCCCTAAAACAGGCAATGCTTTGCTTTAAGATTTCCTGGCGATGTGCTATAAATAAAAATCTGCATGGCTTGCCTTTGTTCTCCAAGCAAAAACGTTTATAGTCAAAAGCAGAAATTACAGTTTTGCCTGTCCCGGTTGCGGACACAATAAGATTGCGGTATGAATTATGCACAGTCCGCTCAGCTTCGAGACAATCCAGTATTTCCTGCTGAAACGGGTAAGGTGTTATATCAAAATCAAAGCTTAAGTTATCTGCAGAAAAATTTCTTTCAGCTTTAATCGCAGCTTCTAACTTAAGCTTCTGGGTTTCGCTGTATAATGAAAATTCATTTGAGTTCCAATAGCTTTCAAAAGTTGCATCAATCTTCTGGATTGTATCAGGGAGGTCCTTTGCAGTTACTTTTACATTCCACTCAAGCCCGCTTGAAATTGCAGAATCAGACAGATTGGATGAGCCAATATATGCGGTTGAAAAGCCTGAGTTTCGATAAAAAACATAGGTTTTTGCATGTAATCGCGTTCGTTTTGTATCATATGAGATTTTGATTTCAGTATTTGGTAATTTCTGCAACTCCTCGACGGCCTTCACATCTGTCGCCCCCATATAGGATGTTGTAATAATACGCAATTTGCCTTTTTCCGTAAACTGCCTCAGCTCTTCTATGATAAGGCGAAGTCCGCTCCACTTTATAAACGACACTAACATATCTATCCTGTCGCAGGATAATATTTCTTTTTTTAGCTCTGCCGACATACTCGGCTCACGACGTGCGCCGGTAAAAAGTGAGCTTTGGGAAACAGATGTATCCGGGCGAATGATTGGGCCCCCTTCATCAAGTGCAAAGATATTATTTTTTCGTTCAAGGAGCGCAAGCAATAGTTCTGCGCGGTTATCAACCGATAATTCATCGAGGTAGTTTTCCCTGGTTTCTAACACGATGGTATCAATAATTGTATTGACAAGTTTGATTTGAGCACCGATACCGCCGCCGTTGTCTTTTATGCTGGAAAGTCCCTTTTGGACAACTTCAGATATATATCTGGAGAGCAGACCTGCTGCTTCTTCTCTGCCAATCGGCTCAAATTTGACGAACCGTTCATCACCTGCAAGCCGGGAGCTTATAAGTTTATTAACCACTTGCTCGTATATGCCATTTTTGAGCCTGTTGTCATCCTTCACACGCTTTTAATCTCCCATCTTTAGTTTTTATATATCAACCTGCAGGCAGGGGTCAGAATAATTTCTTTTCTGATTCTACTTTTATGGATGTGTTGTTTATAAAATTATCCGGATATATAACAATGGTTTTTCCTAAACCGGTTGCAGAAGGAGCAATGATTGCTTCATATCCTATATCATGAGCAGAAATTGCAATACTGTTAGGTATGGCTACTGTGTCGGGATCGATCCCTTCACCGGAGGTTAGTTCGTCTTCTTCTATATTTAATAACTTAAGATTTTTTGGATCCATAAGATCTAAAACCTTATTAAGAACGATATTTAATTTGACAAGCGCATATTCATACTTTGGCGGCACCCCTTCAAACTGCCGTAAAATTTCTTCTTTGCAAATCTCTTCTGATTCTGCTGTATAGATCGCACCAAATCTCCTCTTTATGTGCCATCTCCCGCTTGAATTTAAACTATTAGCCGTACTTAATGGATCGTTTCCCTTTCGAAATCCCCGATAAGAATTTATTGCTAATGAAACGGGGGGAATTTTTTTTAGCCTGTCTTTGAAATCTACGAGTTTGAATGCCATAGGTGTTTAGAATAGAATAATAAATTGCCGTTTTAAGTAAAAACACCGCTCTCCATATTTGTAAGGAGATCTATAATCATCTGCACGCCTTGTTCGGAGCTCTCTGCAGCAAATATTGTCTTTACCGGGGTTCGGCTGCCAAGCGCCCTATTTGGAGTATTCAGCCATTTTTTTGCATCCTCTTTTGTGAATGTATCCAGAAGTTTTCTTTCCAGTTCCATTAATTTGGATATTTTTAAAACTGAACCTAAATGAGGTTTTATATCACCTTTACGCTCCCAACGGTAAATGCTTTTATCACTTATGCCTATAATTTGAGCGAGCCTGGCCTGTGAAAAACCCAGATTATTTCTAATGTTTTTTATTTGTACTTTTTTTAATATCGAATCTTCTTCATTTTCCAAACTTAAGTTCATATATACCATCTGAATATCACTTCTTTTTAAAAATTATTATTTTTTATTTTGTCTAGACATATTGTATTTTGTATTGACAAAAAAAACAAGAGGACGTAAAGGGGGAGGGGCATGCTTATCTTATAATTACAAATATATTATTCTTTATTTCTGCATCCTTAAATTATTTTTTTAAAAACGGCCCATTTTTAACTTTTAACTGACAATGTTTTTTTAACCTTTTGACATAAAAACGGATGCATGTTATTTTCTTAAATGAAATAAAATGGGATGGTATATAAAATCTTCTTAAAAAGTTCAGTAAAAATGAGAAAACTTATAAAAATAACCAAAAACAGTATGGCAGGCCGCATTTTTTTTAATTTGTCTGTTGGGCTGTTGATAATGATTACACTTATATTTTTTTTACCCGGCTGCTCATTTAAGGGCACCGCAAATCCTGCTGAAAATACAATATCTGATGCAGGCAACGCTGAGGATGCAGATAGTAAATCCGGCGTACCCGAAGGCGGGGCCATTACAGATAATCCCGGCGAAAACACCGGCGAAAACAATTCTTCAGGAAAAACAGGCAGTGAAATTAAGCCGGAAGATACAGACAACGGTGGGAGCGGCACTAAAAATACTGAAAGCACTGATACGGTTAAAGAAACAGAACCCGGCAAATCCCAAAGCACAACTGTTGATGGGTCCATAAGCAGCACCGATGAAACTGCCGCACAAAGTGACCCGGCTTCGTCAGAGGGCCTGGATATTAAAATAACTCTAAAAGCGCCACAGGTAAGCCTCCAGGTAATGTCGGGGCCGGAATATGCCCAGGAAAACCAGGTTTGCTTTTACAGGGTCAAAGCCAACATCAATGGTGAACCTTTCCCACAGATAAAATTCAACAAAGACGACAGCAATAGCGCCTGGGGTCTAAATGTCGCCCAGGTAAACTTAACGCCGGGCCAGTCTTTCACCCTTGTTTGTGAAGCAGTAAATTCCCAGGGTTCGGCTGCCGCAGAAATAAACCTTGCCTGGGTTGATAATCCGAACGCTTCCAGGGAAGAAGGCAGCACGGAGCAGACTGCCCCGGAAATCGTAGTTGACTATACCGATATAGCAAATTTTCTTATAGATGTAAACCTTACTGCCCAGCAGGTGACTGTCTTATATAAGAACGTCGCAATAAAAACCATGGCATGCTCGGGCGGGAAACCCGAGACACCGACCCCGCAGGGAACATATACAACAAACCAGAAAATATATTATGCGTGGATACCGAAATTTGCGATGGGCGCATATTACTGGACAAGGTTTTACGGGCCATATCTTTTCCACAGTGTGCCTTACGACTCTGCCGGTAATATGCTGATTGAAGAACTTAATAAAATAGGCAGCCCCGTAAGCCACGGCTGTATAAGGCTGGTGCTTGAAGACGCCAAATGGCTTTACGAAACATTTCCGCTGGGAATAAAAATCAATATCCACGGCTAAGTTTAAAAATCCACAGCTGATTTAAAAACTTCAACAAAAAAACACATCAGAAAACAGTTTCCTATAATTCTTTTACCATCATTTTCTAGAAAACAATTTCCCATAATTTTTCTTTTTTTATATAATCTAAAAATCATTCTAAAAACTACTTTCAATATTTTCAATATTTTAAGTATTTAAATATTTTAAATACTGTTTATATTTTAGGCGATGAAAAACTATGGCAGGGGCAGGTAACATGGAAAAAATAAAAACCCAAGTCGCGGTAATCGGCGCAGGCATAGCAGGCTGCGCCATTGCCCGTGAGTTAAGCAGATATAAACTGGATGTTACTGTCCTGGAAAAAGAGGCCGATGTTGCATGGGGAACCACTAAAGCAAACAGCGGCCATGTCCATCCCGGTTATGCCGGATACGAAGGCACCCTGAGGCTTTCAACCTGCAGGGCAGGGCAGCTTCTTTTTTTAAAAAATGCTGAAGAGCTTTCCATACCTGTAAAATGGATAGGTTCACTTCTTAATATTTTACTGCCGGAGCAGATGTGTGAACTTGAGCATCTTTTGGTGCAGGGCAGGAAATATAATGTTCCTGGACTGGAGATAATACAGGACAGAGAGCGTCTGAAAAAAATGGAGCCCAATTTAAGCGACAAGATAATCGCAGCTTTTTATTGCCATGAGCACTATATATGCTCACCCTATGAAGCGGCTATCGCCACTGCTGAAAATGCTGCTGTCAATGGCGCAAAATTTTTATTTGACGCAAAAGTCACTGCTATTTCTTATGAAAATTCTTCCCGTGCATTTTTTATAACTGCCGCCGATTTTTTTGGCAGAGACAAAGTTATTGAAGCTCAATATATTGTAAACGCTGCCGGCATATTTGCAGATGATGTTGCAAAAATGGCAGGCGATAATTCTTTTTCGATAACAGCCATTAAGGGCCAGTATTTCCTGCTTGACCCCGAGGTAAAAAATCTCACAAAACATCTTAATATCAGGATTGCTGATGCAGATAATGCAAGGTCCAAAGGTATGTATGTAGGAAAGACTTTTCATGATAACTCAATACTCGGCTCAAACTACGAAGTCACAGACAAGTATGACTTAACAACATCTAAAATATCCCTTGATGAAATAAAACACAAACTCTCTGATATGATAGAAAACATACCTTATGATAAGGTGATCACGACTTTTTCAGGGCTGCGGGCATACGCTGACAGCGGTGATTTTGTCCTGGGCCCCTCTGCCGCCAATAAGAATTTTATCAATGCAGCCGGTATCCAGTCGCCCGGACTGACCTGCGCTTTTTTAATAGCCCGGATGACAGCGGATTATTTAAAAGAATCCGGCCTTAAAATGCCGCCAAATCCAAAATTTGTTCCCGTCAGGGAAAAACCGCCTAAGCTTGATAGCACTGATTATTTAAGCAACAATTCTTTATACCAAAAGGATAAATGCTATGGCGAGGTTGAGTGCAGATGCGAGAAAATCACTGAAGCTGAAATAATACAGGCTATAAAAAATGGCGCGACCACGCTCGACGGAGTTAAATTCAGGACAAGGGCAGGCATGGGCAGGTGCCAGGGCGGCTACTGCACAATGAGGGTGATGCGGATTATATCAAGGGAAACCGGAGTGCCCTTTGAAAAAATTACAAAATCAGGCGGCAACTCATATATTGCAGGGTATAAAATGAAATGATTGATGCGGATAATTTGACTAATAAATTAAAAAAAACCTACGATACAATTATTATTGGAGGCGGGCCGGCCGGACTTGCTGCGGCAATAAGGTGTTTTGAGCTTGGCATTAAAGACATACTTATTGTTGAAAGGGACTCTTATCCCGGAGGAATATTGCCCCAGTGTATTCATTCAGGATTTGGACTTAAGATTTTTAACAGGGAGATGACCGGGCCGGAATATAGCCAGGTATTTGTTGACAAGCTAAAGACTACTTGTGTAGAAGTCATGCTTAACACCATGGCTCTTTCCATTAAAACTGAGTGGTTCAAAAAAGCTGGCGCCTCTGGCCAAAAAACAGACAGGCAAGGATTACAACCAGATTTACAAAGGGCACAAACAGACAGACAAGTGTCACAATCCGTAATGAAAGACTTACAATCCGCCAAACCCCGGTCAACAGCTGACAATACGGCGGGAGCTATTATTGAAATAATAGTAACAGGCAAACAAACAGGTTTTAAGGTGCTTTATACAAAATCAGTAATACTTGCGCTTGGCTGCAGGGAAAGAACAAGGGGCCAGATAATGATTCCCGGCGCAAGGCCCGCAGGGGTTTTTACTGCCGGGCTCGTACAGAGGATGGTAAACATAGAAGGTTTTCTGCCCGGCAAAGAAATAGTGATCCTTGGATCCGGTGATATAGGCCTTATTATGGCGCGGCGCCTTACGCTTGAGGGCTGCCATGTTAAAGGAGTTTATGAGCTGATGCCGTTTTCAACCGGCCTTCTTCGAAATATCTCACAGTGCCTTGACGATTATGATATACCGCTGCATCTGAGCCATACAGTGACAAACATCATAGGCGGCAAAAGGCTTGAAGCTGTTGAAGTCTGCAGGGTTGATTCAAACCTGAAACCTGTTTTAGCAAGTGCCAGAATAATAAAATGTGATACCCTTCTTTTATCAGTAGGATTGATACCCGAAAATGAACTTTCCAAAACTTGCGGTGTAAGAATAGATAAAAACACCGGCGGTCCGGCTGTCGATGAGGATTTCCAGACATCGGCTCCGGGAATATTCTCCTGCGGAAACTCGCTTTTTGTTTATGACCTTGTTGACAGCGTTACTGAGGATG
>JBBQDW010000104.1:0-7162 GCA_038320085.1 Candidatus Humimicrobiales bacterium
AAGTTAAAATAGATTTGAAATGGAATATAATAGTCAGGTTCCCGGATTTAAAATTATAGAGCACCCTGCCGATACGGGTATAGTTTTTAATGCTGCAAACGTTGAAAGTCTTTTTGAAATTGCCGCAGCAGGCATGTTTTCAATAATATGCGATACTGAAAGCGTGGGGCAGGGATTGAGAAAAACTGTAAAGATAAAGCAGGGTCCAAAACTTGGGTTGGACGACCTTTTGATATCATGGCTTGAAAAATTGTTATACATACACGAGACTGTCGGGATGCTTTTTTCGAAATTTGAAATAAAAAGGTTAAATGCCGGGCAAGGCATAAGTGTGCTGGATGCAGACATTTATGGTGAAAAAATCGACCTTGAAAAACATAAAGTATACATTTCAATAAAGGCCCCGACTTATCATAAGCTGAAAGTATACTATGATGCCTCCGGCAAGTATTGGTCGGGCCAGGTCATATTCGACGTCTAGAAAATTTATAAAATATCAGGGGAATAACTAAAATCATAGTGCTTTAAGTATCAGTATTAGAAGGAACATAAAGAAGATTTCAGATTAATTATTATTTTAAAGGTTTAAATGCTCTCGACATTTATTTCGACATATTGTCGAGATTTTTACGGGTTCTATTATTCTAAAAGAGAGTGTGTAGGTTAGAGGAAGAGGGGGAGAAAATGCATAACTATAAGATTAAAAAACTAAGTGATTATAAGTGGGAAGTTGAAAAAGACGAAAGTTTAGGTATGCGCGTTCCCGGTATTATTTATGCCGACAGGGAAATTCTTGAAATCGCCGAGAAAGAAAAGACACTTGACCAGGTGGTAAATGTTGCAAATCTGCCCGGGATTATAAATGCTTCTTTTGCGATGCCCGATATCCATTATGGATATGGTTTTCCAATAGGAGGGGTTGCAGCATTTGATCTGGAAGACGGAGTGATTTCTCCGGGCGGTGTCGGTTATGATATCTCATGCGGGGTCAGAGTGCTAAGAACTAATCTTGATGCCGATGATATAAGCAGCCGGCTTGAGGCAATAATGTATATGCTTTACAGCTCAATCCCAAAAGGGGTTGGTAGCAAGGGTAAAATAAAATTGTCAAAGCAGGAGATGGGCAAACTTTTTACTTGCGGCGCAGGCTGGGCGGTTAAACAGGGCTATGGTTGGCAGGAGGATACTGAATATACTGAAGAAAACGGATGCATGGATGGCGCAAATCCTGATTACGTCAGTAAGCAGGCATATGATCGCGGCAGTGACCAGTCAGGCACTCTTGGTTCCGGGAATCATTTTATTGAAGTGGCGAGGGTAGCCGAAATATTCGATGTTGAATCAGCAGCAGCAATGGGTTTGTACCAAAATCAGGCAGTGATAATGATACATTCCGGTTCAAGGGGATTGGGACATCAGATTTGCAGTGATTATCTGAGAGTAATGCAGCAATCACAGTGGGCCGCCAAGATAAAACTTCCGGACAGGCAGCTTGCATGCGCACCCATTAGCTCCCAGGAAGGGAAAAGATATTTTGGTGCGATGGTCTGCGCAGTCAATTATGCAATGGTAAACAGACACTGCCTGGCTCACTGGGTAAGGCTTGCCTTTGAAGACATATTCAGCAAGTCGGCAGAAAAAATGGATATGGGCCTGGTTTATGACCTGTCGCACAATATTGCTAAAATAGAGGAGCACACAATAAACGGGTCGGTTAAAAAAGTCTGTGTCCACCGCAAAGGCGCAACAAGAGCATTCGGGCCCGGCAGGCCGGAAGTACCCCAAAAATACAAAAAAATAGGACAACCGGTAATCATTCCGGGAGACATGGGGCGATATTCATATATAATGACCGGGACAAAAAAAGCAATGGAGGAGAGTTTCGGCTCAGCCTGCCATGGTGCAGGAAGGCTAATGAGCAGGTCACGCGCTCAAAAAGAGATAGACGGCGGCAAACTGCAGAAAGAATTGCTGGATAAAAAGGGGATAATCGTGCTTGCGTCCAACATTAGAGGGCTCGCAGAGGAAGCTCCTGACGCCTATAAGGATGTAAGCAAAGTAGTCGAAGTCATCCATAATGCAGGATTGTCAAAAAAAACAGCAAGGTTCGAACCGCTCGGTGTAATAAAAGGATGACAAAGAACACAATAAAAATCGATAAATCCTTGAGGAAAGGTTATCTGCTGCACAGGATCTTATGAAAGGCGAGTTTGGCCAGGTGGCCTTATTTATATAGAAATCTGCAATTCTGCATTATAAAAGTTGGAAAACCTGCGGGAAATGACTTGAAACAAGGAGACTTCACTCCTCTTCTGATATAAGTGACAAATCATAACAAATCATATTGACATTTTATAGTAAGTTAAGTAATATACATAACTAACTATAAAAACCTATTAGACTTCAGTAAGTTTTAAAGGATAATGACTGATTTTTAAGAAATAGTATGTAGGGGGCAAGATGACAAATCGACAACGGATACTCGCAACAATAAATCATGAACTTCCTGACGAGATACCTACTCATTTTATTAACATTGATGAGATATCACCTTATCTGCAGCATTATAATTTGGTAACTAAAGAGGAACTTGCGGATGAGATCGGTGTATGTATTAGGAGAATCTGGCCTGATTATAAAAAGGAACTTAGCGAAGTGGAAGCAAATAGACTCAATACGGGCCTTTATGAGGATTTAAAACCTATAGGACTTTTTGGTACAAGTGGAGGGGTAGATTCATATTCGGCCGAAGCCGGACATGCGATACCTTTTTTCGATATTAAAACCGTAAAAGAAATCGAAAATTACACATGGCCTAATCCTGATGATTGGGATTTCAGTAAAATCAACGATAAAATCGAGAAATATAATAATAGATATGCAATAATGCTTGGATCATGGAATCCAATTTTTGATCAGGTTTTCGATTTCTTCTCAATGGATAAAGCGATGGAGTATCTTTATCTGCAGCCAAAACTAATTGAAGCGACTATTGCTAATATAGAAGACTTTTATTTGAAGTTCTACCGAAAATATTTTGAAGCGGCAAATGGCAAAGCCGATATTTTTAGTATGGGGGATGATTTTGCAGGTCAAAACGGTATGCTAATTTCACCAGACATGTGGAAGAAATTCCTTAAACCTACATATATAAAAATATTTGCTCTAGCAAAAGAGTTTGACCTGTATGTTTGGTTTCATTCATGTGGTGTTATTGAGCCTGTAATTGGGGATCTCATCGACATTGGAATGGATGTGTGGGAGACTGTGCAGGCACATTTACCTGGCAATGAACCAGAATATATGAAACGTGAGTACGGAAAAAACATCACTTTTTTTGGGGCTATAAACACTCAACGAACATTGCCTTTTGGAACACCTGAGGAAGTTAGAAGGGAAGTCAAAGATAGAATAAGAATTCTAGGAAAAAGTGGAGGATATATTTGCGGACCCGATCATCATATCAAATCGCATTTCCCAATTGAGAATGTTATTGCCATGATAGATGAAATTAAATCATTTAGAGGTGAGGGTTATACAATTTAAATATTTTAGTTAACAGAATCGGGATAGCTAATACATCCAACTGCTATTTTTTATCTAGTATTAAACGATTAAAGATCTTTTACATCTTATGAATATAAGTTAAAAAGTACACTACAAAAGGTTATTATGAAAGGAAATAATATGAAAAAGATAACCCATAATCAAAGGTGGCAAAGTGCTGTTAATTATGAAGTTATGGACCGATTGCCAACATTTTATTCAGCAACAGATGAGTTTACTAATTCATTGAAGCAATATTTAGGCCACGACTTGGCCACGATTCTATATGATTACTTTGATATTGACTATCGCTTTCAAGGTGAAGGTATGGAAGCCAAGTCTTGGGAACCTGCTTACGTGGGGCCAGAATTAAAAAAATATGATAATGGTACTTTTGAAAATATATGGGGCTCTAAACAAAAATATATATACTATGGTAGTGGGAAGTATACTGAGACAATCGACTTTGCGTTGGCAAGAGCAGAAACCGTAAAAGAAGTGGATGACCATCAATGGCCTCAGGTTGACTGGTATGATTATAAAAGTATTTTACCTACAATCAAGCAATTTCCAGATTATCCATTTACGGTAGGTTATTTGGCGCCGGGATGGTTTGCATGGGAAGTGCGGGGGATGTCTCAATTTATGATTGATTGCCTTGAAAGAAAGGCCATCGCTGAAGCCATTTTAATGCATATATGTGATTTCGGTTATGAATATTTTAAAAAAATTATTGAGACGGTAAAGGATTATATCGGGAAAAATGTGCATTGCATCCATCTGGCTGATGACTGGGGAACACAGCAAGGGTTATTAATGAGTCCATCTATTTTCGATGATTTTTTTGCTCCACATTACCGGCGTATCATTGACTTGGCCCATTCTGCCGGCATGAAGGTGGAGTTCCATTCTTGTGGCAGTGCGATTAAAATATTCCCGCGCTTTATAGATGTGGGTGTTGATATAATGAATCCAATTCAAACAAGCGCTAAGGACATGATTCCACTAAAAATAAAAAAAGAATTCGGGAAAGAACTTGTCTTTAGCGGTGGCATTGATGTCCAACAGGTATTACCTAAGTTTACCCCTAATGAAGTAAAGAAAGAGGTCATAAGTATGTTGGAATCTATGGGTAAGAACGGTGGTTATATCCCTGGCCCAAGTCACAATATTCAAGCTGGAACACCTCCTGAAAATGTTGTTGCAATGTATGAAGCGATACATGAGTACTATGGAATGAAAATCAATCTCTAGAGATATTTAGCTGGTAAGCTCCTATTTATCATTTTCAAGGAGGATGTTATTATGGCTAGACTAACAGTAAAAGATCTATTAGATTTAAAAGGGAAACGACAAATTGTGCTGGTTTCAGCCTTTGATTATTGGACAGCACAAGCTTGCGAGACTGCCGGAATAGATATGCTGGTAACCTGGGCCAACTCTTTGGAGCACCTAAAAGTCGTATTACGCGAGGTAAGAGCAGGTGCACCAAATATATTTATTGGAGCAGGGATTCCCCAAAATTATGTTTATGTTAGCGAAAGTAATGCTTTAAAAGCAGCAATGATAGCCCTGGATCTTGGCGCAGATGTAATTTATGCTTCTGGTATGGAAATAGGAAAGTACCAAGCTCTTGGACGACAAAAAATCCCCTGTGTGGGTCATGTGGGATATTTACCAGTTCGTAATACATGGTTTGGTGGCCCTAGAGCTGTAGGTAAAACCTGTAAGGAAGCATTACAAGTCTATTATGATGTTCTGGCTTATCAAGATGCCGGTGCTATTGCAGTGGAAGTCGAATGCGTACCACATAAAGTAGCTGCAGAGATCACCAAACGTGTTAACATCCTCACTTTCTCAATGGGAAGTGGTCCTGATTGTGACGGACAATTTCTTTTTGATTGCGATATATTAGGCTCACATAATGATCATTACCCCCGTCATTCAAAGCGATATGCTAATTTCTATAAACAATCTTTGGCAGCTTTTAAACAATATAAAGAAGAAGTGCAAAACGGTATTTTCCCTGCCCAAGAACATATTATTGATATAAATGCTGAAGAATTTAATCAATTTGTTCAGCAAATTAAAAAAGAATAATAACTTTGGATTCCTCACTCATGTATTTCATCTTAGAGATAATTGTCTGTAAAAAATATTGACATTTTATAGTAAGTTAAGTAATATACATAACTAACTATATTTAAATCTATTAGAATTCAGCAAGTTTTAAGAGATAATGATTAATTTTAAAGAAAATGAATGAAAAAATAAATAGAATAATAGGGGATAAGAGTATCTCTATTAAAGAATTAAATACAAAACAAATCCTTAAAATAATCCTTGAAAAAGGTCCAATTTCAAGAATCGATATATCAAAATATCTTAACATAAGCCGTCCTACAACAACTTTCTATATAAATGAACTTATAGGCAGCGGACTGATAGAAGAAATAGGAAAAAGTAAATCTACTCCACTAGGCGGGAAAAAAGCAGTATTGATAAAATTTAATGAAAAATCAGGCTATATACTGGGTGTGATGATAGGGGTAAAAAATATAAGGATTGCTTTGACAGATCTTAATTCGAAAATATTAAAGCTTATAAAAACTCCAACTGAACAATGGTTAGGACCAGGGCATGTAATTAAAAATATTATAGTAAATATTAAGTCACTTATTAAAGAATACGGAATTTCAAAGGAAGATTTTATTGGGATTGGAATTGGTGCGACAGGTCTTGTAGATTCAAAAACTGGCACAGTTATTTTTTCTCCAAACCTTGAAGGTTGGAATAATATTGCATTAAAAGAGATAATTGAAAAGCAAATAGGTCTGCCGGTTTTTATAGAGAATGAGTGTAGGGTTCAGGCGATAGCTGAAAAAAAATTAGGATTGGCAAAAAATTTGAAAGATTTTGTTTGTTTTGAAACAGGTGCCGGCATTGGCACAGGTGTATATGTTGGAGGTAAACTTCTTATTGGTACCAAAGGTATGGCAGGTGAATTAGGGCATATAACTACAAATATTGATGATAATAGAGTATGTCATTGTGGAAACACTGGATGCCTTGAAAGCTTATGTTCTACAAATTCTCTACTTGATGATATCAAAGAAAATTTTAAAAATGAGGATTATAAAGATAATATAGATTTTGAAAATCTTAAAGAAGAAGATTTATATGAATTATATAAACAGGGGAATGAAATAGTTGTTAAAAATATTGATAAAAATGCAGGATACCTGGGTATCGGGATATCCAATGCCATTAAGATTTTCAACCCGGAAATTATTATTATTCATGGTGAAGTTATCAAGTTTGGAGAAAAATATTTAAATAAAGTAAAAAATTCTGTAGATAAAAATACATTTCCTATGGTACAGGAGGTGCACGATATCCAATTTTCAAAATTGGGTGAGAATGTCGGTTTGATAGGGGTTACCTATATTGTATTTGACAGGGTTTTTAATCTTGACAATCCGGATATCCCAAGTCATTATATTTTAAAAAGAGAATAAATAAGCAATTGTTGGAAATTACTATTTAATTGTAATTGCAGTTGTAATCATGCTGTTATATTGAGTTTATTACATGCAAATAATTTATAATTTTTATT
>JBBQDW010000105.1:0-6963 GCA_038320085.1 Candidatus Humimicrobiales bacterium
ATATCCGGCACCTATGAAATGGCGGTAACACTTAAAGCAATGGTGCTTGTGCATATGGTAATAGGGGTCGGTGAAGCCCTTATTACTACTGCTATAATCGCATTTATAGACAGGGTAAGGCCGGATATTATTATTACCAGGAAACTTTAATAGACAGGATCTAAAAAAATTCATAAGTAAAATTAAGTAAGTGCTTATGCAGGTGTACCAATACTAATTGTCTTGTTGACTTGAAAGGAAAAAAGGTGAAGAAAGAACAAAAGGGAATATTGGGATTCGTTGTTGCAGGCATAATCATTGCCATAATAGTTGCAACATTTATTTCCCCATTTGCATCATCTTTTCCTGATGGCCTGGAAAAGGTTGCAGAAGGTTTTGGTTTTATAGATAAGTCAACGACATCAGTTAGCGAAAGTTTTTTCATTATTCGTGATTATACTTTCACCTATATTGCAAGTGAGAAGTGGCAGGGCCCGATAGCAGGTCTTTTAGGGGTTCTTATTATACTGGTGTTTTTTGGTATTATTTATTTGATTTACAGTGTTGTAACCAGGAAAAGAAGACAGGCAAATAAGGATATCAGTAAAAGTGAAAGCATATAAGGATATCAGTAAAAGAGAAAGCACATAAGGATATCAGTAAAAGAGAACAGATAAAAGTTTAAAGCCAAATTAGGGGTAGCTAAATCAGAGGCAGGTAAATCGGAGGCTGGAAAAGTTTTTTTAAGAGTTTTAAATCCACGAACAGTTTTTAAGCTGAATATAAGGTCCAAGTTAATTATTTCGCTGCTTCTGGCAGTATTTGTTGTCAGCACGGCAAAAGGCAATTACCTGATATTATTGATGTATTTTATCCCGGCTCTTGCTGCCATCCTTATATTCAGGCCGGGATTGCCGTTATTTATAAAAAGGGTTTTATTTCTTTTTTTATTTCCACTTTCAATTTCAATTTTTATCCCATTTGCAAACACTGGAAATGTTATTTATAGCATAGATGTCAATTTTTTTGCAATCAATGTCACTGACAAGGGCATTATGATTTTTTTTACTGCCATTATAAAATCATTTCTTTCGATTATGATTTTTACAGCGCTTATCATATCCACCAGGGATATAGAGCTTCTTATGGGCCTAAGAAAAATCTATTTGCCTAAAATAATTGTATCGATAATTTTCCTGATGTACCGGTATATTTTTCTTATAAGAGACGAGGCAAAGGCAGGGCAAATGGCAATAAACAGCAGGGTTTTTCAAAAATCCCATCATAGTGTAAATAAGAAGCTTTCATATCTGGCAGGAACCTTATTTATCAAGTCTTTTGACAGGGCTGAAAACATTTATAAATCTATGGAATCCAGGGGTTTCGAGGGAGAATTTCACGAGATGGAAGACATCGGGGAAAACAATTCGTTCGGCTGGGTGACAGTAGCTATTTTTACAATAGCGCTTGTTGTAATTAAGTATATTGAACTTTCAAAATTATTAACTTTCTAAATTAATAAATTAAAAAAATATGCCGCCAAAGACATTAACAGAACCACTAAATTTATTAGCAGCAGAGCCTCACAGACTAATAGCGACAGAGCCGCCAAGGCCAATAGCGACAGAATCACCCAGGACATTAGCAGAACCACCCAGGACATTTGCAGAACCACTTAAACCGGTAACAGAGCCGCTGAGGCCATTAATAGAAATAAAACAGTTAAAATATAAATACTTTTCATCAAAAAGGCTTAATGAAAAAAGCGAATCTCAGGCGGTATTTAAAAATGTTTTAAAAGGCATAAGCCTGGATATTTATACGGGTGAGAAGGTATCTATTATCGGGCCGAACGGGGCCGGGAAATCAACGCTTCTTTTAAATATTGCAGGACTGCTTGAATCGAAATACAGGGAAGGCAGTATAAGCATTTCAGGTGTCGAAATTAATGAAAAAACCATCTACTCAGTACGGGAAAAGATAGGCTTTGTTTTCCAGGATCCGAACGACCAGCTCTTTTCAACAACAGTCTTTGACGATGTTGCGTTTGGCCTTATTAATTTCCTTGTAAAGAAAAAAGACCCCAGGGCAAAGGATATTTCTTTTATCAGTACCCGCGTAAAAGAAATCCTTTTAAAAGTAGGTTTAAAAGATGTTGAAGATGAAGTGCCTTACTTTTTAAGTTTTGGGGAGAAAAAGCTTGCAGCTCTTGCAACTGTCCTGTCTTATGAGCCGGAAATTTATATTCTTGATGAGCCCACAAGCAATCTTGACCCTCAAAACAGGCATAACTTCATAGATCTTCTAAAAAATATGGACAGGACCATTATCATTGCAACCCATGATCTTGATATGGCTTACGATTTTTCAGACAGGGCAGTAGTCATAAATAATGGTATCATAAAATATGATGGTCCTGCCCGCGATGTCCTTAAAAACAAAGAATTTCTTGAGGCAAACAGTATGATGCTGCCTTTGTCATTTGGAAGCTGCCAAAGCTTTATTTAACCCATTCAAATAACTCTCAAAGTACAGAAAAACTCATAAAATACAAAAAAACTCTCAAAATACAAAAAAACTGATAAAATACAAAAAACTCTCAAAATACAAATAACCATATAAAATACAAATAACCAAATAAAATACAAAAAAAACCCATAAAAAAAAAAATACCCCACAAAAAGTCATAACGACTCCCTGTGAGTTATTTAAATTATATTACCAAGCCTATAAGCAGATACTAAAACATCAGTATTTTAAAAAACATAAACTTTGACAATTATCTTAAAACCAGGATATCTTAAATGCTTATCAGATTAAACCGATAACTTATTTATAGTTAACCTTAGCTAAATCTTTTTCTTAATTCCCTTAATTTTGAATTAAGGTCGTCTTTAGGCCTTCTGTCAAATCCGCCACGGCCGCCGCCGCCGCCGCCGTAACCGCCGCCGCCGCCATAGCCGCCGCCACCGCCACCGCCATAACCGCCGCCGCCACCGCTTGGTCTGCTTCTGTTATCCCTGTTTGTCTGCTCTTTTGCCTCATTTACGACTATAGTCCTGTTTTTGAAGCTGCTCTGGTTAAGTTTTTCCATTGCATTTTTTGCTTCTTCTTCGGTTTCCATCTCAATAAAACCAAAACCTCTTGGCCTTCCGTCCATTCCTGCTATTACTTTAGCATAGGTGACCTTACCCATGGTAGTAAACAGCTCTTCGAGATCCTTGTCTGTAGTTGAGTACTCAAGGTTACCTACATATAACTTTTTGTTCACTTATTCTTCCTTTCAAGATAAATTTGTATTCCATTTAAAACAGGAACTCGTCAATAATAAAATAAAAGTTGTTAATAGTCAAAAAAAAGATAACAAAAAAAGATAACAGCAAAACCCTTATCTGTTATTTATATAACAAATCTTATAAATTCTTATTTGAAAGGTATTATTACAGGCTAAATCACCATTCAGATTACAGGCTAAATCACCATTGAGATTACAGGCCAAGGTTCTTAATAAGTGTCGGGACATGTTTTTCCCAACCCAAAGCCTGGATATGAACACCGGCGCAGTATGGCTTTATTCTTGTAATAAGCTCAGATAAGATTTCCAGGCACATGGAGACCTTGTCATTTGTTCCGGCCATTTTATCAATTATTCTTTTTGGTACAAAAATGCCGGGAACATTCTTATTCATGTAATTGGCCATTTTGTCAGATTTTAAAAGAATGACTCCTGCAAGCACCGGGGTCTTAATGTTTAGCTTGTCAAGTTTTTCCATGAATTTTTCAACTACGCTATCATCAAAAACAGCCTGGGTCTGGAAAAACTCTGCTCCTGCATCAATTTTTTTCTGCATTTTTAAAAGCTGGAGGTTAAGAGAATTTTCAGTATCTGCCCCCGGATTAACGACTGCCCCTTTAAAAAAAGCAGGTTTGCCCTTAAGTTCATTTCCCACGAGGTCAAAACCTTCTTCAAGCCTTGACATGGTATAAAGCAGCGATACTGAATCCAGGTCGTAAACCGGTTTTGCCTGGGGATGGTCCCCAACTGTAGTGTGATCCCCTGTAAGCGATAAAACATTTCTTATTCCCAGTACATATGCGCTTAAAAGTTCTGACTGTAGGGATAACCTGTTTCTATCCCTGCATGTCATCTGGAAAATCGGCTCAAGGCCCATATCGGTTAAAAGATGGCAGGTGGCCAGGGAACCAAGCCTCATTACTGAACTCTGCAAATCAGTAACATTAATACCGTTTACAAGCCCTTTAAGTATTTCACCGATTTCATATATTTCACTAGTGTCGACACCCTTTGGAGGGCCAATCTCGCAGGTTATTGCAAAGTCTTTACGTTCCAGAGCTTCTTTTAATCCGGGTTTATTTTTCCCTGGTGCAGACTGTGCAGCTTGCATGTTAGCTTCTTTGTTATCTGCGATGCCTTTTTCTAAAATATTATTACTTAAATTCTCAGTCATTTTTCCCCCGTTGGATTTTAATAAAACTTTAATATTTTAATGGAATTCAATAAAATTTAACAGAAATTAACAGAATTAAAATTAATTGCAGAATTTATGCACAAAAAGTTCTTCAGACTGTGAGGACCTATTCAGTGAAACCGAGTTTCTTTAACTGTCTAATCTCTCCGATAAGCGTCACTATATCATCCGGCTGGAATATGTAGTTAACATCCGGCGGGTTCTTTATCTCATTTGCATTATTCTTTATTGAAATGATTGTAATACCGTATTTATGGCGTAGATTTAAGGTTGCAAGATTATGTCCAATCAGCATTTTCGGCATATTGATCTCTATTATGCTGAACCCGCTGCCAATTTCAAGAAAATCAAGCACGTTGGAGCTTATAAGGTTTTTTGCAACCCTTTCACCCATGTCTTTTTCCGGGTATACAATTACATCTGCGCCGACTTTTGAAAGCACCCTTCCCTGGGTCTGGGTACCGGCTTTGGCAATTATTTTTTTTGCGCCTTTTTCTTTAAGGATGAGTGTTACAAGAATTGAATTCTGTATATATTTTTCACCAATGGCAACAATTACCGCATCAAAATCCCGCACACCGAGGGATTCAAGGATTTCTGCGTCTGTTGCATCGCATTTTATAGCATCATTTATTTCTGATGCAACCCTCTGTATCCTGTCTTCTGACTGGTCGATTCCAACAACATTATGCCCTGCTTTTGCAAGGGTCCTTGATACACTTATACCAAACCTGCCTAGACCTATAACCAGGAAATTTTTTTTCATTTTTTTAACCTATCGTAACGCTTTCTTCAGAATGAATTACCCTGCTTGTGCTGCTTCGCATTGCAAGAGCAAGCGCTAAGGTACTAATGCCAATTCTACCAATATACATACAAAGTATCAATATTACTTTACTTGGCACCACAAGGCCAAATGTAATGCCTGTACTGAGTCCGACAGTGCCAAAAGCAGAGATAACCTCAAACAATGCCTGAGTAAGCGAGCATTTTTCAAAAATCAGCACTCCTATTGTTGCGCAGATGACGAGTACAATTGCTGCAAGCATTACCGTGAGCGCCCTTGAAAAAACACCATCCGGGAGTCTTTTTTTAAACATTACTACCTGGTTTCTTCCTCTTAGGGAACTGAATGCGCCTGCGGTGACAACTGCAAAAGTCGTGGTCTTTATACCGCCGCCTGTTCCGCCAGGAGAGGCCCCGATAAACATCAGCAGCGTAAGAAAAAACAGCGAGGATTGGGTAAATTTTCCTACATTTATTGTATTAAAACCGGCTGTTCTTGCAGAAACTATATGGAAAAAACTTGCCAGCACCTGTGTCCCAAAAGGTTTGCCCCCGATGCTTGCAGGGTTTTTGAACTCAAACAGAAAAAATGCAAGAGCGCCGCCAAAAATTAAGATTGCAGTTACCAGAAAGACTACTTTTGCGTGCAAAGAAAATTTTCTTGTTTTCCTGTATGCCAGGATCTCCGAAATAACAGGGTAACCTATGCCGCCGATTATTATAAGAAGCATTATATCGACATTAGCGACGATATCTGAGACCAGTATTTCAAGGTTAGTTGAATAGAGCGCAAATCCTGCATTATTAAAGGCGCTCACGCTGTGAAAAAATCCGTAAGTAAATGCTGTCTTTAGCGGATAAGCATATTTAAAATATAATAGCGAACCAAAAATAAGGGAGCTGGCAATTTCCACTACAGCAGTCACAGCAGCAATCAGGCCAAAAAACCTTGCAGCGCTGAATTGCTTTCTGGGGCCAAAACTGGAATCAATATAAAACTTGTCCTTAATCTGTATCTTTTTACCAAGGATAAGGCCAAATATTGAGCCTACTGTCATTATACCCAATCCGCCTAATTGAATCAGTATGAGGATAATTGATTTACCCAGGTCAGTAAAATATTTTGCAGTGTCCTGCACAACCAGTCCGGTAACGCAAATAGCAGACGTTGAAGTAAAGAGTGCGTCGATAAACCTTATTTTTCCTTCATTAGTCATTTGAGGAATCATTAAAATCAGGGCGCCTGCAAGGATTGCCGTTGCAAAAGCAGCCATGACCTGTATACCGATTTGTTTCTGTGTTTTGGATGATATTAAAGTTATTTCTTTCATCTGTTCTCTACGATTGATACACCAAACTTAATACTCTGCACTTAATACATTAAACTTAATATATTTCTCATAATACTATAAACTTAATACAGGAAACTTAAAACTCTGCAATTTGAAAAGCAATTTTTTATATCTTTTTAACATGCTAATTTAAAAAAAATAGAATGCCCTACTTTTTTAATAATTTCAATATAGCGCTTTAAAAAATTTTACATAATTGTATACCTATACCGGTTAAGTTAAAATAGATTTGAAATGGAATATAATAGTCAGGTTCCCGGATTTAAAATTATAGAGCACCCTGCCGATACGGGTATAGTTTTTAATGCTGCAAACGTTGAAAGTCTTTTTGAAATTGCCGCAGCAGGCATGTTTTC
>JBBQDW010000106.1:0-6946 GCA_038320085.1 Candidatus Humimicrobiales bacterium
ATATACAGGCAGTTTGAAATTTAAAGGCGGGCTGTTTATTAAAAATTTAAAAACAAAAAACGGACCGCCTGCTGATGATTTAAGAATCAAAAGCGGATTAACTACTACTGATTTAACAATACATCTTGAATATATATGCTATTCCGCGAAGTATTCCATTACTTCGGCCCAGCCCCTGTTCATGCTCTGGCCCGTGACAAAGACATTGTTATAATTTTTCAGGGATTCTAAAATATCGCTGTCCCGCTCAACTGTATCCTTCATTAGGAAAAAAGCGTGCACCTCTTTGGCCATTTTTAAGTCTTCAGCAGAATCGCCAAGAGCTATGCAATTGTTTTTTTGAAGTTTTCTTATTTCCTTATCAAGTATAATCGCACTGGATTTGTCCACACCTTTTGGCACAAGGTTATAAATCCTTAAATGCTCAACATCAAGTTTCAAATTCATAAGTTTTGAAAATCCATTGTCTGCAAGAACCAGGCCCCCGTAACCATTGGATTCAAGTAATTTATTTGCCCTGATAAGGTCTATGTCACCTAAAAATAATGCGTTATATGACCTTTCCATGCTCCATTCAATCCTGCTGTCAATTTTACCCGGAAATTCCGATTTAAGAAGTTCGATTATTTTTACCAGGTCCTTACCTCCCCTGGTAACTTCATATTTGTAATTTAAACTGTCAAAGGTGACATAAACTTTTTCGCCCAGGTTGTAAACAAGCTCACAGCCAAGCTCAGGAATATAGTTTTTTACGCCCATAAGTTGCGCATTATATTTTAGCGTCAGCTTATTCCTGCCGGATACAAGTACAATATCCCAGTTTAAGGCTTCGGCCTTTTCAAACAACTTAATGCAATCAATGAAAAACCTGCCGTTTACGTCCCTGATAAGACAGCCACGGTCATTTAGCAATGTACCGTCCATATCAGTATATATCACCCTCAGGTCCGCAAGTTCCTTCTTTAATTGAACTTTATAGTCACTGAACAACTTATATTCTTTTGAAAAGTTTATTTTAGCTTTAATTTTTTCTTCCTCCATTTTCTTTATTTTTTACTTTTTCCCAAACTATCACTTAAGATGTTTACATCTGTAACATTCTTTAGCTTAATTATCAATGCAAGTATTGTCTGGCCTTATCATAGATTCGGGTTCAGTGGTTTTTAATGCTTTCTGCATCATATTCTTTACTACTGGATATATCCTTCAAACCCAGTATATTATAGCCAATTATATTATCAGAGAACAGTATCGGGGAGCCAAAGATTTTTGCTCCCCGATAATACTTTGTTATAGTTTAAAAAAATTTTATATTTTTTCTAATATTATTAGATCATCAAAAGTCAAAAGCATGGATATAAATTTTCTCAATAGAAGTTAACTGGCTCCAGGATATGGCTTAAAAAAAATTAAGATGCTTTAACAAATAAAAGTTCAAATGAGAATTTTTGTATTTAATATTTCAATATTTAATAATAATTTAATATATTTTTAAGGCAATTTTAACAATTTTATTTCAAAATCCATTATCATTCTCTTAGCATTATTGTAATGGTTATTGTTGTGGTAATAGCAATAGTAATACGATCAAAGTCAGCTTATCAGCATAATTGCAGCAAAATTCCTTGCACTAATATAATAATCTTCATAGTAAACATCTTGTAAGCCTCATTGGAACATCTGTAATAATAGTTGGGATATCTGTACTAATTTGCGGCACACATTTTTTACTTTCAATCTCTGATTGAATAGTGAAGTAAAAAAAAGAAATCTTATTTTTCCAATAAGACAATTTAAGCTAAAAAATAGCCAGGAGGAAAAATCGTGAAAAGTGTCGGAATAATTAAAGAAGACATCAGATGCATTGTTTTATCCACCAAATACGTTGAGTTGTTAAAAAATCTTGGTTTCAGCAAAGAATTTATTTTAAATGAACAAATAAGAAGACAAAAAGAATGTATAGAATACCTTCTTAATGAGATTGCTGATCCAAGAAATGGATTTGACATCAGCAACAATTGATTTTTTGTTTTTGAAAAGCCAGGCTTTCAAATTTACGGCATATCTTTACACTTCTGTTCCAGAATTCGGTTTCAAGCCGGACTTTCAAGCTGATTGACTAAGAGCATACGCTGTGCTATAAAGAATAGCAGCGGAAGAGTACTAGTTTATAAAATTATGGTAGAAGAAGAGTATAAATTTATAAAAATATGTTAGAAGAAGAGTACGAATTTATAAAATCACTATAAAAGAAGAATACTAATTTATGAAGTCATGATAAAAGAAGAATACTAATTTATAAAATAATGGATTAATTAATTTTAAATTATGAAGATCCTGAAACTGATTGGCAGTAAAATTTCCAGTGCTTTATACAGCCTTCCAAGAATCCTGTTTATAAATTTTTACAGGGCTTTTTTAAGAATAAAATTTTCCAACTCTAAAAAAATCCCACCCAACCATTCAGTGATATTTGCATTTAACCATACAACAGGAGCTGACCCAATAATCGCCCTGGGGGCACTTAAAAGAAAAATATATTTTGTTGCAGACAGTCAAAGATTCACAAACAGGCTCACAAATTTTTTCATGCGGAGATTTGCAAACAGCATCCCTGTTTTCCAGGAAGATGCCCAAAAGAATGTTAAAAGTTTTAAAGAACTGTTCTCGATTTCAAAGAGAAAAAAGATATTTTTCGGAATATTCCCTGAAGGGGATTTATTTAAAAAAGGAAAATTCGGGAAATTCAAGGATGGCGCGGCATATTTGAGCTTTAAGACAAAGATCCCCATAGTCCCGGTTTACCTGCATAATGTCAGTACCGGCCCGGCTCAGGAGGGCTGGTTTGGTAGGCATCCTGTTTTTGAAGGGATTGCTTCGCTTTTTATGAATACTTACCGCAGGATACATGTGTTTATTGGTGACCCAATCGACCCGATGGCTGAAAACATAATGGAGGAATTAAAAGAGCTGACTGATAAAAATGAATATAAGTTGATAATAGACGCAATAACAAAAGAACTTGAAAAGGGGTTTTTGGAGCTTAAACAAGAAGCCGAGATTTTTTCAATCTCAAAAAAAGCCGGGCAATTAAATAGGTCGGCCCGGATACATAGACCCGCCCGGATACAAAACCCTGCCGTGATGCAGAAACATAGCCTGGAACAAAAAGCTGTCCTGGATTTTGATGAGGATGAAGGGCTGATCATGAATCCTGCTGATGCACAGTAAGAAACGATAATTTATACTTCATAAAAATAAATCCCTCCCAAGTCATCATAAGGGAAAAATACTCATTTCTCTGACATAAACACACTCCAATTTAAGTTCTATAATAACTACTTCACAACATACCTCGTCAGCCTACCACTACCCACTTTTTTAATAAGCTCTTTCTCCAACATCTCTTTAAGCGTATTAACCGCATGAGTCGTACCCACCCCGAGTGCTTCTTCAACATCACTACGGGTGATTTCCTTTTGTTTTTCGAATAATCTGAGTATTGGAAAATACTTTTCATCTTCTGTGCTTATCGCCCGTACATGTGTGTTAGGTAGAATAACCCGAAATGCTCCTTCAACATTTTCAAACTTTGGTTGCACGGATAGCCCTTTATAACAACTGATGATCTTGCTAATACCTGTGCCATATGCTTCGATTAATTTCATTCTATAAAACAGGCTAGCTATCTTTTCATTTCTAGGTTGAGATGCACCCAGCATTGCTGCTTCCAAGGACAAACCAGGTACTAATCCTCCAAGTGATATAATCTCTAAACGGTCCGAATAGAGATTTATAATTGTACTACCACTAAAGGAGTATTCTCTGTGGACAACGGCATTAAGCAATGCCTCACGTACAGCATCTTCCGGGTAATCTCTTTCGTCTGTACGCAGCAAATCATGAAAGGTGGCCTTTGTGCTATTATAAAAATCAATGGTTTTAAATGCGTCTGTGAGCTGATCAAATAAAGAACCAGTCAATTCCTTTCGATCCTTAAACACCAATTTGTCGGTGCCCTGAAAAACAGCAAACTTAATCGAATGTTTAAATTGGTCTGAAACCAGTAAGCCCATGTTTGTAAAAATATCATCAGACGAAAGAATTCCTAAATTTTTCATCTGTACCTGTGAAAATTCCAAATGTCTTCTTTCCATTTCTTTATTTAAACTTGTAAAAGTCAACTCTTGAATGAGAGAACGGTTATTTTCATAAGAATCACCATCGGTCATTTTAATCATCATGCGAATTGCATCTTCAGACGCCGGAGCAGATGTCGTACCACTTCTCACATATACACCTGTCGGCTTTAGTCCTTTGTCAGATAGGTAATAAGGTTTTTTAGTCCCTTGATTAACTGTTAGTTTTATAATGTTCTTATGATCTTCCTCAACTAACTCAATACTTATAAACATAGAAACATCAGGTCGAATACCATCCCTTACTGCATTTGATATCTGTTGCATCACAAAATCTGCATTATCAAGACCAATTATTTCTCCATTATCCTGAACACCAATATAGATTGTTCTACCATTTGTATTTGCAAATGCCACGATTTCTTTTTTCAAATCAGGTGTATAGATTCCTTTTAATTCAACGGCTTCACTTTCATACAATTTCATAATATCACCCTTTATATCAGTTTCTATCACTTCTATCACCATTCTAACACTGCAGGTGATAGAAAACAATTCAAACCATTTGACAGTCTACGACAGGGAAATCATCTTGTCTGCCTTTACGAGCACACTATCCTTAATACAATAAAAAACCGTGCCATAACGAACACGGATATAATTGATAATCAGCGAAAAAGATCATTATGTGTTCCTGTTCGAATTAAAAATATAGCCTCATTATCATGTTTGTAAATTAGCAGCCAATTCGATTCTATGTGACACTCTCTGTAAGAATAATAATTTCCCGTCAATTTATGGTCCTTATATATTTGATCTAACTTTTCTCCATGCACAAGAGAACGCACTATGGATTTAAGCTTTTCCATATCCTTGTTTCTTCTAACCAGCCTTTCAATATCTTTTTCGAAAGCTGTGCTGCTATTGACTCTCTTGACCATCATATACCAAGATGTTTGAATAATTCTCCTGCATTATCGAATTTTTTGCCGCCTCCATTTTCTATTTCTTTCATAGCAGCTATAGTTTCAGCATTAGGAACATTTACTTCAAAAGGCAAGCCCTGATGAAGTTCGACTTGTTTGAAGAATAATGTAATCGCCTGCGTGGTCGATAGACCCAAAAGATTAAAATATTTTTCTGCTTTTGCTTTTAATTCGGGTTCCATTCTGGCGCGAACCATGGCGCTTTTTATTACAGCTGTTGTTTTAGTCATTATTTATTCCTCCATAAAATATAATGTAGCACATATGGGATACATTGTCAAATATTTAAACCCTTCCCTTATGCGAAACCCGGAAAATAGTCAGTTATAATGCTGCTACAAAGACCCGCCCGGATACAAAACCCTGTTGTGATGCAGAAACATAGCCAGGAACAAAAAGTTGTCCTGGATTTTGATGAGGATGAAGAGTTGGTCATCAATCCTGCCGATGTAAAATAAAAAAAGTGCCTGTTCTTGGAGGATTCTCTATTGCCGCATCAAAGAAGCTGCTTTGGCTGGGGTTTTTTCATTTACTTTAATTATTTCCCAAATTTCTTTATTTATGAAGGTATTTATGCTGATTATAAAGAAAAAATACCGACCAAGCCACATATCTGCAACTCAATCGGCTAGCAATATCAAAATATGCCCACCTAATCCGAACTCTATTCTTCTGATTTTTTCTGTATGAATTTTAATATTGCCTCAACTGCTATATTCTGTTGTTCTTCTCTGCTTATAGTGGCGGGCGGATCTCCCTTTTGTTCGCCATAATTGCCAAATTGGGCATGGTTGCCTCCCTCAATGATTACAACATTCTCAGTGTAGTTAATATTTTCTTCCAAGTTTGAATTCAACGTTCCGTAAACAGTAAGTGCATTTTTCGGAGACACATCGCCATAGATGTATGCGCCGAGCAAAATCAGACCTTTGACCTTGTCTTTGTGATTTGCGGCGTAGCTGCTTGCCGTTGCGCCGCCCATAGAGTGGCCGCCTATGTACCAATTTTTAATATCGGGCAGCTCATTGAAAACCTTATCTGCGGCATTCGGATCAAATATCGCCATGTTGAACGGCATTTTTACAAGCACACAGGTAATACCGTTCTGACGCAGCTTTTCTAAAATTGGGATGTATGCTGTATGCTCCACCTTGGCACCGGGGTAAAAAATCAGCGCGGTATCGCTCGGTTTGGCAGGTGAGAGTATCGTAAGATTGTCTTGAACATGCATGGTATCTTTACCTTGTATGGCTGCAATCGCCACATTATCAGCTCTGTAATAATCCGACACATAGATAAAAAATGCACCTGTCAATAAAACCAAGAGCAATATGATCGAGATCAGTGTTATTTTAACGCGTTTCTGCATATGTCTATTTCTTCCTTTCCCTAATTCATGGCATGCTGTCTGCATCAGAATCTTCTGCCACATATTCTATGATTCCATCCGGTTTTCGAATAACCTTGGGGGTTATCTAATTTTCCTTGTTAACTCTTCTGATAGTGATACAAGGCATCGGTATAATTGAACAAAAACAAAAGTAAGTGCAAAATATCATTCCCACTTCACTTTATCGTAGTTTCAAGCCTCTACTTAGAAGTTACATTTGTGAGCAAAACTACACACTCCACATGCTCGGTATGCGGGAACATATCGACGGGCTGTATTTCCATTGCAGAATATCCATTTTCTGAAAATCTTTTTATGTCCCTTGCGAGGGTTGACGGGTTGCAGGAAATATAAATGATTTTTTTTATTTTTAGGTCAGCTATCACTTTTATTACTTCAAATTCCATGCCTGTCCTTGGGGGATCAACTAT
>JBBQDW010000107.1:0-6771 GCA_038320085.1 Candidatus Humimicrobiales bacterium
CAATTGCAGAAGTTTCAGCGGCATCCGTACCTTTAATATCAGGGCCGCTTTCCAAACTTTCTGTAATATCTTTTGTGGCGCCCGCGGATTTGCACCCTTGTAATCCTCCGGCCATTAAAAAAGCAAAAACTATTGTTGCCATAATAATGCTCGTTATTTTTACTGATGTGTATTTAGCCGATTTCAATTTAAGCAACTCCAATCAAATCTAAGGTTTTTTATAAAAAGTGTAATTAAGGGATTATACTTTAAATTACAGCTGGCGAATAGTGAAAATCTTTGAAGTTTTAAGGTAAAATGATTTGCGATATTTAAGGATAGACAGGTCCATACAATAAGACCCCATATTTGCTATGGGGTCTTATTGTATTTGAATAATAATAGTGAATACTTAATAACTCTATTTAGTTTTTTAGTCTGCTCAACCAGTTTATTACCATTATTAAATCAGGAGGCCTTTTTAGTTGACAATTGCCAAAATAACCATTATAACTAAAAAGACTATAAAGATGATAAAGAGAATTTTTAGAATTCCCCAACCTGCTCTATTGGCTCCTCTAAAACCAAAGATACCTGAAAAAATTATCAGCACTACTGCTATAATTGCCAAGATCCAAAAAATACTCATAACATACTCCTTTTCCCTTATTACTTTTTTCTTACATTTTTTACAGATTTACTTTACTGCATCTTTTAATTCTTCAATTTTCTGTTTACCGGACTCTACCAGGCCCTTTGATTTTTCCACTACATCTGAAACAGTGTCCCTGCCCATCTCCATAAATTTTTCGCCCTTATCCATCAATTCATTTCTCGTATCTTTTCCTGATTTCGGAGCGAATAATATTCCAACGACCACACCTACTGCCAAACCCGCAAAAAGTGCTGTTACTACCCTCATTTTTACCTCCCATGCTTACCTTTTTAAAATTAGTTCTTACTTTTGCCTGCTATTTTTTTTATAGTGCTTGCAAAACCTATACCGGTACTTATAAGTTTTATAATCGGACTTGTAATGATAATCCTTGCAAGTCTTACAATTTTTTCAAGTTGTTCTACTATTGATCCGGCACTTTGTGTAATTTCGTTAATTGAACTTATCTCGCTGTTTAGATGCGTTACCGTATTGTCTAATTTCTCAATCACTGGGATCAAACTCTCATTAAGCTTTTCTGTAAGAAATCTGATGCGGTTTACAAGCCTGAAAATCGGAACTGCTACAATAATTCCAACAACTGCAAAGGCAGAGATCAGAATAATCGCAACAAGACCAGTTATCTCTAGTAATGACATTTTTTATCTCCAAATTTATTAATTTTTAATTACTTTTTTTATTGAAATGATAAAAAGGTTTATTGCATTTAGTATAATAGCCCGGCACAATAATAGTAACGAGTAGGATATATAGTATTTCAGTTGGTATTTTTGATAGCTTTAACCTGGTAATTTCACCAGTTTTTGTTTTAAGGAAAGATAGGCTGCTTCAGTTCTTTTAGAAACATATAACTTATAATAAATAAAACAGGACTTTTTAAATTGGTATTGGGCTCCAATCTGATTTTTAATTTAATTAGACCTATTTTTCATTTCTAATTTATAAAAATTTCAAGCACAAAAATTAATAATTTTGCAGGTTTCAACCTTCGAGTGAACCCTTTTTATAGTATAGGATTCTTGGAGTTAGCCTATAAGCCGAGTTATAGACTAAAAATACTTAAAAGATGTGTTTAAGGTTGTAATAATTCTAAAATTATAAATATTTAGGAAATCCTAATTTTGTCACATTTAAACTTTACACTTTAAATTGATCGAAGTAGTAACACCCTAATATTATTTTTACGATTACACTCTGATTAATAAGTACATATAAATATTACTGAGTACTAAAAATAAAAGCAAACTTGATAAATTGGACATAATTAGTTTTACAGAAATTTTTTTTATTCTTATATAGTAAACAAAAGTTATAAGAATAGTCACAAGCGGCAAAAGCGAAAAATATCCATTAATTTTATAATCAATAAACTTACTAGTAATACCCGTAAAAGCAATAACAAATAAATATATAGTGCCTACTAAACTGGTAATTAATATCATAAAATATCCAGGTTTTTGTCCGAAGTTTGAAATCAAGTTTTTCTTCTTTGCAAATCTATCTGCTTCAAAGTCCGGTATTTCAACATTTAATGCAAATACAAAACTGTAGATTGCAAAGGGAACAATAAAAATAAACAAATTAAAGCTAATATTATTTGATACAACAATATAACCTGCAGCAGGTAGGGCAATGCCCACACACAGAATTATTGCTAATTCCCCGAGGTTTCTATAAGAAAATTTTATTGGTGGAGCGCTGTAAAACCAGCCAATTGCATTAGCCAATACTATAATTATTAAAAAAATATAATTTATTTTAAAAATAAAAGTAAAGGCTGCTGCTGAACATAATGATAGTAGTATTAAACTTATCGCTATCCATTTGGATATATATTTAAGTTCTGGATTATTAACAAGCACCTTGCTCCCACCAGAAAAGATTGTGGCACTACTTTTCTTGTCAGATTCCATATCATAATAATCATTGCTATATGATACAGATAGTTGTGCAAGAAATAATGGAAGATATCCTAAGAAGAGTTTCTTAATTTCAAAATTCGACCCATTCAAAACAGAAAATAGAGCACCGTTTAAATATATTAAAAATCCCGGTACTGTAAAATGAATTCTTCCAAGTCTTAAGATTTTTACTATTTTTCCCAATTGAAGTAACTATATAATAATATTTTTTTTGTAAGTTGCCGAGATATAGACTAAAAATACTTAAAAGATGTGTAACCAATTATTTTTTATAATCACTTCCAAGGATAATAGAGATATCTACATTATCAATATTGTTTGTTGATTTCGAGATCTCCCCTACACCGATCAATTTCTTTAAATCATTAGCAACAGTATCTATTCCGGTTTTTTTTGTAAAAATGATTATTCTGGTTTTACTATAATTGAAATTATCAGCATTTTTTGTTTCGATGATTTTAAGGAGATTTTTATTATTATCGAAAGTTTTTTCAATCATTTCCTTGGCTGAAGCTGCTATGCTCTGGGTACCCGATCCATTTAAAATATTTACAAGGATTAATCCTGAATTATCACTGGCAGTGGTTGTATTAGCTGACATCCCATTTGCCGGCAAATAATCATTCCCAATTATTATCACTATATCAGAATTCTGGGAAGTTCCATTTGATGTTGTGATAACTCCAGCCTTCAATTTGCTTTTTATTTCTTCGGCAGCTTTTATAATTTCTGAGTCTTTGGACCTGCAGATAATTTGTGTATTTTTATAGTTATAATTATCGGCATCAGCAACCATAGATATATTGTATTTATTTTTGCTGCTTGCATCTTTTATTCCTTTAAACAATTCAGATACTTTAGCAGCTATTCCTTTAACACCATTTCCATTTAGAACAGACAACTTATAACCGGTTCCAGTTTCAGCATATACGCTATCAACTGTTCCTGTATAATTATAACCGTTCTGAAGGTATTGATTTACCAGATATTTAAACTCATCAGATGCCAGAAATTGATCAAGAACAGTCTTTCTATCCAACACTTTAAGCTGACTTAACCAGTGGGCCGCTCCATCTGCATCCGGATCTCTATCTAATACAGATTTGTATAAAACATCCACATATTGAGCATCAGTCAGGCCCCTGCCGGTAAATTGTTTGCCGATTATGATACCCTTGATTACATCGGCATGAGTAATTGCCCCCACAGCTAATTTATCGGCCCAATTATCTATTGTTGCCTGATCGGGATCTGTATCAAGGCATCTTTGGTATATTCTCTTTACAAATGCCCGCGAGGAAGCGAGGTCCTTGGCATCCAATATGTTTTTTCCAATTGCCTTTAAATAATCAAGTGTACCATTGTAGATTCCTGTTGCAATTTTATCCCTGAAATTATCATCCTTTAATTTGGCTTCTTCGCCGGGGTTGCACATGAATACTCCTTCAACTAAAGCTGAAACCATTTTTGCATTCTTGAGCACTTTAAAATTGGAAGATTTTATACCTCTGTTAACGGTACCTATCTGTTCGATAATCCTTGCACTTAAATAAGTCGCAAGTAAATTACCGGAAGAAGATTGGTAGTAAAAAGTCTGAGTTCCATTCATATCAGCGGAAGGATGAGAATTGTTATGAACACTAATGAATAAATCCGCGTTACTTGAATTAACAAAATTTGCTATTTCATCAAACGAATGATTAACATCACTTTCACGGGTCATTATCACTTTAAAACCGGCATCGACAAATTTCTTTTTTAATTTAAGTGAAATATCAAGATTAACATCCTTTTCCATTAATCCTGTCGGTCCGGTTGTTCCGCGGTCTTTTCCGCCATGGCCAGGGTCAATGCAGATTAAGATTTTATAAGTATCGTCGCCATAAATGAGTTTATTACCTGTTATGAAAAAAGATCCGGCCAGGATGGCAGAAGTTAAAATTATTGCAAAGAATATCCCTAATTTGCTTCTTATCATTGCTACTATTTTGCTACAGGCTTTATTATTATAAATATAATTTTAAAGCTAACTACTGTTATAAATCTACAGATACTTTGTATTAATAATATTTACATATAAACATAAAGATGTCAATAAGAAAAATTTTTAAGGAAAATTTTGAGTATCATACTATTTGATTTATCAGACTAATTTTTCAAACCTCCAAAGAATTTGATAGGTCATAAAACCTTAGAGTCTACTCAGATTTATTTGTATGTAACGTCAAAAGAGTTGGAAGAATCAATAAATACACTTTAGGGGCTGCAAATAAAAAACCCCAACCTATCTTTTACCCTAGTCTTGCGACCTTAGGCTACTAAACAACTCGGGGCCACTTAATAAACTTCATCGACTTCACTCAGAGTATATTTACTCTCCTGCAATCTTTCGTCTACAAGTTTCAATCATTTCTGGATTGTTGTCTCCATTTATTAAGTAATTATAAGAATATCAAAAATTATTAAATTTGTCAAATAATATTTTAATAATAATATTATATATGTATTTAATATTATTTTAAAAAAATTTAATAATCTTTTTTTTATTTATTAATATAGACATTACTGAGAAAGACCTAGAAATCCCCATTTACAGTAAGTTAATATTTGTGATTGATTAATTGATAAAAATACATCTGTTTTTTTCTTTGTTTTCACTACAAAATCCCTCTTTTTTAATATTTGAGGGAACTAATCACTACGTTGAGCAACTTTAATTATTTTTGTAACATCAAACCCTTTAGAAGATACAAATTTGATTAAATTATCATATAATTCACTACTTATTTGTGGTTTCCTACTTAATATCCATAAATAATTATTTGTGTTGCTTGTTATTACAGCATAGCTATATTCTTTTACGTCAAGCATAATAATATTGTATTGGCTTTTAAATATCCAAAAGAAACTAACAAGAAGTTTCCCGGTACAATTTTTATCTGGTGGCCACGCAACTCCCTTAGCTAACTTTTTCTCTCCATTTTTGACCCCAGAGTTAATTACTTCTATTTTTCCATCACTTCGAAGATTGTAAGTTGCAGTTATATATTCCAGATCTTTCTCAAAGGAATTTGGAAGTCTAGCAATTTCATACCATATGCCAAGATATCTTTTAAGATCAACATTACATATTGGTGAAATATCCTTCGTGCTATCCATTACAATCATCCTTTCAGGTATTGTTCATATTTAATTATATTACTATTGCTGACATTCCAAAAATTTATTTCTAGCAGGTCAAATGCAAAGTGACAACGTTTTTATCTTTATAAATCTTGTTATATTCCTTTACTGCTTCAGCAGTTTTTTTATAATAATTAAAAATAGATCTTTTAATGAATTTTTAAAAGTTCTTCAGCTTTCCATATCTTTCCAATTTTGTTTAAAAAATCTTTAAGAGAATCACTTTTTTCTCTTATCTCTTTTACTCTTTCAGTCAAAGGATTTACAGAAATTGAAGGGTAATACCCGTAAAGAGCAAAGTAGGCCTGGTTCAATTTTCTAATATTATAACCGTGTGAGTTTAAATAAAGCCTCTGCTCTTCCATATATCTTTCAGCTTCTTTAATTTTTCCCAAAAGCAAAAGACTGTCAACATTTTTTCTTATTCTTTGCATTTCGCTTGAAAAATCAAATGTGGAGACACTTGATACTTCTTTACTTGTGTTTTCATAAGGTAAATAAAAGCGATTGTATATTATTTCTGCTATCTCTCCTCCTACTATATCAGCAGCAGTTTCGTTAATAGTTGCAATGTCATCATTTTTCCATCCTAAAAAGTAAAGAGCATATCTAAACCCCAACGGGTGAAAAAACAAATGCTGATGTACCCATTCATGTGTAACGGTTTCTATGGTTTGCCTTAATGAAGCGCTATTGTAAACAACAATAGGAAAGGTGGGTGTACCTGTAATATCTACTATAAAAGAAGAAACGCCCAAGTCATCAACTTTTGCTTCAATTTCTTCTTTTTTTGTGTCGCTAAGGTCAGGGATAACATGGATTTCTTTTTCTGCTTTAATTACATCTTTAGGAGAAATAACCAAAAAACCCGGCATTGATACGAAAGTAAAACTAACACCCGGAAGTAAAAAAATTCCTTCTTCTGCTAAAACTTCATCGATCTGCTTTGATATGATTGTCTCAACAACTCTCTTGTTTTTACTCTTTACGTTAAAATAACTTAAAACAATT
>JBBQDW010000108.1:0-6748 GCA_038320085.1 Candidatus Humimicrobiales bacterium
CGGTAGCAATACCACGGTTGATCATAGAAACCATAATAAAGATGCTGCTTAATGTAGTGATGCCAGTCAATATTACCATTGCATTAAATTTCTGCCTTGGTTTAGTGGTTCCATTACCGCTGCTATTTTTAGGTTTTGATAATAATCTTGAAATAATTAACTCTCCTATTGAAAGCACAGAAGATATGGCAGTAAATACCAGACCTATTATTAAGCTTACGCTTTCCAGGTTCATTATTTTATCTCCTTTTTGAAATTCAATACTGTATTTAGTTCGGTAATAATTCTTAAAAATTCAGTTTCAGCACTAAATCTTTTGGAAGAATTTAATTTTATCAGCATCTGGGTCTTGCCTGCTGAAACAGGAAAAACAGCAATCCATATCTTGCGTTGAGGAAAATAAAAAACCATACATATTCCGGCAAGAAATAAAAAAGATGCAATCCATATTAAAGAAATACCTGGCTCCTTTGAAACCTGTAAACCTGAATATTTTTTATGTTCCAGAAAAGTAAAATCAAGCCCTTCAATTTTTTGGCTAACACCAAGCTTCAGTTTTGCCCAGGAGACAGGGACTTCAGTATTTTTATATATCTCTATTCCGATTTCATCCTTGCCTATTAAAGGATCGCTGCCATTTAAAGCACTGCCTACTATCATTATTGTGTATTCAGTTCCCTCTAATTTAAAATTGCCTTCAGGCCTTTGCAGAGGCCGACTAATCCTAATCGAAGGCAAAGCTACATTACTATTAAAAAGTATAGAATTTCCTGAATCTGCAACAAGTATTTTAACTGCAGGGCCAAAGAACATTTGGTGAAAACGGATGCCATTATAAGTTAATGGATGATTAACACGTATAGTTCCATGCTTTACCACTTCCCCATTTTTAAATATAACTACTTTACTTCTGTAATCTTTAGGAGTTCCATCATTATAGTATTCATCCCTAAAGGATTCTAATCCTAAAGATAAACCGGTATTGTAATCTACATCCTTTATACTTTCTTCTGCGATTATAAATGATGTATTCCTGAATCCCAAACAGCTTCCTAAAATAAATCCTATTACAAAAAGAATCAAGCTTAAATGAACCAAGCAAGTGCCAATCAATGAAAATTTATTTTTGTCTGCCGTCAGATAAAACGAGCTCTCATTTTTATTCTGCTTTACCCTGTAATGATATTTTTTTAAAATTGTAACTAAGGAAGAGTTGGATGATTCTGTCGTAGATGATGGTCGGGTTAATTCAGCTGTGTAGTCTCCCTGTGTATAGAAGCACTTATCCTGTGCCGTGTCAGTCATAGAAAAACTTGGTCTTAACTTCTGGATACGGCTGAGCGTGCAAATGATAATGCCTAACATTAACAGGGCGCTTGTTGCAAGGAATAAAAAAGAATGAAAAATATTAAAAAGCCCTAGTGCTTTTAAAATCAAAGTCCAAAAACCAAACTTGTAATATGCTACATTTTCCAGCCACCATGAATAACCTGACGGATCAGCAGCAAACTCTGCTGGAACTTGAGGTATGATTGCTCCCAAAATATTGAGCAAAGAAAAGATCAATATTAAAATAACAGCAAATTTTATAGATTTAAAAAGCCTTAACAACCTTCCTGCAAATGAGTAAGAAGGTTTTGCGGGTACATCATCAGGATTTTTTTGCAACTTTGTCATTAATTAATCTATTACTCATTTTCAACTTTTTATTATAATCTTTAAAACATGACAAGTTTTTTGATTTTTTCAGACGAATATTAAGGTTTTACATTTATATTGACCTTTGCTGTCACAGGTATTTTAAGTGGTGTGTCATCATTATTTACAAGTTGTACTGAAAATGAATGTTGCCCTTCGGTGACTGTTCTCCACAAGTTACTCGTATCGACAGATACAACGGATGTCTCTGTTACAGCGGGTTTACCCTGTTCAACCGGAGGATCTTCATCAATATAGTAGATAACATGACCCTCGCCTGTTCTGTTTATAGATCCCATATCTTCTTTACTTATGATAAAGTTTGATATTTTTACTGCAATTATAATATTGCCGGGAGGCAGTTTTGTACCATCCTGGGGAGCCTTGACAGTTATACCCGGATTACCTTCAGGAGCTCCTATAGTAATTTTTACAGTATCAACTGCCGAAACAGGCAAAGGTTTATTATTGTTGTTGACCAGTTGGACAGAAAATGTATGCGTGCCTGGTGATACATTCTGCCAGGTATAAGAAGTTTTGAAATCTGTGTTATAAGTACCGCTCAAAGTAATAGCCGTATGGTCATAGTAAGTTGGGACAGGAACATCAAGGTAATATATTATATGCCCTTCTCCACCCTTATTATTTCCTCCTTCTTTATCTACCAGGGTAAAATTTGATACATCTACAACAACGTCAATACTGCCGGCAGGAGCATTTTCAGCAGGAGCAGTAATATTTATTTTTGGCCCTCCTGTATTGGATTTCTGAACTGATGCTCCATTACATGCGGGTAAGATATTCAGGATAATTAAAAAAAGTGGGATTATCCAAAATGTTATATTTAGCCTGCAGAAAGCCGGTTTTTTAATTTTCATGTTCATTTAATATCTTATTTTTATTTTTAAATATTTAAATATTTTCATGAAACCGTGAAGATGGCAAGAAACTGTTCCCGATTTAAAACAAAATATACGATCATCCAGATTAAGATAGCCGCAAAACTGATCCAGAGAAAGACTGTCATACCTCCATGACCTTCCTTTATAACTTCGCCATATTCTGCGGAGTGTGCTTCAGTATCTTCTACGGAATATCGGCTACCGCTTATTAGTGCCAGCCATAAAAAAACAACTGAGCCAATTATACTTATCACGAGGACCCATAATGAATCTTTAAAGAAATTAACCATCTGAGGCATTTCTATTCCTCCTCTTTTTCTTCATTTTCATCATTTTCGAGCATCTGATACTTAGGCTCTTCAACATTTTTGAACTGTCCGGTTTTAATTCCCCAGACAACAAAACCTATAAATATCACAAATATTGACAAACTCATTATAATCAAAGCAATAGTGGCTTCGTCCATATATGCATCACTCCTTTAAATTTTTTGCAAACCCATCAGTATAGAGAGGCGCCCATTTCTGATTATAATTATCTGCCACTGAAAAACTTTGTATATAAAAGATTAGATCAAACATCTCTTCATTGCTTAAAGCTTCCTTCCAGGGAGGCATGTTAGTAGTTTCAACTCCCTCTTTCACTTTCCAGAAGTATCGGCCATAGTTGGGAAAGTCCGAACCGCTCTCTGTAAAATTAGCAGGAACCGGAGTTATATATCCGCCTGGAGATTTAATTGAAGCCACACCATTTCCTTTGCCATCAGCACCATGACAGACTGCACAAAATAATGTGAACAGCTTTTGACCTTTAATAAATTGATCCTGAGTACCCTCAATGCCAGGAGTAATGTTTGTGTCTTTATTAAATTTGTCACCTTCGGCATCAGAAATATCACCCGAAACAGTTCTGGGTACTCCTAAAACAAAACTCATTTCATAGGTTGCTATCTTCCATATGGTGTCATTGTCAAGTGACCAACCCCATGGAGGCATCGCAGTACCTGGAACTCCTTCATTAACCCGCCAGTTGTGATAGGAATCCTTAGGCTCCGGGAAATTGGAAATACGCTCATTAAGGTTTGCCGGATGTGTGAGAGTCTGACGAGCATAAGGTCCCTGGCCATTTCCAGCACAACTATGACAAGACAGACACTTCTGAGTAAACAGCGTTTTACCTTCCTCAAATAGAATGGCCCATTGCTGGCCAGCCTGGTCAGACCCGGTATATTCTCCTGTATTAGGATCATAATTTTGCTGTACTGACATTAAAAGAGGCATATAAGGATTAGCAAGATTCCTATATTCCAGAGGTACTGAAGGTTGGAAAGAGTTGGCTTCCAGATTTAAACCGCCAAGATTCTGAATATAATCAACCAACCCGTCAAGTTCCGTGTTACTTAAAAAAGCAAATGGGGGCATTATGGAACTGGGTGAAACTGACCTGGGATCAGTATCATGCATTCTATGCCACTCTGTTGGGTGTTTTCCACCTATGCTTCCAAGAGTCGGCCCTGTTCTTTCAGTACCAAAGAAATTTGGAATAGAATAATAAAAGTCCCCGGGTTGAGAAGCTTCACCCATTGCCCAGTCAAAATCTCGGATAAACTGATTGTGGCAATAGAAACAACCGTTTGCTTTATAAACACTTTCGCCAATCTCCTGATTTACAGTTAATACATGGGCTGCCGGTTCATTGCTGGGACCCGTTTGCGCAAACATGTAGGGCATAGCTACTACCATAAATGTCATAACAAAAAAGCTTCCAAGTCCACCTGCCACAATAATAGGTAAGCTAATATTTTCCTGGCTTTTTTTCTGTAATTTGGAATGCATCTTTTTGGATTCGGCATCGGGCCGGATATGGTCTTCACTTGGTACAGGGTCCTTGGCTATTTTAAAAGAAAGAATAACATTAACAGCAACCATATAAGCTGCAAGAACTACAATCCCTCCGGATATTGCACGGATTATAAAAGGTATCCTTAGGGCCGGGAGTGTTTCTATTACATTTATATGTACCCACCAGTTAGCATTGGCAATAAGTCCGGCAATAATCATGGCCCAGAAGAAAAAGAAAAATCCTATTATGGCGGTCCACCAGCTTATTACCATCAATTTGAAATTAAATATCCTAGATTTTAATATGTGGGGAACAATCCACAAAGCTAAACCAGCTCCAAGAAATCCGAATGCTCCAAGCAGTGTGATATGAGAATGTGCTACGGTCCATTGAGAGAAATGCAGGTATGCATTTGTAATCCTAAAAGCCTGAAAAGTACCCTGTAAAGAACCAATGACATACATAAAAAATCCGCTAATAACAAACATAAGCACCGGGTTCCCAGGAAGTTTTTTCCAGGAACCTCTCATAGTAAGAACTATGTTTGTTGCAAAAGCCAAGACTGGAACTAACATCCCCATACTCACAACTATAGCAACTGTTTTCAACCATTCTGGTATAGGTGCCTGAAGCATATGATGTGCCCCAACACCGGTATAGAAAAAAGCAATACTGAAAAAACCTATAAGAGACAAAAGATGGCTGTAAAGCGGCCTTTTGATAATCCTTGGAATCAAATAATAAATAGCAGGAATGCCAAGAGTAGTAAACCATAGCCCTAAAACATTATGGCCATAGTACCAGTTAAAAATAACATCAGTGTTTCCGTTCAGCGCTCCTGTTGCCGGATGCCACATCACATTACCAATAAAATATACAATCGGAAACCATAGCATTGTACCTGCATAATACCAAGTGCTGACGTAAAGTTTTTTCTCCTGACGATTTTTAATAGTTGTAAGTACAACTATAGCCATCAATATAAGGGTAATGACTATGGCCACATCAATGGCCCAGGGCAGCTCAGCATATTCTCTTCCCTGACTTCCACCCAGAAGTACCCATATTACTCCAGCCAGTACGCCGCCATTCCACAGAATAGGAGTAACTATAGCAAGTCGGGGTTTGCTTAATGGTACAGCACAAAGCCTTGGAACAATATACATCATTGCTCCTAGCAATGCAGAAGATAAAAACCCTAAAAGTACTCCGTTTACGTGGGCAGGCCTTACGACTCCAAAAGTAAACCAGGAAACATCGCTAATAAAAGTCGGAAAAAAGAACTTGATGGCTAAAATTAGCCCAAAAGTAGTAAAAAAAGCAAACCAAAGTACTGATAGTAAAAACCACAATTTTACAGCACGATCACCTTCCCTATGGTCTATTATGTTTCCCTGGAAACTCTGGAATCTACCGGATTGAGGATAATCTTCTGATAATTCTATATTCAGATTTGAATTACTTTTTATTGAATTCATAAAATCCTGCCTAAAGATTTTATCGTCTTTTAAATATCAATTTTTCTTATTTCAAAATCTCTGATTTTTTATTTACTAATCATCTGAATAAAAATAATAATATATTATTAATAAGTATAATGTAAAGATTTTTAAGTTTTATTGAATTTTTTAATAATATCTAATATAAAATTAAAAAAAGTTGAATTTTTGTCTGGGGCTATTTATAAACTATTCAAATGCCCCTCGAGTTCTGTATTTTTTCTATAAATATCAAGCCAGAATTGTTGTTCCGCCAAACTCGACTCATTTTTTATATTATCAAGATTTTTATTTTTAGGATCAGTAGAGTAAAGGTTAAAAAATATTCTTTTATATTTTATGGAATTAAGAAATAGGTTAAAAGTCTTATCCATAAATGTCGGAACTTCTAAATTTATAAGATCATTTAAATATTTTCCATATTGTTCACCAGTTATTTCAGCACAAATTTGTTTAAAGCCTAAACTACTTTCCTTACTATTAAATTCCGAACTCATAGATCCTATACTCTCAAGATATTTATCCCTTAAAGAAAGAAACTTTTTACAAAAATCGTAAAAATTTTTAATATTTTTATCATTTTGTTTACTTAAATCAGCATTTTTAGATAACTTAAAATAAGAAATTCTTGCTTTCCCCTTCAGGTCCTTTTGATTTTCTAATAAGGTATCCATATTTTCACTCCTTTAAATTATTACCCTTAATCTTACTTTCCATAAACTCTAATTGAATCATTATTGTATTTATATCTTCCTGTATTTTTTTTAACCCTTCAGACAAATTATATAAACCAGAGAAAGTATTTAA
>JBBQDW010000109.1:0-6680 GCA_038320085.1 Candidatus Humimicrobiales bacterium
CCTGCAACATATTTTGATTTTGAAATTCTTCTCTCAGTCAAATTATTTTCTCCTCTACAAATTATTATAACTCATGTGCCCTGCCAACTGTTTGTCATATAAGAGGAAAATAAATGGAGCCTGACCATAACTATATAAGAAAGTGGTTTTGAATAAATGTATATTGTTTGTTTATTTAATTTTTATAAGTGGGAACTTCTTGGGTATATCTGGAAATTTCAATATTTTGGTTTTTTTAGTTTCTTATCCGGATTGATTCATTATTGTTTATGGAAATTGTGATTTTTAATAGATGTAGCATAGCTTATTTATATCCCTCTATAGAGTGCCTGTAGTTTGATTCAACAATCATTTCAATTGCTTCTTTTAAGTTCTCTTTAACCTCTTCAATAGTTTTACCCTGGGAATGGGCCCCTGGTAGTTCTTTTACAAAACCTGCATGCCCGCTCTGTCAGTTTTTACTAAAACAGCCGTATAGGTATTTAACATTTTTCCTCCTATGTGTTTTATATTCATTGTAACTATTATGTAATAAGTGTCACTAAATCATTAGCATTTGCCAAATGTTGGCGCCCCGGATATAAAAAGAAAGGCCCTTTCAATAGAGGCCTCTAAACAGGGGTACCATCCCTGCGGTGGTTAAATATTTTCAGAAATCAGGATTATAGTTTTTAAACCTTATTGAGCCAAATGGATTTGTGCTTTACAAAAAGCTTTAAAAAAAAATAAGAGAGAGATTAACCTTCGGACAAAACCTTAGGTGTGCTCTCCCATCGTGATTAGTTTATATTATCACAATATCCCGACAGCGGTCAAATAGCAACTTTATACTATTGAGTAGAGTTATTGACATAATTTAAATCAATACTATCTTTCCTTTTGAGTGTCTTTTTGAAATCATTGAAGTTGTATTTATATTCTTCAGAATCCAGGTCTTTCTTTTCAAAATTAATCCACATACAATCTATCCAAAGACATCTTTCGAATCCAATATATGGATCATACTCAACATTAAACTTTCCGCATTCAGGACATCTTTTCATTGCATTTTCCTTCTTTAAATTTTACTGGTGACAAAATATTTTTGGATATTTATTCATAATGATCTTTACACTTTACAATCACTAAATTGTTATTGGTGTCCATAGCATAAACTAATCTATGCTCTTCATTTATCCTTCGACTGCAATAACCTGTCAGGCCGTGTTTTAAAAGCTCAGGTTGGCCTATACCTTTGAGCATTCCGTTTCTTTGAATATCCTTGATAAGCCCGTTAATTTTCCTGACTATTTTCTTATCTTTTGTCTGCCACTCTGTATATTCATTAAAGCTTTTTTCAGAAAAAATTATATTCAATTTTCCATTTGCTCCAATTCGTCAATCCTTTTAATGACAATCCTTCCTTGTTCCAATTGTTCAATAGATTGATGTAAATCAGCAAAGTATTTTACTTTCTTGTAATTTTTTACCTCAAAGGGCAGTCCGCCCTGTAATACTGATTGGTGCAAAAATATATTAATAGCCTCTGTAGTAGACAGGCCAAGTTCACCAAACAGGTTTTCAACTTTTTCTTTAAGTTCGGGCTCGATACGCATATTTATACTGGCAGATTTAGCCATGTTTTTTTAACTCCTTTCGATTCTATTATATTATCTATTGTAACGCATAAGTTAAACATATGCAATACAAACTTAGATTTTTAATTATATAGAAAATACCGGATTTTTTTAAGCTCTTTTGCAATTAAATGATAGCGGTGGCATTTGAGCGGGTCTTTTTCAGAGCATATCTTTGTCCAGTTTGCTGTCATTACTGCATTGGGCAGCCCTCCGGGAGGCATAAGCCATTGTCCCGTCAGTTAGAAATTCTGTAACCCCGGCAGGATTCCGGAAATAAACCTGATTTTTGCTCCAGGTGTAGGTGCCCAGGACATCCATAACCGCAGTCTCTCTTATTTTATTTGTCCCAAATAATAAATACTTATATCATCAATCTGCTAAAGCGCCTTTAAAAGTTCCAAATCGTTTAACAGCTGCCCGTGAAACTCAAACATATACTCCAGTATAACATTGCCTTTCCAATTATTTTTGACCAGATAACTGACCACTTCTTTGCAAAAATCATCTATGGGCTGGTGCTGTTTGCCTTGCTGTCTTGCGGAAAGGTGCACGCTTAAAATGTTTTCTTTGTAATTTTTAAGCAGACTCCAAATCTTTTCATCATTTTTTATATGCGAAGTATCAAGCGTCATCGGTAAATTAAATGCAACTGTTTCGTCAGGATTAAATACCCTTTTTTTACTTTCAAAGGTTTCTATGCAAAAAATAATTTCATCATTATACAAACCGGAGAAATACTCAAAATTTTTTAGGGCTCCTTTTTGCGCAGTTACTTTTTCATTTACATTGTTGGGATGAAGTGTAATATTTTTAACTTTTAAGGCCCTGGCAAAATCAATTATCTCCTTGCCCCATTCTTTAAATCTTTCATCTGTGATGGGGGCCTGAACAGCATGAATGCCTAAAACTTGCACCCCGTAGGATAAAATCTTTTGGGCGATCTGCGGCAGATGTACCCTGGCAGGTTCATATATGTCCCAGTAGTAAGGCAGAGCAAGCTCAATAGGTACGCTAAGACCTGAGTACCTTTCTTCGACTTGTTCGATTTTATCAAATGACTGCCGAATCCCAAAATTTATTACTTTTCCTTTATTTTGGCTATCCATCACAGGCCTTCTTCCTTAAATTTTGATTGTAAGCATCAATGCTTGTTCTGTCTTCTGATAACTTTTCTCTGCCAATCCTCAGAAGAGCCTTTTACCCATTAATCTCATAATCTCATTTACTGCCCTCTTTAGAATTTTAAAGATATCCTCCTCAGCCCCCACCTCGCCCAGCTTAAATCTGCAACTTACATTTTAACCTGCTGTTTTTGGTAAGGGCATTTTCTATCCTTTTTGTGTTTTGTATTTCTTTTGAAATCGCACTTACCAGGAATTCCCTGTCAACAGATTCGTATTTAATATTCAGTGCCAGGGCGGCTCCCATCAGTTCTTTTGTCTGCAGGCTTTCCAGTATCACATTGAGATTTGAGGCCGGTTTTATTTCAAAAGCATTAAGCACATTTATTTTTTCAAGTTCTTTTTCAAAATAATCCATTGTTTTATCCTCTTTACTGCCGGGCTTTAAAAATTAATATAAATTTTTTAATCATAAAATCCAATGTCTTTGGTCATTTCCCACAGCTGCCTTGGATTAATTATTTCGATGTTTTCAAAATTAAGCAAAACCAGTAAATCCTTATCTCCTGTAACAATATATTTGGAACTGCTGCCTTTGGCCAATGCCAGGATTTCATCATCTTTTTTATCCCTGCAAATGCTTTCCTTTAGACTCTCATCTTATTTAATCTTTATTATTGGGATGTTTAAATCCTTACAAATTGCTTTTGCAGTAAAACTGTTAATTTCGGTGTGTCGCGGAACAGTAGCAGACTTATCAGTTTTTGGATTATAATACAAAGAGTGATTTTTACCTTCCCTTTAGAATATACACCCATTGTTAATCAAATAGCGTATAAGGTCATTTCTTTTCATAAATTTACAATTATTTCTTCTTCAAAACTTCTTTATATCCCTCTATAGAGTGCCTGTAGTTTGATTCAACAATCATTTCAATGGCTTCTTTTAAGTTCTCTTTAACCTGTTCAATAGTTTTACCCTGGGAATGGGCGCCTGGCAATTCTTTTACAAAACCTGCATACCAACTGTCAGTTTTTACTAAAACAGCCGTATAAGTATTTAACATTTTTCCTCCTGTGTGATATATATTAATTGTAGGTGTTATTCAATAAATATCAACCAATCGTTCGCTTTTGCCAAATGTTAGCGCCCCGGGTATAAAAAGGATGGCCCCTTCAATAGAGGCCTCTAAACAAGGACACCATCCCTGCGGTGGTTAAAAATTATCAGGAATCAGGATTATAATTTTTTAAACTATTATGGAGCCAATCAAATCATAAAACCTATGCAAAGATTAATCTCTGTCCTTTTGGTTGAGGTATAGGATCGCCAAACTTTTTTGCTGTGTCAATCCACAATTGAATCGCCTCATTAGCGCTTCTTAACGCGTCTTCAGTGGAATCTCCATGTGCCATGCAGCCTGGAAGCTCCGGAACCTCAGCTATAAAAGCGCTGTCTTCATTACTCCAGTATATAATAATTTCATATTTATGCATCAAAACTTCCCTCCAAATTTATATTTTATAATTATTCTTCTTACTTGTTTTACTTGATAAGGTTTGGCCTTATTGCTTGATTGTTGAATATTGATTTTTTCTATTACCCCTTCTTTTCTAAAAACATGGTGGCTTCCTTTGACATGCATCGTAAAGCCTAAATCTATTAATAAATTACATAGATCTTCGAAAGAAATATTTGCATCAGAAGTTCCACTAATTATTCTGAGTAAGACCTTAGTAATTTTATTCATCTGTTGTTATTTTATCAAAAATTAATAGTAATAAAAGTGGAGCGGCACTTTAATAAGCTTAAACCTTGCCTTAGAAACAAATAGTATGAAGTCGGTTATTTGCTCACTTAATTCTACTTATAAATTATCAGCAACTTTTTTTTCGATAATGTCAAAATCTTTTATGTTTGTCTTCATAGCTATTATTCTTTAATTAAAATTTTTTATATGTATATTTTATTATCTCAGATTTCGGTCAATTATTAAAATAATTTCAGGATTTATAATATTTCCAGCATATTCGAATAAATTTTTAAATATCAACTATTTATGTATATAATACAGAATATGATACGGTAATTATTACATAAAGAGTAGTTTATGAATGATTTTAAGACAAAAATACAATTTAGAACCCTCGGGAAAGTCAGCGCGTATTTGATAAGCAGGCTTTATGAAGAAAATATTCCAGTTTTTACGATATCTGATGTCCAGAAGATTCTAAATAAAGCTTACAACCCGACAACAGATCTTTTAAGTGAGCTGGTAAAAAGAAAAGTAATAAACCGTTTAAAGCACGGCAAATTTTTAATCGTTCCTCAGGAAGTTGGAAATGTAGAAAAATATTTAGGCAACTGGTTTGTTGCAGCAAGCGAGATAGTCAACTCACCGGATTATTATATAGGTTTTTACAGTGCGATGAGTCATTGGGGTATGCTTACACAACCATTGCGTAAAGTATTTGCAGCTACTCCTAAAAGACAGGCCGTGCCAAAACAATTAAAAGACAGCCTGGTCTTTGTTTATATGAAGGAGAAATTTATCTGGGGCATACGTGAAGAATGGGTAACGCAAACTCAAAAAGTAAGAATATCTGACCCGGAAAAAACAATCCTTGACGGTTTGTTATACCCTCAGCATTGTGGAGGGATTACAGAAATTGCCAAAGGAATATGGATTATCAGGGACAAGATTGATTATAATAAATTGGAAGGTTATGTAGATAAATATGGTAAAAATGTAGTAGCAAAGCGCCTTGGCTACATTTTAGAAATCCTTGAAATCGACACGCGTCCATTATTATTAAATTTGCGGCAATATGTTAAAGACCGTTATGACTTATTTGATCCAACAATGCCAACTGCCAATAAAGAAAAAAATAGCTGGCGGCTGATAGATAATGTCGGTAAAAATCAAATCTTAAATATAATAAAACATTAACTCTTAGCTTCAAAGGCAAATGAAAACATGATTAACTATTTTCAAATCCTACGACTGGCTTCTAAAATCCTCAGAAAGAAAAAATGAAACTTACCATTCATCGTGGTACTGGCAAGACGAAGAAGTTATCCATATGGTCTTTAAGGCCAATCTAAAGTGCTGGCAAAAGCCAGGAAATATTATGTTAAAATAGTGGTTTTATATTTTATGGAATCTCTAAATTTCTTAAAATTACACTCATATTCTTTTTCTTCCAAGTTCTCGTGTTCTTTATTGACCCAGTTGCAATCTTTCCATAAACATTTTTCAGTCCCAATATTGGAATCATATTCAACATTAAATCTTTCACATATTGGACACCTTTTCATTATTCCCCTCCCAAGTTATAAAATTAATTAAGAATTTATAAGAACTTGCTTCTGGATCTCACAAGTATAAATCAAAGATAAACACCATAATCTGATATAAATCTGATATCTAAAGTATAAAAAATAAAGGATTCGTAAAAAGTTAGCAGGTAATAGACGGAAAAAACCTGACCAGAGTCATCTTTAGTCATTTTTTAAGCAGTGTAAAACTCTTAGAAATCATATTTGGTCTAGAAATCCATGTAATCGGTATTTATATAATCATCACACCTGTAGTCATCAAAAGAATCAGCTGCAGCAAGTGCCCTTGGAGGAGGCCTGTCCCTTTCAAACTCATATATGCCCAGGTAATCTAAAATCTTTCTTATAATCTTATAGTCTTCTATAAATGCAATAATCCTCATTTGCCCTCCGCATTTGGGACATATTAGGGGATCAACCTCATATATCTTTTTAATAAGCCTTGCCCATGTCCTATTGCAACTCTTATTGTGATCCTCATCCTCTATAACAAAGTCTGATTCGCAAGCACTATCTTTTTTTCTTCTTCCCCGGCATACATTGCTATAATAACCCGTATACCTTACCATTTGTTCGTTCTTATTTGGGATGTGGCTTGCTA
>JBBQDW010000110.1:0-6598 GCA_038320085.1 Candidatus Humimicrobiales bacterium
ACTGGCGGATCAGATAGAAATCTTATCGTTAATCAGGTATCAAATCACAATAGTAAAAACGGTTGTCTCTTAAGATAATCTCTCCTTTTTGGTGCGATATTTTCTTACTAAATATCGGCCCGTCATATACAAATGAATGAAATTCTCAATTCTCACCCCATATATCTTTGAGTATTATTTAATTCATAAAGGGCCATGGCACTGTCTTTGCCGCCACTCCATGTAAAAAGTACTTCTTTCTTTCTAATATTCAATTCTTCCCCGCAACTTCGAAAATTTCAGCAGTGCTCATTTTTGTTTTGATGTCGTTTTCTACTTCTCCCCTATTTCGGGCCAGACCCCTTGAAAGATCCCTATTAATTTAAATCAGTATTTTCCCCCGGTGGTCTTTCCATTTCTAAAAAATTATATCACTTAGTGAAAATTAACTAAAAATAAAGCCCCAGGATGCCCTCTGGAGCCTCTGAAAAGTGATAAGCACACTATTTCTATTATATCTCAAATTGATAGAAAGATTATCTTTCTATCAATTTAAATATTTATTTTACCCTGATGTGTATCCAATTGTCTGCTATTTCTTATTTTACTGTACCCATATAGATATACTCTTTTCTTTTGGGGTAATTACTCATTTTTTCAAACGAAAAGTTTTCGCTTGCCATGTATATATTGCAAATTGCGATACCAGTGTCAATGCTATTCATTTTATCAAATATTAAAGCTTTTATGGGGTTGACCTTTTTACGGTACACGTGGATTATTCCATTGCTGCAGCCAAAAAACCAATTTTGACTATTCATACCACTGGGCGCGAAGCGGGCGGCCTCTAAACGCGGATCGCTGCCTTCGCTTATTTCATTCAGGCTCTTCCGGTTAAAACCCGATACCTCACGAAACAAATCTTCTTCGGGATAACCAAAGGCCATGGATATAATAAACGTCAGTTCGATTTGCTGTTTTTTTATGGGTTTTGCCATTCCAAGCCAACATGAACCAAGGCCAAGACTATTGAGATATAAACTCATTTGCTGAAGCATAAAACCCGCATTTTCAAAGCAGCCATCCGCTTTTTCACTAGAAAAAATCAAATAATGTGGAGCTTTTAACCGCATCGGATTTTTAATATCATTTGCAATTTCAAGCCGGATTTGAATACCTGGATACAATGGCAACACTGAAGCGATTTTTGCTTTGATCTGCTCCTGTATGTCTTCAGCAAGCGGTATTAACTTATACTTTCTAATCGATTTACGTTTGGAGATATATTCATATAGGCTGTTCATAATCTTTCCTCCCTAAATTATTATAACCCAGATGATCACAGGTTATATTTTACCTTAAGATTTCCTTTAAGCTTTTGATCTTATTCCCATAATACATTTTTTTATTACCGCTCCCACGCAGCTATATTTTTCCTAACGAAATCTCGGAAGGTCTGAGGTTTTTTCCCCATAACCTCTTCAAAAACTGATGTGACTCTTTTTGCCGTGCCCATTCTGGTCATCATATAAAGCATACCCATAACGGTAGCATACCCCTTATCAAGTCCACGAATATCTATCCAATATTTTTTTGCAAGTGCAGGCCTTGGATTGGCATAAACGATATTTCTTCCAAGTTCTTCAGAGAGAATTTTTGCAGCGGAAAAATAATCAATTGCCTCAGGCCCTGTTATGGAATAGCCTTTTTTTGATGCTTCTCCGGCTCGGATAGTACCTTTGCAATGATTTCTCCAACATCTTCTGCATCAATAACACTGGTCAGTGCATTTTTTACTGGAACGACGATTCTATCGAAATGCTTGATTTCAAAAGCATGGATACCGCTGATATTTTGCATAAAAAAACTTGGTCGAATGTGGCAATAAGGCAATCCTGCCTTTTCAATATATTTTTCAATCTTATAATGTGGGGGGATAGGGTTGTTTTCAATACCTATAAGGGATAAAAAGCCGACAAGCTTGATGTTTCCATTTTCCTTTAATGCTTTAACAAACTGCTTTAAATCTTCAGGCTTGCCAAGGTGTGGCGGGCGCATAATAAATACTCTGTCGACATTTTTGAGTGCGTTTTCAAAAGTTTCGCTGTCGGTGAAATCAAAATACACCGAGGTCGCTTTATCCCCATACCTTTCTTTAAGTGCTTCAACGTTTATATCAGCAACTACAACCTCTTCGCCGTGCTCTATCGCAAATTTTGCCACATACCCGCCGACATTACCCAGAGGGCCTGTCACTATAATCTTGCTCATTTTTCTTTTTCCTCCATTAAAATATTATTTGCCTTTATTAATGGCTCAATAAGCTCTGCATATTCATGATTTTCAAGACGTGTTTGCAGGGCTTGCATATTTTTATAGTATTCTTTAAAGGTTTTATTCACCAAAGCTACAGCTTTATCGGTATCGATATATATTTGGGGTTAATTTTATATGAAAAATTATACTTAGTTGGGAAAAAACCCACTTTAGTCCTTACTCATGACCCACCAGCACCAGAATCAACAGCATAAAGGACCCCATCTGTGGCTTTTCAATAGGAATAACCCTTTAGACATAGCAGTGATTACCTGTTTAATGATAAATCATTGTTTAAATATGTCTCCACCGTGAATATCGTAGGCAACAACCAGCGGAAAATCTTTGACTTCAAGCATATATATTGCCTCGGGCCCCAAATCCTGACAGGCAACCGCCTCTATTTTTTCAACCTTTTGCGAAAGATACGCCCCAACCCCTCCGCATGAAACAAAATACACTGCGCCATATTTTAAGAAAAGTTCCCTGACTTTATCACTCCTTGCGCCCTTTCCGATAGCGCCCTTTAAGCCCTCTTTAAGCAGCGGCTCTGTAAACTCATCCATCCTTGCGCTGGTTGTCGGTCCGATGCTTCCGCTTGTTTTTCCGGGCGGAGTGGGAGAGGGACCAAGATAAAAGACTGTGTGGCCCTTAATCTCAACAGGCAGTTCTTCGCCGTTTTTTATTGCAGAAACAATCCTCTTGTGCGCAGCATCTCTTGCGCTGAAAATCCTGCCTGAGAGGCTGACAATGTCTCCTGACTTTAGTTTTTCGATATCATTTAAGCTTAGTGGTAATTTTAGAACTTTAGCTTTCTGTACAGTCATCATTTTTTTGGTTTTCCGGTTTCTTCATTTTGTCCTGCGGACCCTTTCAATTTCTTCAAACAGCAAAAGTGTTTGTTTTTAATTTTAATTATCTTAAGTTTTATAACCTATTATTATTATATTGATAAATCAAAAATCGGTTTTAAATATCGTCCCTGTCATCAATTGAAGTAAAGTATTTGTCATTTTTAAAATAATTGTCATAGGACTTATAAGGCTTTTTGACTTTTGTGATCCTTTTTCTTCTTCTGCTGAAACCAAGGATAAAAATTAAAAAAAGGATAAATACTCCTATCAGGCCCAGCACGACAAGCAGGACATACGTTAAGTATTTTACTCTTTTGCCTTCGATATTGATTTCTTTCTGGTCCCCGAACTTTAAGTTCCAGATAGCGATATTATTATTTTCCACCTTATCTGCATTTGATTTTACTATATTGACCGGAAATTTTATCTGGTAAGTTATCTTTAGCAGCTCCGAATCGGCGCCGAAGAGGCCATCGACTCTTGCAAGGTCACTTTTTTCTCCCTGGGCAGTGATAAGCGAATCATCGATTTTCATATCTATATAATCTTCAAAGAAATAATTACTGTAAAAAAAGTAATCATCCATTTTCATTTTTGCATAAAATCGCCTGGGTGGTTCATCTGAATACTTGTCTATGGATACATGCTGAAGAAAATTTATATCATTGAATTCAACAGTGGATTTAAAATGCGTGTAATCTTCTTTTTCAAATGTCTCAATCTTGCCTTCAGGCAGGCTTGCGATTATCCTGTCATAAAGCGTCTGTTTTCCGGAGACTATTATTTCACCTTTTTTTAAATAATCAGTTTTTATTGCAAGGTCTATTGTCCTGGTTCCGGAATAATTCGAATTTATCTGGGTATAGATATCTATAAGTGTGGAATCGCAGGAGGATAATGTAAAGATACACAAAAGCAACGCAGCAGCCACAAGAACTGACTTTATAATTTTAAATTTTAAAGTTTTTTTCCCTGCCATAATTTTTATGCTTTCTCTTAATTCTAACAAATATATAATCATGTTAAAATAACATTTAAAATATTATGGCAATTAATTTTCAATTAGCCGTTTTCCGGGATAATGCTTTTTGCGAAGCTGTGTTAAACTATGTGAATCTATCAGTAAGTGCGCATAACAGTATGGGACCGGGACAGAGTAGAATTGCGCTTAGCAGAACGGCAACGCGGGGAAGCGCGCTTAACGTTATAGGATTGGGATAGAGCGGAAGTACGACTAACGGTATGGGATTGAGGCGGAGCGGCACCGGGCTTAACAGAACGGGGCACCGTGGGGGATTGCGCTTAACAAAACGGGACAAAGCGGAATTGCGCTTATCAGAACAAGACAAAGCGGAATTGCGCTTAACGGTCTGGGATTGGGACAGAACGGTACCGGGCTTAACATTACGGTACCGCGAGGAATTGCGCTTAACAGCATAGAGTCGCAGGCAGTGCTGCAAATTAGACAAAGTACTGCAAAGGTGAAGTGATGATTATATGAAAGGCTTTTTTATAACTTTTGAAGGTATTGACGGCAGCGGAAAAACCACGCAGATAAATTTGCTTGACAAATACTTAACGGGCAGAGGCTTTGATGTTGTTTTGACCAGGGAACCGGGGGGAACAGCGCTTGGAGACGAGATAAGGGATATGCTTTTAAATCCCAAAAACAAAGGGATGTCTTCAAGGGCCGAGACTTTTCTGTTTGAAGCCTCCCGTGCCCAGCTTGTTGAAAAAGTTATAAAGCCTTCCATTGAAAGCGGTAAAATCGTCATTTGCGACAGGTTTTTTGATTCGACCATAGCTTACCAGGGAGCGGCCCGGGGGCTTGGAATAAAAGAAATCCTCGACATGAGTCTTTGGGCCTCTGCAGGGCTTGTACCGGACCTTACTTTTTTAATTACAATTAATGTAGAAATGTGTCAGTTAAGGATGAAAAGCCAGCAAAAAAACCCTGACCGGATTGAAAATGAAGAAAATGAATTCAAAGAAAAAATCAGTAAAGGATATCTGGATGTCGCACAACTCTTTAAAGAGAGATTTGAAATAATTGATGGACATATGGATATAGACGCCGTATTTTCTACTATAAAACAAAGGGTAAATATTTTATTAAACAAGTGACTATTATTTACAATATGCTTCTTGAAAAAATAAACTTTTTAACTGATACAAAAAGGAACAAGACAAACCTTAAGGCACTTTCAGACTGTGTGAAATCTGCAAAGATATCCCATGCTTATCTTTTTTACGGCAATGATATTGAAATGCTCTACGAATTGGCGCTGGCTTTTGCCGCAAGCATAAATTGTGAAAATGGCGGCTGCGGCGACTGCAGGGTTTGCAGGAATACCTTAAAGGGGCTTTATGAAAACCTTTATGTGGTCGAGTCTGAAGGTAATGAGCTTTTAGTCGATAAAATCAAAGAGATCCAGAGGGTCATGTCCTTTGTAGTAAATGCAGAAGGTTTTAAAATAAGCATAATAAAGGAAGCAGAACTGATGGATGACGGCGCCGCTACCAGGTTCCTTAAAACCCTTGAGGATCCTCCTGATGAAAAAAGCATTTTTATCCTCCTGACTGAGGACCTTGCAGCATTACTGCCCACAATTATATCAAGATGCATGCTGTTTGAATGGGACCTGCAGGAATCAGATCTTGTAAAGGCAAGGCTTAATTACGATGAATTAAAAAAACTTGTCGATGACGGGATAAAAAACCTTATCAGGCATAAAGATGACAGCACTTATGCAATAGACCTGTCCATAAAAGTACTTGATTTTATAAAGGAAAGCCTGGGCCGCGATGTGCTGATGGGCAGAACACAAGACGACGATATTGAAGCTTTTATTGCTGACCAGGTAAAAAAACTCAAAAATACAAAAATCTCAACGCCGGAATTAAAAAAATATGCAGAGGCTTACAAGAAAAAAATTAAGCGCATGACTGCCAGATTTTATAATTTGGGTATAAATTTAGTTTTTGATATAATAACTGCCTGGCTTGAAGATATACTTGCTGCAGCAGGCGGAGCTGCATGCGAGGCTTTAAACAGCAGGGACAACCATGATTTTATAAGGGAAAACTTTGGTGATTGCCTTGATACCCTGGAAGTCTTTGACCTGTTTGACGACATTGAAAAAAACAGGAGGCAGTTGAAAAATACCATTTACCAGGAACTTGCCCTTGACAGCATGTTTTTGAAGATGCAGTCACTTAAAAATTTATAGCTTTTATACATACAGAATAGTTTAAGGAGCATTACATGCCTTTTATAGTTGGAGTGATTTTTAGAAAAAGCGGTGTTATCTATAACTATGATCCCGGTGACATAAGCCTTCAGCTGGGAGATAAGGTGGTTTGCCATCTCGATAACACCACAGAGATAGGGGAGGTTGTGGTTTCGGTTACAGAGCTGGGCCCCGGCGAAGTAATTGAGCCTATAAGCA
>JBBQDW010000111.1:0-6386 GCA_038320085.1 Candidatus Humimicrobiales bacterium
GCTTATTTTTTCTGCGCCCCCAAAAAGCAGGGTCATCAGCTCAGAACGGCCAGATCCCACCATCCCCGCAAATCCTAAGATCTCTCCACGCCTTACTTCAAACGATATATTTTCAACACCATTGCCTGAAAGGTTTTCCACTTTTAGCACAACTTCACCAGGTGTATAAAAATCCCTGTGATAAAATGCGCTGGCATCACGCCCGACCATATGTTTTATCAGCTGTTCTATATCTGTTTCATTTCTGTTGACTGTTGTTACTAATTCCCCGTCCCGCAGTACTGTTATTCTGTCTGCTATCTTAAATACTTCTTCGAGGTGGTGAGAGATATATATTATGCCTATGCCTGTTTCCTTAATTTTGTTAATAAGATTAAGAAGATTATCTATTTCATTAACTGAAAATGATGATGTGGGCTCATCCATGATTATCACCTTACGCTCAAGCACAAGAGCTTTTGCGATTTCTACTATTTTCTGCTCGCCTGAAGATAATTCATTCACAAGTGTATTGGGTTTTAAATCACTTTGAAGATAATTGAGAACCTCTTCAGTCTTCCTCTTCATCTCTTCTTTGCGCATCATCCCGTTTTTTGTGATTTCCATCCCCACAAAAATATTTTCTGTAATGTCCAGGGTGGGAAAAATCGTGTGTTCTTGGTAAATAGTCTGTATGCCAAGATTCATAGCTGTTGCAGGGTGACTGAACAATACTTGTTTCCCTCCGAATGTGATTCTGCCGCCGTCAGGCTGATAAGCGCCTGCTATAATCTTTATCAGTGTAGATTTTCCTGCGCCATTTTCACCGCAAATACAGTGAACCTCTCCCTTTCGCAGATCAAATGATACATCCGACAGAGCCAAAACGCCCGGAAAACTTTTGGAAATATTATTCAAACTTAGAATTACTTCACCAGTCATGATTTAGTAACCTTATTTTAATAACGAATTTATAAAAATTGGTAGAATATGATTTTACCTAACATAAATAACCCTGTCAAATTTATACCTATAGGTTATATATTATAAAATAATGAATATTTATTAAATAAAATGTTGCCCTCAGTCTTTTTTTAATGGTTCTTAAGCTGCAGGAAGCTTACAAGCTGCAATATGCTTACACCCGAAGACTTAAAAAAAATTAAAGACGAAAAAGTCCATGCAAATAAACAAGATGCGGAATTGCTGCATGCAAATATATACGTGCCAATTGTGGAGATTGCTGAGCGCGAAGCTTTAAAGATTGTAAATGATGAAATAAAGCGGCATTTCTAATATCTAAAATATCAGACATATTACTTGAAATGCTGCTTTTTCTATCCCTGATTTCTTTTTTGTATGATAATCCTGAAGGTATCGCCAAAATATTTAAAAATACCTGCAGTTTCACATGCCGCCTGTTTTATATCCTGCTCAATATTCTTCAGTTTTTTTACAGATTTTATTGATTTTTATATTATTTATTGTTATAAGTCTATAAAATATTCAAATATTCTCGCTCTTTTTTATTGCTCTGGATTAAGAAGCGTACAGAGTATGGTACAATATAATATTTTCCTGATAATCCTGATTATATATTTTTATCCGGATTATCTGTTATCATAGGTTTTAAAAGTTTGGAGGATAAAATATCTGTCAGGTTTTATATTGAAGTCATTATCAGAGCCATTTTTTGGCTGTTCGGATTCTGGTTTTTATGGAAAATACCTTTTTGCAGTAAAAACGATCCGAAAGAAATAAATAATTATGAACGCAGGAATCTTGCAGAAGACAATATTTCTAACCTTAAAGTCTCAATAATAATTCCTGCAAGAAATGAAGAAAAGACCCTGCCGTTCCTGTTAAATTCGATTAAGTCGCAAACTGTTAAGCCCCACGAAGTAATCCTTGTAAATGACCAGTCCGAAGACGGCACTGAAGCAATCGGCAGACAATTCGGATTAAGAATTATCAACATAGAATCCCTGCCTGAAGGCTGGATGGGAAAAAACTGGGCATGCTACAAAGGAGCAGAAAAAGCTTCAGGGGACCTGTTTTTATTCCTTGATGCAGACGCAGCTTTTGAACCCGGCGGATTGGAAAAACTGCTTTCGTGTTATCTTAAATATAATGGAGTGATATCTGTCGAGCCATACCATAAAATCAAGAAATTTTATGAAAATTTTGCAGCATATTTCAATATAATCCTGATGGGTTCAATGAATGTTTTCACGCCCTTACAGTTTAGGCTGAAACCAATAGGCGCATTCGGACCATGCCTATTGTGCGACAGAAAAACTTACTTCTTTATAGACGGGCACAACTGCATAAAAGACAAGATTATGGAAGACCTGGAGCTTGGAAAGATCCTGCTGTCTAAAGGCATATATGTGTATTGTTTCGGCGGTAAAGGAACTATTTCTTTTAGGATGTATCCATACGGAATCGGCAGTATTGTAAAAGGATTCTCAAGGGGATTTGCAATTGGAGCAAAATCTACTTCAATAATATCATTTATCATGGAAATATTGTGGATTGCCGGTTCGTTTTTTCCATTAACAGTGCTGATTCAAAATATCATAAGTTTTAATTTAGCCGGTATATCAACCGGAATACTATTCTATATTGCCTATGCGGCCCAGATTTTATGGATGGCAAGAAGGATAGGCAATTTTAATCCTCTGGTGGCAATTTTTTTTCCTGTCTTTTTAATATTTTTCATAGCAGTATTCTTCTGGTCAATAGTGCAAAATGTGTTCAGGCTTAATGTAAGATGGAAAGGCAGGATTGTAAACTTAAACAATAACAGAAAAAAAGGCCAAAAAAAATAAAGGTAGCACAGTAGATGGTATTTCAACTTTCACATTTTTGGATAATATTTTTAGATATAATCGTTTGGGCCATCATACATCTTGGCATTTCATATGCATGCACAAGGATTCCTTTAAATAAGCTTAACCCCCAAAACCGCTGGTACAGTACCAAAAATTTTGAGAATAAAGGAAATATTTATACCGGGTTTTTTAAAATAAAAAAATGGAAACGGCTCGTTCCGGATGGGGCCAAACTGTTTAAACAGGGTTTTCCCAAAAAGAAACTCGAGTCATGCAGCAAGCAATATTTAGAGACCTTCACACTTGAGACCTGCAGGGGTGAGCTTGCACACTGGCTTCAAATATTGCCTGCCGGAATATTTTTCCTATGGAATATCTGGTGGGCGGGAGTAATAATGATAGTTTATGCTTTATGTGTAAATATTCCATGTATCCTGCTGCAAAGATATAACAGGGCAAGGCTTCAAAATGTCCTCGAAAGGATGTAAAAATATAGGGTTACAAAAAAGTTTCCCAGTCCGTTTTCAATCTGCTTTCTATAAGTTTCCAATCCATCTTCTGTACTTTTTCGGCCCATTTATTATCCATTTTCAATCCATCATTTTTATTAGACGCAACAAATAGATAAAGACTACAAATCAGATGCTTATTATTTCAAACTTTTTTTCTTTAGTCTCAAAAATCCCGAAAGTCGGGCTGCTGTCTTTTTTGAAATAGCTGTGGGCAGATCCGGGACTTAAAAGAAGCGTTTTTCCAAAAACTGTCTGCTCGGATTTATGAAAATGGCCGCATAAAACAACATCATAGTCCCCGCTTTTTGCAAGAGCTTCCGTGATTTCCCTGTATTCTCCGTGATACAAAGCAAAATTTATGCCGCCTAATACAATCTTTCCGAAATCTCCTAAAATGTTCCCGCCTATTTCAGAAAATGCCTGCATGAGCCCAAACTTATAACCGTCATTATTTCCAAATATCCCGGTCAGCTTAAAATCTTTAAAAAGCCTCACTATCGGAGGGGCCACATAATCTCCGAGATGGATGACACTTTCAATATTTTCTTTTTTAAAAATGCGCACTATCTTTTTTACATTTCCTTCATCATCATGCGTATCAGATACAACTCCCACCCTCATGCAAACCTCTATTGTTTCTTAATTATAAAATCAAAACTTTTTAGTTTATAAGTTTTTATTATTTATGCGATATCCTTCAGTACGATATAATTTATTATAATATTTGCAACCGCCTTGGCTCTATTTTTGTTTTGAATCTTCATCTCCAAATCTGCGCTTACATCTTTTATCCTTAACAATATTGCTCAGAATTAATATTTTTAACCGTTTTTTGCTACAGAACGTCACTTTTCATTTTTATAAATGACTATTTCATCCACTTTATGTCTGTGATCCAGCATGTTTGCAATTACGTTGCATTTTATCTTTAGCAGGAAAAATATGTTCTTTTTCTCATCAATTAGGGCTTCAAGGTTGCCCTGCCCCTTTGAAATAACAAGGTCAGCATCCCTGAAACATTTATTAAATTCTTCAGAACATACTGGAAGATGAGCAGCAGGCATATCAACTCCTGTAGTAATTAACCTCGCCACCTTATCGATTCCGGCCATTAATGCATCGTCAATTGTCGAGTCATTTAATGTGTGGCCGCCCCTGACAGAATATGTAATCATACCCTCTTTGTTAAAATGCTTATTTAAAAACTCAATAAAAAGCCTGTCAAACACTATTTCCCCCGCATTATCACCGATTATCAGTATTTTTTTGGCTTTTGATATTTCTTTTTTTAACCTGTTTGTGCCCTTTGTATCGAGCGGCTGGGAAAGCGCTGTTTCGATAGATCCTCTAAGATACTCCTTTGACATCTTTTTCCCCTGCATGACATCCAAACTGTTTCCGGCAAGGCATAACCTTAGGGCCGTTTCGAATTGACCACCGGACTTTTCTATTTTTGCCTTATATTCTTCACTTAAGCTTAAGCATATTTTATTAAACTCTCTTTTGAAATCCATATACGGGTCGATGTCCGGGACTACGCTCTTGATTATGGTCTGTATATCATAAAAAAGTTCAAAAGGATTTTCATAAGAACCAAAATCAGAAGCTTTTATAAGCGCTTTTTTTAGGGCTGCGGACCTTAAGCTTTCATTATCCGTCATAAGCATTACTGAAGTAACTGCTGATCTTATATGGCACGCGATGCATTCGTGATAGATTTTCATAATTTTTCCAAAAACTCCCTTGCACTTGTCAGGATTTTATAAATATTCTTTTCATTACACTATTTTCAAATATTAATGTGCTGACACCAAAAAACATGAGTGTTATTCTATCAAAAAACTGGAATAATTGAATTGTTTTTTAGTAAAAATATTTACTGCTATTAGAAACTGTAAAGAAAATTAAACTCTTATATTTTATTAAATCCTTAAAAATGTGTGCGCACTCTTCCAACGGATACAAAAATCCGGCTATATTTTTAAAACCCGGTAAAAAGTATTTTTAAAATTTTTTAAAAATACTTGACAATAAAAATAAAATAAATAATAATGAATGAAACGGTTCACTGAATCGGTTCACAGTACAGTTAAAGGGAACACTCAAGGTAATTTAGTGAAAACTGCAGGAGCAAATTTAGCAGTAAAAACTGTAATAATGATAAGTAGCATTTATAAGTGCATAAGTAAAAGTAATGGCTGTAGTAACTGTAAGCACAAAATTAGCAGTAAAAAAGAAAAAAAGTAAAAAAAGTTAAGGATAATAAAAAAAATTAGTATAAATAATATGGCAAACATAAAAGAAGTAGCAAAAAGGGCAGGAGTATCTGTAGGTACTGTATCAAACGTACTTAACAGCCTCCCTACTGTTACAGAAGAAAATATTGGAAAAGTCCGCGAAGCTATAAGAGACCTTGATTTTAAGCCCAGCAGGATTGCTGCAAGCTTATCAAACAGAAAGACTTCAAACATAGGCCTTGTAATTCCTGACATTGCAAGCCCGTACTATGCAGATCTTATTAAAGGAATCTCTGATTCAATAGAATCAAACGGGTACAATATTTTTCTTTGCGGGTCTAATGACAATATTGAAAAAGAGACCAAAATAATTAACGATCTTTTATCCTTGTGGATAGACGGCCTGATAATTGTACCGGTTTATGAAAGATCCAGGGATATTTCTTTTATAAATAATATAAATACACCGGTCGTCCTGGTTAACAGGGAGATACAGGGACTTACCAGGGACTTAACGGTATTTAACAATTTCAAGGGCGCTTATGATGCTACAAAATATCTTATTGAAAATAATCATAAGAAGATAATAATCCTTGCAGGACCCCAATATTCAAGGTCTTTTGAAGACAGGCTTTTGGGCTGGAAAGAAGCGGTCCAGGAATACGGTCTTTACAGGAAAGAGCACATATTTATAAACGATTACTCTGTAGAATCGGGTTATAAATCAATGGAGAGAGCCCTCAGCCATTTAAAAGAAATAGATGCAGTTTTTGCCTCCAGCGACCTGATTGCGCTCGGAGCAATGAACGCAATCAAGGAAAAGC
>JBBQDW010000112.1:0-6323 GCA_038320085.1 Candidatus Humimicrobiales bacterium
ATCAAAATAAATTGTTTTTTACCATAAGGAAGACCCTGTCAAAGTCCTAATTAAGATTAAGCCTGAAATTTGTATAGAGCCGTATAACTATCTCGATTTTCTTTTAAAAGCTTAATCACATTAAATAAAAGAAAACAAAAAGGCAAATAAGGGAAATTATGCTTAATGCACCAAGGGTCACTCCGGCCAGGTATATGCTTTTACCTTTTATGATATGGGCACCCCTGAAAATTCCTTTAAAATCCTTTATTCCAAATATTATGGCGATTATGGATGAACCTGCAGAAACAACTCCGAGAAGCAATATTAAGAATAAAAAAAATACAAATCTATTAAATGCCACGCCTGGGTCAATAAGCCCTATAAGATTAGGGCCAATAGGTTTTCCGGGAACCAAAAGGAAGAAAGCAATGCCTGAAATCAAGGCCACTATTCCTATAACCAGTGATTCAAAAGAGGTCCTGTTATATTTATTATCTTCAATTAAGTCAGCCATGAATTATATTAGAAGAGATGTTACGGTTACATATAAGCCTAAGATTGGATTGGGTTTAATTAGTGGAACTTGAGGCACTATACTTTAACCTCCACCTGACGCGTAGAGATTGTAAGCGGCATTCCTTTCTCTGCCCTAACTTCAAGACATTCTTTTATTGCATTCTGTATGTTTCTTTCTGCTTCTTTTTCTGTTTTCCCCTGGCTTATACAACCGGGGATGGAAGGACATTCAGCAATATACATACCATCTTCATCTCTAAATATTGTTATTATAAATTTCATTTGTTCTCCATGTCTTTAAATTGCTTTTTTAATTATAAGTTATTGGTTTTTAAATTAATATATACAAAATGGCACAAACAAACAGCATTTTAAGAATTCAAAAAATTCAGATTTATTATGTAAATACTCAATATTTAATTTATAATGTATAAAAAATATAAGGTTTTTAAAATATATAAACCAAAAATATTATTTTATTTTTTAATCAGAAAAATCAGGGAGAATGCTGAATAATTACCGAAAATTCACAAAAACTAAATTATCCATGCTTGATAAACTGAAAATTCCCGGAAAATATTGAATTATTCAGGAATAACTGTTTAACCAGAATCCTGTAATGGCTATAAATACATTTCTTTTGCTTTTTTATTACCAGATTTGGTCATGAATGTTTTATTTATAATCTCTAATAGTTCTGCCTTATCGTTAATATCAAGCTCTTTGTTCATTTCACTTCTCCAATTGTGAGATATAATAAAAAGTTGTGGATTTTTAAATAGGAAAGTTTTTAAATCCTTATTGAATTAAAGCATTTTAAGGAAAAATAGCTACTTAAATATTTATTAATTTTAAAAATTAATTCCAAATAGAAAAAGAATGGGGCCCTTGTATGAAAGAGTTATTCAATAATGTCAGATTTCGCTGGCAATTAGCAGCGCTTACAATAATTATTCCATTCCTGGTTCTTTCTTATTTTTCCATACATGCCCCATTATGGGTCGAGCTTCCAATATTTGGTGTAATTATTGTTATTTTTGGAAGAAAAGTGTTTTTAAGCGCTTTGCGCAGTTTAATTAAACTTAAATTTTCAAATATAAACCTGCTAATGACTATCGCGGTAATAGGGGCAATTTATTTAAGGCAATTTGAAGAGGCGGCTGTAATAATAGTACTTTTTGCCATTGGCGATAATTTGGAAGAATTTGGGATACAAAGAAGCCAGACAGCTTTAAAAAAATTAATCGCAGGTGCCCCCAAATCAGCATTTATAAAGGACAGGGAAAAAGAAGTTTTAATTGAAGACATTGAAATCGGTGAAATAGTAATTATAAAGCCTGGCGACACAATCCCAATGGATGGGAAAGTCATCTACGGAAATTCTCTGGTGGACGAATCTTCAATTACCGGTGAGCCATTGCCAAAAAACAAATATTTAAATGATATTGTCTATGCAGGAACATTAAACGGTAACGGCTATCTTGAAGTACAGGTTGCCAGCAAGGGGAAGGATAATACTCTTTCCAAAATCATCGATTTAACGTATAAGTCTTCCGAAAAAAAGTCATCATCACAAAAATTTATTGAAAAGTTTGCTAAAATTTATACGCCGGTTGTTATGGCGGCAGCTATTTTACTGGTAATTATTCCGGTAGTTATATTTAATAAATCTTTCAACTACTGGTTTACCCAGGCTTTGACCCTGCTGATAATTTCCTGTCCGTGCGCACTAGTAATCTCAACACCCGTTACTATTTTTTCAGCAGTCGGGAATGCCACAAAAAGAGGAGCTTTGATAAAAGGCGGAATATTTTTAGAGGAAATGGGGAAAATAAAAGCCATGGCATTCGACAAAACAAAGACGCTGACAAAAGGCTGCCCGGTTGTTTCCGATATCATTCCACTAAACGGATTTACTGAAAGTGAAGTTCTTGCCTGCGCAGCCGGACTTGAAGTCTTTTCAGGACATCCCATTGCAAAAAGTATTGTAAAAAAAGCTATGGAAATCGGGGCAAAACCTCATGTATTCAAAGATTTTCAGTCAGTGACCGGAAAAGGTTTAACCGGGCAATGTTCTGTCTGCGTAGATAAAAAACATTTTTTGGGAAATGTTAAGTTTATTAATGAAAACCAGGATACAGGTAATAATGATAATATTCTTAAAAAAGTCAATGAACTTGAGAGTCAGGGTAAAACGGCAATTGTAATGAGTGACGATAAAAGAGTTAAAGGAATAATCGCCGTAACTGATGAAATAAGAAAAGAAAGTAAGCAGGTAATATCAAGCCTTATTAAACTCAATGTCAAACCAATTATGTTAACCGGCGATAACGAAGCATCTGCAAGATTTACAGCTTCTTATCTTGGTATAGAAACTATTAAAGCAGGCTTATTGCCGGAAAATAAGGTCGTGGAATTGATAAAAATATTAGGCCGGTACAAACATGTTGCAATGGCCGGTGATGGTATAAATGACGCCCCGGCACTTGCTACAGCCTCAGTTGGAATTGCAATGGGCGCTACAGGGTCAGATATAGCAATTGAAAATTCTGATATTGCGCTGTTAAATGATAACCTGAATTTGCTGCCTTATCTTATAAAATTAGGCAGGAAAGTTGCAGGGATTATAAAGTTTAATATTATATTAGCAGTCTCAATAAAATTTATTTTTTTAATTTTGGCAACTTTTGGTTTGAGTAATTTATCGCTGGCAATATTTGCAGATGTAGGTGTTACAATATTAGTCATTATAAATGGGTTAAGACCTTTTAATTTCAAATAGAAACTGGAGGGGAATAAGAATTGAAAGATTTTACCTCTTAATTGTCAGTCAAGTTATGCTTGGTAATTTTTTTATTCACAAGATGTTTAAAAGAAGCCACAGGATGTATATAAATCATCCTTGGGCCGGAATACCTCATAATATCTTTTATTTTTTTTCTCATTAAAGTGTTGTAGCAGTGAATTTTACATTCTGAACAAGCCGGTTTGTTTTCACCATAAAAACATTTATCAAGTTTTAAAGATGCATATTCTATTAACTTTGCACAATCAGGGCATAGATTATTTTTGGAAATGTGGTGCTTTTTACAATAATAATCAGCCATCATTTTTACAATGATCTTTTCGTCTTTAATTTTCTTTTTGCAATTGTTATTCATTCAAGTCTCCGAATGCAATATTTTTCATTTTGACATTTCCTGTAATTTCATTAGTTTTATAAATTTTTATAATTATACTTGTTTATATAAGGTGTTCCCAACACCAAAGCTTCTGATTTTAATACCAGCTTAAGATACGGATGGAGCTCGTCTTCTCTGCCGCACATATTTGTTGTGGCGCAAAGATGGCAGCAGCCACGGCACGGGTCAAAATGCAGCTTGGAAAGGTTAATAAAAACAGTCTCTTTACCACTTTTTTCAAGAACCGCTTTTATGAGCCTGTCTGTATTACCTTCAATAATCGGACTGCCGCTGACTCCCATAATTGTCATAATGTAATCTCCTTTTTCTAACGAAGTAACTCAATATTTTTATAAGAAAAACTGTAGAAGCTTCTTTAAAATATATATCTCTCTTTATTTTATTAAATTTTAAATATATTTCCCATACACTGAATTGCTTCATTAGAAAAGGGAGCAATAATCTTGGGCTGGACAGAGAGGATTCGAACCGGTAAAAAGACTGCCTAAAGTTTTGTCAAGCATTTACTAAAAAATACCGATATTTTTTAACATAAGGTTTTAATTTATATTAATTTCTTAATATAATAAAATAAATGACCATAACTAAAAAAGCTTTATTGATAATTGTGTCAATGCTAACGGCAGCAGTATTAGCGTTATTTCTTTATTTCAAATTTTTCGTATCAAATGATTATTTGAAGTTAGAAGAACAATATCTTACAAAAAATCTTGAACAATCTGCAAAAATTCTGGACAACAAAATCGATTCTATGATAGCTACATCCCGTGACTGGTCCTCCTGGGACGATACATATTTTTTCATTTCTGATGGAAACCAGAATTATATTGATTCTAATCTTATGGATGAAACTTATTTAAATTTAGGATTAAACATGTTTGCTCTAATCGATAATAATAAAAACATAAAATATATTGGTCTGTTCGATTTAACAAATGGGGTATCCATTGATGTTTCTGATGATTTTAAAACTGCACTTTTAAATGAAAAAAAACTAATTTATCACGATAGTGAAAAAAGCATTGTTTCTGGAATAGTAATGCTAAATGATATTCCCGCCTTTATTGTTTCGGTTCCAATTTTAAGAAATGATAATAGCGGCCCCGTTAATGGAACTTTAATTATTGGCCAATATATAGATAGCTCAACATCAGATTTAATAAGCTCTTCTATTGGATATCCGTTCAATTTATATAATATTTATGAGGTTGGCAATAAAAAATATGAAAAAATAATATCAAATATAATAAACAATAAAGGTGCAGTTAATAATATAGAAATTCAATACTTATCGGGTAATCAAATTTCAGGCTATTCAATTATAAAAGATATATATGGAAACCCAATCCTGCTCACACAGATTTTTATGCCAAGGGATATATACCAGAAGGGGACCAAACATATCAATGAGTTTATTTTGTTTACAATCGTTATAGGTTTATTAAGCTGTTTTGTTATCTTTTTTACACTTAAAAAAATGGTATTGTCACGAATTGAAAATTTAAGTACCAGGGCAATTGAAATTGGAAAAAGTAAAGATTTTACTAATAAAATTGCAGTAAAAGGAAATGATGAAATTTCCAGACTGACAAGTAGCTTCAACTCAATGCTTAATGATATAGAAAAATACGATGAGGAGATAAAACATCTTTTGTTTTATGACTATCTAACTGGAATTTATAATAGGGCCTTTTTTGAAGAGGAGTTTAATAGATTAGATACAGAAAGACAACTTCCCCTGACAGTAGTAATCGGAGATGTCAATGGATTAAAAATCATAAATGATGCTTTTGGCCATGAAAAAGGAGATGTGCTTCTAATCAAGATAGCAAAAATACTTAAGGAATCTTTCAGGAGTGAAGATATTGTGGCCAGATGGGGCGGAGATGAGTTTATTATAATCTTACCTAAAATTAACCTTAAAGATACTTCAAAGATTATATCCAGGATACATGAAAAATTAAAAGAAGAAAGCACAAAAACATTGCCCTTAAGTGTTTCTTTTGGCATAGCAACCAAAGATAATATTTCTCAAAAAATTGTTGAATTAATCAAAACAGCTGAAGATAAAATGTACAGGCGTAAAATGATGGAGCAGCAAAGCGCCCGCAGCGCAATCATATCTTCTTTAGGAAAGGCTTTAGAAGAAAGAGATTATGAAACTCAGGAACATGTAAAGAGAATGAAAAAGTTGGCAGTTTTATTAGGTACTGAAATTAATCTTGAGGAAGAAACACTCGATGAGTTAACTCTTCTTGCTGCACTGCATGACATTGGTAAAATCTCTATTTCCGACAGCATTATACTTAAACCAGGAAGTCTTACCGAAGAAGAGTGGGAAATTGTAAAAAAGCATCCTGAAGTTGGTTATCGTATTGCTGAATCATCAGCAGAACTTGCGCCTATTGCAAAAGGTATACTTTATCATCATGAGTGTTGGGATGGTAAAGGTTACCCTAAAGGATTGAAAGGTGAAAATATTCCTTTAATTTCTAGAATTATTTCAATTGTTGATTCATTTGATGCCATGACAAATGACAGACCATACCGGAAAGCAGTAAGCGCTAAGGAAGCGATGGAAAAATTAAAAAAACATGCTGGTTCGCAATTTGATCCAAATTT
>JBBQDW010000113.1:0-6313 GCA_038320085.1 Candidatus Humimicrobiales bacterium
TTGCTTTGAATTTCTCGTAGTCAAAATTGTTGAGCTCATCACATGCCAGTTTATGAAACTCATAAAAATTGGGCCACCATTCATATCCACTTCCGAGACTGTGGCTCAGATAGGCATCAACTATATCTTTACCCATTTGGGGCGCAACATAGAAAGCTCCCATAGCCAGTACGTTGACATTATTTCCGGTAACTGCCCGCAGTGCAGCTGGTACACTTTCAACAACACCTGCGAAAACTCCCGGACATTTGCTGGCAGCAATATGGATTCCCATTCCGGTTCCGCAAAATATTAAAGCTCTCTCAAATTCACCTTCTGAGATTTTTGCGCCAACTTTTAGTCCAATTCTATGAAACATTTCCGGATTTTCTTCATCTTCAGACTTAACACCAATATCTGTTACGGTCCAACCTTTTTTTTTGAGATGTTCTGCCACAACTTCTTTCAATGGGAAGCCGGCAAAATCCGCAGCAATCAAAATCTGTTTGTCCTTTACGGTTTTCATATGATGCTCCTTTCAACTCATAGTGATTATTATACTGTCTATTTGTTCTGAGGTTATGTTTCCATAAGCTGTTTCTTTATCTCCAATATCATCCGCAGCAGTATTTTTTGTTTTATTTTTCCCCTGACTTTGCTTTACTTTTTCCATGCCGGTTTTTTAAAGGATTTCTTTTTGCTTCCGAATGACGTATTTGGCCTGTGCATCCCTGCTGAGCTGCCTTTTGGGGCCCCGCTTTTTGAGCCGCCCCTGCTTTTTGAGCCGCCGCCGCCGGAACCGTCTACCCTTATCTTTCTTCCTTTGTAGACCTCATTCTCAAATGCATTAAGGACATCAGCCATGTGGGCCTCTTTCATATCGATAAATGAATAAGCTCCCTTGACATTTATCCTTTCAAAAGTTCCTGCAGAAAGGCCTGTCATTTCTATAAGGTAACCCAGCATCTTGCCTGTAGTAAACCCGTCCATGGTGCCAAGGTTTATAAACATGCTGCTGCCTGTTTTACCTGCAGCGCTCCTGTCCCTTATGTGGTCCTTTCGTAAAAAGTCTATGTTTAAGTCTTCTTCTTCCCTGTAATATTCTATGAAACGATTAAATTCAAGCGATACGATTCGTTTTACCAGCTCATCCTTATCCATATCTTTAAGCTCATCATATATTGCAGGCAGATATTTGGAGATTTCCTCCCTGTCTATTTCCACTTTCTGGATCTTTTTCATAAGCGATAAAAGCTGGGCCTCGCACACCTCTACACCGCCCGGCACTTTTGCATAAATAAGTTTTGTGTTTATCTGTCTTTCTATCTGTTTTATTTTGCCCATATCCTTTGTGTTGGCAATCGATACAGTTATTCCTGACTTTCCCGCCCTTGCTGTCCTTCCGCTCCTGTGCGTATAAATCTCCAGCTCGTCAGGCAGCCTGTAATTTATCACATGGCTAACATCATTTACATCTATGCCTCTTGCGGCCACGTCTGTTGCAACCAGGAGCTGCAGCGACCTGTCTCTGTAATGTTTCATGACTTTGTCCCGCATGACCTGGCTCAAATCACCATGAAGCGAATCTGCATTATAACCGTCATTTATAAGCTTTTCAGCTATTTCCTGTGTCTCTATCTTTGTCCTGCAAAAAACTATTGCGAAAATATCAGGGTTTGCATCTACAATCCTTTTTAATGCTTTATAACGGTCATGTTCATGTACAACATAATAGAAATGTTCGGTATTATCAGCGGCAGCATTCTTTGCCCCTACGGTTATTTCATAAGGATTGCTCAGGTATTTTGATGTTATTGCATGTATCCCGTCAGGCATGGTGGCAGCAAACAGCCATGTTCGTTTGTTACCCGGGGTAAACTCAAGTATTGCATCTATATCCTCCTGGAAACCCATATTGAGCATCTCGTCAGCTTCGTCAAGGATTACATATTTAACAGTGGAAAGATTAATATTTTTTCGTCTTATAAGGTCCGTAAGGCGGCCCGGTGTTGCAACCACTATATGCACACCTTTCTTTATGCTGCTTATCTGGTTTTCCATACTTGCTCCTCCATAAACCGCAGCTATTCTTACTTCGCCAAAATACTTGCAGTAATTCTCAAGGTCTTTTGCGATCTGGACGCAAAGCTCCCGGGTGGGAGCCAGTATAAGCCCCTGTATGATCCTTGAGCCTGTATCTATAAGGCCAATAAGCGGCAGCCCGAAAGCAGCAGTTTTTCCGGTTCCTGTCTGTGCCAAACCGATAAAATTCCGGCTGCCATCCTTCAAAACAGGGATTGACTGCTCCTGTATGGGCGTTAGTTTTTCAAAACCCAATTCTGTAATTGCCTTAGCTAGTTCTTTTCTTATTCCGAATTCTTCAAACTGATTCATTTTTTTCTTCCAATACAAATAATACTTAATAATCCGATGGTTTAAGGTGATGCTTAACGAAGATAGAAATTCCTGTTCAAGACCTATAAAACTTTAAAGACAGATATCGTTTCTTTTCCGTGTATATGCTGACGTGCGGCTATATAGCGGTACCCGACCTTTCATCAAGAAGATATTATATCAGAATAAAACAATTAAAGCACGAATAATAAAAAAGCAGCATAATTGCCAATAATATATTGCACTTTCTGCTTGAGCTTCGATAATCGTGCATAAATCTTGGGCGATATTGATATTTTTTAGGAGAAAAATGTAATAAACGGGCCTGATTATATTTTCTTATTAAATCAACTCAATACATTTATAATCATCCTTTTTAAATCTGGTACCGGCCTCATCAAACAATTCCCTTATATGATTGTCCATACTAAAGTAAATTATCTGCCAGCCGCTTAACGCAATATCTGCAAGTTTACTTACAAGTATCTTTCTTTTATCCCAGTCTGAATGCTGGAAAGCATCGTCTAAGATTAAAAAAAGTGTATCCTGTTTTAATACTTTTGAGGCAAAACCTATCCGCAGGGCAAGCATTACCTGCTCTCTTGCTCCTGTACTTAGATCCCTGATGCAATAATTATTATAATCATCAGAAACCATCAGGTTATCGTCCTGCATAAACAGCCTGTTATATTTACCGGTTATTTCTTTAAGCGGGCCGACTACTGTCTCTGACTGCAATCCTTCAGTAATTTTTTGGTCCTCTTCCTGGCGCAAAGCTGTAACCTCACTATGAACAATTATCCCTGCAATTATCCGCGCCTCACAATCGTCCAGCTCTTTTTGTTTTTCAAACCTTTTCTTTCTTAAATTTTCCATAAGCTGTTCCCAGCCTATGCTCTGGTCATCATTTGTCTCGATGCATACACCATATTTAAGGCTGCTGATATTGACTTCGATTTCCCCAATCCTTTTATCGGTTTCAACAATAGCAGCTTCTGTTTTTCCTGATTCATCATAACTAAACTTAATTGCGGGATCCTGCGGCTGGTAATCTATTTCCCGGACTGCAAGATCAGCCTGATTTACCCGCAAAGCGTCTATTTCATTTCTTAGGGACCTGTCTTCCTCCCTTTTTGCGCTTATAACAGAATGCCACTGCGGTTCTGTAACCTGTTTTTGGGTCAATGCATAAAAACTTTGCCCAATTACATTTTTTAACTCCCGGATTTTTATTCTTAAATCCTCAATCTGGTCCTCCAGCAATTTGGACTTGTCATAAAACTCTTTTTGCCTGTCGTTCTCGAGATTAAAAGTTGCTATATTTGTAAGTTCGATTCCCGTCCTGTTTTTAAATTCATTTTTAAGGTTTTCCAGTTCATTTCTCTGCCCTGCGCTTTTGGAAAGACCGGCTGCCCTGAATAAATAGAATGCCATCAGGCCCGCAGAAACAACAAGGGCCGAAATGGTCCCTGCAGAAATATTGAATATGGAAAACAAGACAGCAGACAAAGCAAAGACACCTGATATAATTACAATTGCAATTTTCGGCCTCTTAAAAGCAACTGTTGAGAATTTTTCATATAATGGAAGGGCCCTCTGCAGCCATTGGTAGTTTTGGCATCTTTTGCCAAACTCGTCAAACTGCGCAGCTTTGCCGTCATATTCGCTGATTCTGCTTTCATACAGGCTTATGTCGCGCAAGAGTCTGCCCAGTTCTTCTTCGCTATTTTGTAAAAGCCTGTTGTTTAGTTCTTTTATCTTTTCCGAGATAACAAATGCTTCATGGCATTTTGCACTATGGAGTTTTTCACGATGTACTTTTAGCTGTTCTGCCTGAGTCTTGTAGCCCTGGAGAAGTCCTGTTGTATATTTGGATTCTATCTCCGAAAAAAGCCCATTTATTTTGGCTGTTTCTGATTTAAGCTGGCGAAGAGCCCTGCCTTCCCCGGCAGCGCCGATATTTATGTTGCCGTCCTCAAACTGTGCGCCCTTTACGGTCCTTGAAATATTGTTGTCGCTGTCTATCCTGTCAAGAAGGCTTATACCGGAAAATATCTCCTTTATAAGACTTTTGCCGATGCCCTCGCTGGAATCCTCGATTGCCGGCTCCCCTCCCTTGGATACCAGAAGCTTTACCATTGAGAGCGGCATCCCGGCTTCATTTTTTTCCCAGTAGTCTTCAAGTTTTTTTGCTGCATTTGGTGAAAACTCTGTCAGCTCCGTTAAGCCTTTAGTGCCGTTTAAGCCGCTTACTGTAACTTTTCCGCTGCCGTTTTCCCTGAACTGCCATCTTTTTGTGTTTTTAAAAAGCGACCGGATGATAAATTCAGTTAAAAATGTCTTTCCACATTCATTTTTACTAAAAATAAGGTTAAACAAACCAAAATCCGCAGAAAAATCCTGCAGCGGCCCCAGATTTTTAACTGTTATTTTTTCTATTTTGATTGCCATTTAGCCTGTCCCGAAATATTTTAATTATTAATCCTTCAGAATAATACCCAATGCTTGTTCCATTATCAGGTCGGTTTTTTGCTGCCCATACCCAAAATCCTCCCCCAGCATTTGTACTTTTGTCTTTACCCTTTCGACAATACTTATTCTTTCAGGGTCATTTAAAAGCAGTACCTCACTAAGGTCAGCACCTTCGTTATTATAGAACTCAAAATCTGCAAGAGACTGCCTTATGACGGTCTCGAGCTTTTTTTTATCTGATGTATATCCTTTGACTTTTAAGCGTATTCTTGCTTTAGTGACTTCCCCGCTGTTTAATCCCCACGCCCGGATAAAATCGTTTATTTTAACTTTTATGTCTTCAAATTCATTTGAAGTCGGCAACGCCAGCAGGTTTTCAATAAAATACAGGTAATCCGAGTTGACTTTTTTTTCAGTGATGCTTAAATCTTTTGAGTCAAGAATAATAAAGCTTCTTGCGCCTGTTTCATTTATATCCATCCCGCACGGTGAGCCGGGATAGCATACTTTACCTGTTTCCATTTTTTTATGGATATGCCCAAGAATTACCCTGGCCGGTTCAGAACATTCAATGTCGGATCTTCCGAGTGGCATGTAAACGCCTGACTCATAATTATTCGGATCCCTGGTGCCGGAAAGATAGTCCCCGTGACCCACCAGGATCCATATATCAGGCAGGAACGGCTTGTGTTTTGCAATTACTTCCCCCATTGACCTACCTGCAAGATATGGAAGAAAAAAGAAACCCGGCCCTGTGTCCCATAAAGAGACAACCTGCGGTTCGTTATAAATATTTATATTGGGGGCGGTAAAATACTTTGGACCGATTGCAGAGTCGTGGTTTCCAGGGATAATATGAAATTCAAGATCGGCATATTTTTTGTCCCTGCAGAGTCCGTCAAAGACTGCATAATTCTGACTCTCTATATCAAATAAGTCCCCTGCAATAACGATTATATGGATATCCTCTTTGACAATCGTATCAAGCATATCTTTTAAGGCATTATAGCGTTCAGGATATTCCTGCCCGGTTTTTAGGTGCACATCAGCTGTAAAAGCTATTTTCATAAGTATAAATAATGTCAGATGAAATTATTTAAGTAAAAAGTATTTTTATAAATTTTATCACAAATCATATTATAAGGGCATTAGAAATGCGGTCATTATAAATAAGGTTATTAGAAATAAGGTCATTATATAGCTTCAGGTATGACATCAGTATGTCATATTAGATAAAATTATTTTTTTAGTTTTTTTACTGAATTTTTTCTAAAATACTTTTATGCAAGCTCATGTCCTTTATTTCTTATGCCGAATTAGAAACCAAAATAATTATTTTTAGAAAAAGCTTGACAAAAGTATATACTTATAATATTATTTGTATCAATACAAATATATAAAGTTTATTTGATAACTAAATAAGTAATTTTAAAGTAATAGAGGCTAAGACTTACATTTCATTATTTGG
>JBBQDW010000114.1:0-6265 GCA_038320085.1 Candidatus Humimicrobiales bacterium
CAAATGAATTACAATCAAATGCTACAGTTTGGCTTAGTATTGATATAAATGAGTTGCCCAACAAACTTCCGCCAATTGCTGTTAATAAAACCTTGTCAACAAATAAAGTCTGGACCTCTATTCCTATTTCCAGCCTACTGGCAAATGAGAGTAACCCTGAAGGCAGTACGATTTCTTTTGTCAGCGTTGGTAATGCCTCTAACAATGCTAGAGTAATTTCTCTAAAAATGTTCGGTCAATTGCTGTTGATAGTTAAGCGAGGCTATACCGGAGACATAACTTTCCCTTGCACTGTTAGAGATTCTGTTGGACTTCAATCATCAGGTACAATTACTGTTAATGTAAATAATGCACATTATTAAAATCCAGAAGATGTTCTTAGCTGTTCTTTTATTTATATAAAACAGTTTGTATGGTGCAATATACTTTACAATATTTAACAAAAAAATAATAAAAATATTAAGGGAGAGTAATCAAATGAGACATCGTTCATCAGGCTTTTCATACTTATCAGCACCACAAAATATAACTTGGTGGATAGCACTGATACTTGCAGTTTTGGGAATTATTTTTTACTTTTTAAAAGCTCCATTCTCTCAATTTTCCTTCTGGTTAGTAGCAGTATCAGCAGTTTTACTTCTCATTGCTACAAGAATTAAAGGACTCTAAAAATAGAATCTTCTAATAATATTAAAAAATGGTTAGAATTTTTACATCTTGGGACGACTAATAAATAGTGAGTAGCATGATGGGTCCAGTAATTAATCTATAAAATTTAATTCTGGTATAAAAATATTATCTTGTGAAGCTATAATCCTGGTTCTAACTTCGTTCGCTATGGCCAGCCATTTTCAGGTATGTATGTCATGATCATAAAAGTAAGGGACCCTCGCCAAATAAGGAATATTTTGCCGATACCTCCTAATAGCATGGAAATAGGTACTGTGTAACACAAAAAAATAGCCAGATCATAAAATCAGAATTATTTAACAAAAAATATTTTTTTCATTCTTTATTAATGCTATTCTTAATTCAATTAATTTTTTATCGAAAGAAACAATTCATTGAATGGTTTAAATAAAAGCAAGCAATTTATAAGCAAACCTATACAGATTTTATTTATTGCTGCAGGCACTTTTTTTGTTGGAGTTGGTATTATTGGAATATTCATACCTGTGCTTCCTACAACTCCTTTTCTTTTAATATCTGCAGCACTTTATGCAAGAAGCTCTAAAAGGTTTTATAGCTGGCTTATAAATAATAGAATCTTTGGCAAATTTATAAAAGATTACAGAGAAGGAAAAGGAATTCCGTTAAGATTAAAGATCATTACCATAATCTTATTATGGATAACAATAGGATGTTCAGCTATTTTTGCAATAGACATATTATGGGTAAGAATTATGCTGGTTGTAATAGCTGTTGGAGTAACGGTTCATATCACCAGGATTAAACCAAAAAAGAAACTTTAATCTTTAAGAATTTATCCGGACTTCATCAGATTATTAAATAATTATATAGAAATAATTTTTAACAATTCCCTGGCAGCTTCTTCCGGGCCTTTTATCTCATAACCCTTTATACCCAATCTTGTTCTTAACTGTCCTACGAATATATCCTTTTTGAAAAATATTTCAAAATAATTTTTGGCTATTTCATCATGCAATTTCCTGTATTGAGGTGGTCCGAATATATTTGCAAAGTAAGAATGAGTAAGACCGGTAGAGGTAGTGGTACCCTTACTCATGACCATACCTTCTTGAAAAACTTTAAGTGCATCCTTTGAGTTTTGAAATTTTTCTATTACTTTATGCTCATCATCAATTTCTTCATAATTATTGGCGTATAAAACATAATCAATCTTATAACCTTTAATTATGTTATTAAAAGAATTTACCGGTATTACAATTCTTGCGTTTATCTGGCTTGCGCTCATAATAATAGCCCTGTCGATTTGTCCGAATGCATATCCAGGCTGCAGGTCATCCAGTCTTAGGAATGCACCTATTTCACTGCCGTAACCAATTGGATGTCCGTTTTCAAGCTCTATTGAGCCCATATCATCAGCAATAATATTCATATCCGCTATCAAATCTTTACCAATAACTCTTAAAGCTTCCAAAGATTCAGATTTTCCTGCACCGGTATCACCTATAATTAAAATTGTTGATTCTTTTGTATTCTTTAATTTAATTTGTATTAATGCCCCATGAAAAGGCATATTATTATTTTTCATTATTTTGATATTGTGCAGTGTTAAAATCATTTTTTTAAGATATCCAAAATATCCGAATTCATTTCTGTTTGGTACTGCTGCAGCAATAAGGTTATTTGATTCATCGTCAAAAAATACTGTCGGCAGATTTCCAAAACAATCAAGGCTTTCACCTTGGACACCAAATAAATAAACAGCATCCGGTACTCTTGTTAAATCCTCATCATCGGCAAGTTCAAAAAGATTGCACAATGAAAATCCAAGTTCAAAAAAATTATTGCTAAAATAGACAGCAATAATAAGTTTACCAACTTTAGCGGGGTAGCATAGCCATTCATCTTTTTTTATCTTAATCAATTCTAAAGGATTTTTATCCACTTTTTTAAATTGTCCGGTTCTCTTATTCATGGGTGGATTTAAAACCAGGGGTGGATACATAAGAATTTGCCGAATGACAGGCAGATTATTTAATTTGTTGTATGGCTCCAGCTGATAAGTGATGGCTTTCGGAGTTACAATTGATGCCATCTCTGAACCTGCACTTACCTGGCGATAAACTCTTGGACGTAGTCCTGTAATATTTTTTTGAATACTCCTGTAGGTTGATCTGACAAGATGGGTAAGCTTTTCTATTGTTTCATTAAAAGTTCTATAGGGTCTTTTATCCAAAGTATCAAGGTCTGAGTTGCAAACAACAAATCTGTCAAAACTTCTCCAGTAATTATACAGGTATTCAACAAAGTCATTGAATAAATTGGTATCTTTTAAGAATATTTCCGAATCCTTTAAAATTCCAGGTATTGTTGAAATCGGTAGTTTCAATAGATATTTTAGAACATTTATTAAAAGTGTTACCTGATTTTTGCCTATATTTTCGCTACCAAAAATACTGATTAACGTAGAATTTCTTCTTGAAAGATTCTTAATGCATCTATTTAAGATTTCAACAAATAACTCACTGTCTATAAGCTCTTCGGGAGTTTCGCACAGGCGTTTATTGATGGTAATAATTACCTTTTTTTCAGATATTGTATAAGAATAATTTTTCATTTTTTTTATAATTTTATTTATTGGTTAATAATGTTTTTAAATGTAATTGAATTTTACAATTTTTCAGTCAGTTTAAGAATTAATAAGGCCGCATCATAAATATTTTCTGATATTAGAGATTCTGTCTTATTTTTGATCTCATCTAAATGTTTCTTGCCATGTCCGGTTAACAAAAATATACTTTTCATTTGTGTTGTACCCCCTAATTCTATATCAGAAGGATGATCGCCAACAACAAAAGACTCTTTTAGATCTAAATCATATTTTCTCCTGGCAATATCTATAAAATATGTTTTAGGTTTACGGCATATGCAATTATCATATTCTGTGTGCGGGCAGTAATATACTTCTTCTATCTTTATACCTTCCTTCTTTAAAATACTAAGATATTCTTTATTGAATTTTAAAAATTGTGATTCTGTAAAATTACCCTTTCCAATCCCGGCCTGATTGGTAATTATAAATAAAAGAAATCTCTCCTGCAGAAGTTTTAATGCATCTAATGCATTAGGAATAAATTTAAGTTTTTCAACATTATATAAATCTCCAATATCTTCATTTATTGTACCATCCCTGTCCAGGAATACTGCTCTTTTTACTTTTAAATTTTTCATTTATTGTAATAGTAATATTGTTAAAAAATATAATTTGCTACTTTAAAAGGGAAAATTATTTTATATTAAAATCTATCTAATGCATAGAACAAATTGTTAAAAAAACTCAGGTTATGAAAGAGTATTTTCTGCAATCAGTTACAATTTTAGCTTAAAGCTCCTAATACCCTGTTAATAGGAACTCTATCGCACTTAAAATTTACCACTTTACGAAATCGGAACTGTATCGCAAAAAATATGCTTTAAAAAACTTTTGAGAAAAATATGCACAACGCAGTCCATAAATCTAAAATAAATTTTTTTCACTACTACAGTGATTGGATAAGCGGAAAAAAAGGACTTCCAATTTTTCCACATTATAATGAAGACTTAGCCAGTGTTTACACAAATAGCTGTACCTGGGTTTCATGGATGCTATTAAAAGTACTTCCTCTTTTCTTGTTTGATAGAAATAGCTTTGGTATCAAATGGCATGATAAATTTAAAGTCCTGGATGAGTCCTTTAGAGAAATGATTGAAAATTTTCCAAAACCTACTGGTAAGGCTGTAATTGAGTTTGTAGATAAAAAGTTTACTGTTAAATAAAACTTTTTTTATTTGTAGAAGAAGGCCGTCCACATTTGTTCAAAATTTCACTGTCATAGGCACATAATAAGTAGTGAGTAGCATGGTAGGGTAAAAAATAATCTTAAAAATTAAGTTTAGGTATAAAAATATCCTTATATGAGCTTGCAATTCTGGTTCTAACTTCGTTCGCTATGGCCAGCCATTTCGGTATGTATGTCATATAAATTTCAATACTGGTGGCCAGTCAAATTTTACATTAATTCTTTTAATTCTTCTTTATTTATTCCAGCACTTTTTAAAATTGCAACACAAGTGCCTACTGGTAAATCTCTTTTATGAAATGGAACAACAACTCTTATTTTAGTTTCAGGTTGGTAATAAATATGATGACTGCCGTTGATTCTGTCCAGAACAAATCCTTTTGATTTTAATATCTTGATAATCTTGGCAGATGTCATAATATGTAAATTAGGCATTCTCGCTTACTGTTAAAGTATACTCTAATATATTTTCTTCAGTAGGTATATCTTCACCATGAAATTTTAAACTCTCAATATATAATTCTATGGCTTCTTTTGCATTTATTATGGATTCATCAATTGTTTCGCCATAAGTAATACAACCTGGAAAAGAGGGAACAAATACTGTATATCCACCTTCAGGTTCCTTTTTCAAAAGTATTTTATAATTTAATATTTTCACTCTTTTGCTTTCAGATTTTTAAGAATTTTAATAATCATATTATGATATTGTTTTACTTAAAAGTAAAACAATTAAAGCAATTGACCCGTAAATAATAGATCTGGTATAAAAATTATCTTATCTGAGGTTGCAATTCTAGTTCTAACTTCGTTCGCTATGGCCAACCATTTTCCGATATGTATGTCATGGCAATAAGAGCAATATTTTACCAATACATCCGAAGAGCGCGATAACAAGAACTATATAACACCAGAAAATAATCGAATCATAAAATCAGAACTATATCACAATAATACATCATCTAACATTTCCATTTAGTAATAAATTCCGTAAAATAAAACTAATTTTAATAAATTAAGATACTCACTTTCTCTTGTTAAGACATAAAATTCGTATTGTAACCAAATTTTTGGAAAGGATTTATAATGACAGATCTCTTTTCACCAATATCTATAAAAGGTATGTAGAACTTCATGGAGCTCATGGATACCTGATTGGTCAGTTTATGTCTCCAATAACAAACAAAAGAGATGATAATTATGGTGGTAATTTGGCCAAAAGATCAACTTTTGCTCGCCAGATAATAGAAATGGTAAAAAGCAGTACTGGAAGTGATGATTTTATAATTGGATATAGAATGGGCGGCAATGAACCAAAATTGGATGAAGGAAGAAAAATTGCAAAAATTCTCGAAGACGCTGGAATTGATCTTTTGCATGTATCATCTGGCATTGAAGGCGATACAATACCCAAGCCTCCACAAGATTTTGATTATAGCTGGATTGTCTACTGTGGTACAGAAATAAAAAAACAAGTGAAAATTCCTGTAATCGTGGTATATAGAATAAAGACTCCGCAACAGGGTAAATATCTTATTGAAAATAACCTGGCTGATTTTGTCGCAGTAGGAAGAGGTCATCTTTGTGTGTTTGCAATAAACTTAGAAAAAATAAAATTAAAAGCAAACGGAACAGCCATATTTGTTCCAATTTCTATATTCCTGGATACAATATAATACTGCACAGGCCAGCCAAATCTTTCATGATAAGCAGTGCCACCATAATTGCCCCTGGCAATAATCATAGATATTACTGACAGTATTAATGCCAGTAATATT
>JBBQDW010000115.1:0-6229 GCA_038320085.1 Candidatus Humimicrobiales bacterium
CAGCCTAAATAAATTGGTTGAGGAATTGGATTGCCCTCATATGAGAAAAAATGAGATTTTAAATGCTCTTTTTGAATTTTGCAATCTGGAACCAAAGCTTCCGGGAAAGGACAAGATTTTCATAAAAGCAGAACCTGTTAATTTAACAAATGATATGGACAGGGAAAGTATTATCACTTACCTGCAGTCTATAAGAGATAAAAACCCTGTCGCGGACCTGGCCTTTTACTCGTACAGGGATTTTTCCAGGACCTCCTGGGAGCCTTTCCTGAAAGCAGCTATCGAAAGAAATCCCGTGTCAGTTAAAGCATGCGAAAAGTTTAGTGATGCTGAGGTAATAGCTCTAATGGAAAGTATTCCAAATCTGTCCATATATGACGGCTCCAGGATGGCCCAGCCCGATGAGGTCTGGAACTATCAAAGAGGCGATGGCCTGGAAAAGGCAATATGCCTGGCTAACATTTTAAAAAGCAGGAACAAGAACCTGATTATTGATATTAATGTTGAAAAGGATCATGTTGATATAATTATAAATGAAACAACGATTACATGGCCATCAGGTAAAGACTTAAAGGGAAAAATAAGATTTGATGACAGTTCTTTTTAAGAAGTTCTGCAGTAGATTTTTACTACTGTAGTAGATTTTTACTGCATTTTTATAGGATAACGTCCGTATTTTCTTACAGTGTCAACCATGGCTCTTACATTTTCAAGCGGCATGGGGCTTGTTATTGTGTTGCTTGAACCGCATGCGTAAAATCCGTTGGCTGCAATATTTTCCAAATTGCTCAAAACAAGGCTTTCCACTTCTTCCCTCTTGCCTCTTATTAACGTATCCATTTCTATATTTCCTAAAAGACACAACCTGCCTAAATATTTATCACTTACTTCTTTTATAGACATCGCTTTTGGCTCTATGGGGTGAATTGCATTAAAACCGCACTCCAATAAATCATCTATAATTTCCCATATCCTTCCGTCAGAATGATAAATGAAAGGGATATTTTTCTTATTGCAGATTTGCCCCATTTTTTTATACCAGGGAAAAACATTTTCCCTGAGTATATCTGCTGAAATCATAAGGCCCTCCGTGTAGGCAATATCGTCAACTGCAGCAAAGGCCCCTACAGTTTCATACTCAATTATCCTTTTAAATACTTCAAACTGTATCTGTCCGACTTTGGAAAATACTTTTCTTACAAGATCCGGATTTTCAATTGTAGAAATGCAGAAATTATTAAAACTCATAAGCATCCAGGTTGCCGTAAATATCTTGCCGCCGGTGGCTATTATTTTCATGTTTTTCGGCAGGATTTTTTTCGCATCTTCAAAAACAGAGTAATCCTCACTGCCTGGTTCCATCCAGTCATAGTTTTCAACGTCCTTTGCGGTTCTTATCAAGCCATCTTCTTCATCTGCCCAGGTCATTCCATCTTTTTCAGTCTGTTTTCCTATTGTCTTTGCAGGTTTTAAAATACCTTTTGCCGCCAAAATAAAATCATGGCAGTGTTCCAGCGAAAACCTCAGTTCATCTTCAAGGCTTAGTGGTTTTTTTGAAAGAAACTTCTCTTTAAAGCCTTCATCGATGTGAAGCTCTATTAATGGTACAAATTTTTTGTCTCTGCATAAAAGCACATTTTTAAGATTTTCAAAATCCGGCTTATACATTATTACTTACCCGCTTTACTATTTTAATATTTTTTATATTTTTAATAATACATTTGCAGTTAACTCATCAAATTCCGTTATCTTTCGTATCATAGCTCTTCTACGCCTCGATATATGTTGGTACAGTGAGCAAAGTCAATAAGCAATTTTTGATTTTATTTTATATTATATACTTTATTGTTATAGTTACTTTAGCATCCCGAATATAAGCTCCCTTATCATAAGCATATTATCAACGTAGTTATGGTTTCTTAAATTTTCGTCAATTTCATTTTCATGCTCCAAAAGAATATTGGCCATTTTTTCATAGTCCTTTACAAATTTCACGGCAAGCTGCAGCATTTTTGCCCTGTCATTTCTCGGTGTAACCGTATCTATATTTAGCCAGCCTTTAAACTCAGCCTTGCCAAGCTGGTAAAACATCTCAAGGGTGTCCCAAAAATTAATCGAGCCGAACAGTAGGTCGGGGTCAGCGTCCCTGTAGTTATCATTTAAGTGAACCTGGTAAAGTTTGTTGTATTTATTGTAAAGAACCAGTGACTCGGCGGGCCTTTCAAGCGCAAAAAGGGCATGCCCCAAATCAAGGGCGGCTCCCACGTTATCCACATCAAGGCACTTGATAAAAAATAAAAGCTTTCCGCAGTCTTCAATATATTCCTTGGCCCTTGGATCTTTTTGTTTGGGTTCAATAGCTATTTTAACTTTAGGGTTATACGCTCCCAGCTCATTTAATGATTCAATCATATAATCCCAGGCTTTTGAGTAATCGGCCTGAAAGACATAATCAAAACCATCGTGAGCGGGCCATAGCAGCACGCTGTATGCATCCAGCTCAACCGCAAGATCCATGTTTCTCTTGGTCAATTCAATAGCTTCTTTTCTGATGTTTTTATCAAAAGATGAGATTGAGCCGTACTTAAATTTCGGGTCGGACCATATATCCGGCCCCATATCCGCTACTCTTAAACCATAACCAGAAAGCATTTTCTTCAATTTGGCAGGATCTTCTATATGGGGATGCCCCGGATACCATACTGCCAAACCTTCCAGTCCATCTATTTTTGCCATATCCTGAAGCATTTTTTCGAAATCATAAACTGTGTCGTAACCGCCCGGCACGTATCTTTCTGCAAAAGAACCGAAACACCCATAATGGCAGTTGATGTTGAGTTTTAATTTTTTCATTTCATTCCTCCCTAAAATTTGTATAATTTTGCCGCAGTATTATAAAAAATATCTTCCCTGTCTGAATCCTCTATATCAGCCGAGAGAACGCTTGCGACATGATATCTGATATCCATCATTGGCATATCTGTGCCAAACAGGATTTTTCCTTTTCCCGCTTTCTCAAGAACCATTTTAAATACTGCAGGATAAATAGTATCTCCAGAAAAATCCATATAAACATTGTCGTGCATGGAAACAAAATTTATTACTTCAGGATAAAAATTAATTTTACCTCCCGAATGCCCAAGGATTATTTTAAGTTTCGGATATTTTTGCAGTACGCTTTCAAAAAGCAGCGGATTTCCATTAAACTGCCTGGGATTATCCGTATACGGGCTCCATGTATGTGACGAAACGACAATGTCTTCACTTGATGCGTATTCCCATAAAGGCTCATAAAGTTTGCTGTCAATTTTTGTTTCATGAAGAACAGGGTGTATTTTTATGCCTGCAAAATTAATTTTAGGCCTGTTGTCTTTAATAATTTTTAATGACTCGGCTGCCTTTTTAGGATTGTAAACCAGGTTCCAGTAAAAAAAAGTGCCGAATTTCTCCTGAACTCTCATAATTTCTGGGATTTGAAGGGGCAAATCATAAAAACTTATACAGTGTGAACAAATTGAGACTTCTACATTATACTTTTTTTGCAGCTCAAAAACCCTTTTATCACTGTAGTTATAGTATAGGACATTGGGCCCTATACCAAGATGCATATGTGAATCAATGATTTTAAAATTTTTCAGTTTCTCATCTAAATCCATTGTCTGCCTTATTATCCAATTATTTGCTTTGCTAAAAAATTATAAACTTATCTTCTCCAGTAATCTTGAAATATTCTCTCCGGCAATATTTTCTTTCGAGTTTTTATCAATATCTGCGGATTCAATCCTGCTGGTGTTTACTTCCAGGCTTGTATTGGGAAAATTAGAACCAAAAATAAGCCTTTCGGACCCAAATTTCCCGACATAGTGTTCTATCTGGTCCATAAGCAGCATTCCGCTTACTTCCAGATACAAATTCTCAAATTCTTCGAGAAGCGGAAAATAAAACCTGTTAAACATGCACTGCTTTAGTGAAGTCTCTAAAATTACCGGAAGTTTCCTATTTTCATTCAGTAATATTTTTAAATCATCAATAGCAAAATATTTATTGCCTGTTATGTCCAGCTCTTTTAAATCCAGCATTAAAGGAAAATTTACCCCGGCCATTTCAGCGTAAATTTTTCGCATGTAGTAATCGTTTAAATAAAACAGATGGGATTTGGGGAATATTCTAAATAATCTTGCTTTATTTTTATATGCATTACTTAAATAATCAGAAAAATTAAACTCATGATATGCATCCGGAGTCAGGACAAAACTATAAAAGATATTTTCTCTGCCGCTAAGGCCCTTAAAATCCAGGATAGCATTATTGCCTGACTTCCAGTCATAATTAAGGGATAGATTATTGGTCAAGACAGTTCGTTTAATATTATTTTTTAAAAGAAGTGAAAAAAAATCCATTGTGTTCTCTTCTTCTAAATTTTTTTCGATAATTTCACGGCTGATCCAACAATTTATATCAAAGAATTCCATTTTACTAGCCTTCTTTAAGTTAATAATATTGCTTATTGGCCTAGCTCACCAAGATACTATATGCAGGGGTGCATAAGAGCCATGTGACTCAAGATATCGGGGTTTGCTGAGTTAAGTACATAAGTGTTTTAATAATAATATTTTGACCTCAAAAATTAAAGTTTTTTGCCTGTCCGTGTTATCTGCTTATCAGGGTTATTATAATATCTTTTAAAAGCAGTTTTAACACACAATTCTTTTTTTTACATGCCTGTTATTTTTATCCATTATTATAAATTAAAAATACTCACATATTCAATATACTTGTTTTCCCATAAACCGAAGTCTGAATCTATAGGCTCATACGCTGTCAATTTGCTCGAATTAAATGACAGCAGCCTTCCTTCTTCAATATTTTTAATTTCATTGTCTGCCATTAGCTGCATTAAAAGATTCCCGACAGAAGATGCTTCAACAGGCCCTGCCACTATTACAATACCGAGAGCATTGGAAAGCAATTGGCAGAAAAGCCGGTTGTTTACTCCTCCCCCGGTCAGGTATAGTTTATTTATTTGTCTGCCGTGATATTTAACAAGCAATTTAAAATAATGCTTTACAGCCAATACCAGGCTTTCATAAATGCATCTTGAAATCTCCCCGACAGACTGAGGTACCGGCATCTTGTTTTGTAAGCAATAATTCCTTATAGCCTGAGGCATATCGTCATTATTCTGCTGAAAAACCGGATCTTCCGTATTAATTAATGTTAAAAAGGGCTGAATCCTGCTGTAGGAATCATCGATTTCCCTCCAGGAAATGCTGCCGGAGTTTAGCCTTTGCCATTTGTCAACGCATTGCTGCATGATCCAGAATCCGGTTAAGTTTCTTGCAAAAAAATTCTTTTTTAAAACACCGCCTTCATTCGTAAACATGCGTTTAAATGCATCAAAATTTATAATCGGCCAATCAGTTTCAATTCCAAGGACCAGCCATGTTCCTGTTGAAAGAAAAGCCGGAGCTGTTTCTTTAGAATCTGAAGGAATACCGGCAATTGCTGAAGCGGTATCATGGCCCACTGCAGATACAACACATAAAGTTTCGATGCCCATTTCACTGCAAAGCTCTATAGAAATATTTCCAATTTTTACCCCGGAATCAATAATCTTGGGAAGGATACTTTTTGAGAAACCGGAATTTTCAATCATCCTGTCCTCCCAGATCTTCGTCCTGCAATTTACCAGCAAAGTACCGCATGCCGTAGAATATTCTATAAAGAAATTCCCGGTCAGGAAATAATTAAAAAGATCAGGCAATGGCAGGAATTTGTGTGTGTTTTCAAGTTCATAGCTTTTTTCGCTGACAAGTTTCTCAAGATAGAATGCAGGCGCAAGCGGTGTGGCAAAATAACCAATAAGCTCATAAAATTCTTCCTGTGTTATTGTTTTAAAAAAATCCTCTACGGGCCTTTTTGATTTATCAGGATCCCTGTAAGTTAAAGGGTTGGAAATTAGCTTTCCTGTTTTATCAATAAGGCCGAAATCCAGTCCCCATGTATCAACAGCAACTGACCTGATATTGTCATATTTATTAAAAGCTTCTGAAATACCTTTTTTCAGTTCACTGAAAAGTTTTAATATGTCCCAGTAATATCTGCCGTTTAACAGCACCTGGCCGTTTTCAAATCTGCGCAGTGTTTCAATTACAAATTTACTTCCGTCGTAGGTTCCAACACTAATGCGTCCATTACTTGCCCCGAAATCCACAATTATATAGTTTTT
>JBBQDW010000116.1:0-6215 GCA_038320085.1 Candidatus Humimicrobiales bacterium
TGCTCCAGATTCATTTGCAATCTGTGTCCCCTGGTCTTTTGCTTCAAGCAGCTCCCATTTCATATCTCCAACTTTAACTGATTTGGTCCCTAAAATATTTATTTTAGACCTGTCAAATGTTCCAGGTTCTGAAATAGTTTGTTTATATTGGCAGGCGAAAAAAGAAAATGAAATTGTTGCAATCAATATTATAATAAGTAACAAATAAGATAGCTTTTTCATGGCTGTTTCCTTTCTAAATTAATAAAACAGATAATTCATGGCGGTTATGCCAATGTTCGAACGGATTTTTCCCGGTCCCATTGACGTGTCTTTGCTGCAGCAATAAATGCATCTGCATCATTGGTATCTACAACACCCGCATCCTGTCTGACATTCGCTATTCGTAAAAGCGCTTGGCCGCCTTTGTCTACGGCGATTGCCTTGAGATGACCAAAGGCATCGCGCACAAAATCGATAGCGGCACTTTCCATCGATAGTGCCTTTGTGCCTTCCTCGGAAAGGATGACAGCGACTGCATCGAATAACACAGAAGGGGTGCCAGCCAGTTGTCCATCAGCAGACAGTATCGAGCCATCGGCAAGCTTCACTCCCCCCACTATGGGAGCGATGATCTTTGCATTGGCACCAGCATCCATTGCGGCTTTTTTAATCTTCTTAATAACAGCACCATCTGAACCATCAGCAATCAGTATGCCAATCGCACGTCCCATGAGAGTGTCTTTCATCTTGCCGATAATCTGCAATGCAGGCGAAGGCTTCATTTCCTGGATTGGTGCTGCAAACCTTGGCGCATCTGGAATTTTATCGAGCGAAAGGCCTGTGGCAACTCTTCTGGCAAGTTCTTCTTCAATATGTCGCAGGTGACCGACTATCGCCTTACGCACGTGTATATGTTCGACCTTGGAAAGCTCAAATACTAACGCCGAGGCGATGTGTGCCTGTTCATACCCAGTTTGACTGAGATAGAACTGCCGTGCCTGGCTATAATGGTCAGCAAAGCTTTCGGCACGGATGCGACCTTTTTCACCTGTTTCGGTGACCACAGCGCTATGAAAGCCGTTGGCCGGCGCTTCACGCGGCGAGTTTTCAGACAAGGAGTTAGGTTCATATGCAACACGGCCCTCTGGTTGCGTCATCTGCATGTGTCCGTCGCGTTGTTGGTTGGAGAGTGGGCACTTGGGTGCATTGATCGGGATCTGATGGAAATTAGGCGAACCAAGGCGTAAAAGCTGCGTGTCTTGATAAGAAAATAAACGTCCCTGCAGTAGTGGATCATTGGAGAAATCAATACCTGGTACGATATTAGCAGGACAGTAAGCAACCTGTTCAGTTTCAGCAAAGAAATTGTTTGGCCAGCGATCCAGCACCATACGGCCGACCACTTTTAATGGTACCAGTTCTTCTGGTATCAGCTTGGTAGGATCAAGATGATCAAATGGAAATTTGTCTGCCTCTTCTTGTGTAAAAAGTTGAACCGCAAATTCCCATTCAGGAAAATTGCCAGCAGCAATGGCTTCAAACATATCTCGGCGGTGAAAGTCTTGGTCAGCTCCAGAAATTTTGACAGTTTCATCCCAGATGGTTGACTGCAAGCCCAGCTTTGGACGCCAGTGAAACTTTACAAAGGTTGATTCTCCAGTACTGTTAATCAGCCGGAAACTATGCACACCAAATCCTTCGATCATTCTTAGTGAACGCGGCAATGTTCGATCGGACATGATCCACATTATCGTATGCATGGATTCTGGCGTGAGCGAAATGAAATCCCAGAATGTATCATGTGCGGTTGACGATTGCGGAAAACCTCGGTCGGGTTCCATTTTTACAGCATGAATGAGGTCAGGGAATTTGATGGCATCCTGGATGAAGAAAACCGGGATGCTATTGCCGACCAGGTCCCAGTTGCCTTCCTTAGTATAAAATTTTACGGCAAATCCGCGTATGTCGCGGGGAGTATCTACCGAGCCCGCACCACCTGCGACGGTCGATAAACGAGTAAACACAGGTGTCTTCTCACCTACCTCGGTGAGTATCCTTGCGGTGGTATATTGTTTTAGCGAGTCAGTCAGCTCGAAAAATCCATGCACTCCTGTCGCTCGCGCGTGAACGATACGCTCGGGAATACGCTCATGATCAAAATGTGTGATTTTTTCGCGAAGGATGAAATCTTCCAGAAGGGTGGGACCGCGCGAATTGGTCTTAAGCGAGTTTTGATTATCGGAAATTGCTACGCCCTGATTCGTAGTGAGTGTTGGATGCTCTCCGCCTGCAGTTTGGTGCAACTCTCCGCCGGTAGCCATTTGTGAATCCTTATCGGCAAGTAAGCTTGCATCATTTTTGAGTTTTTTAGAGTTAAGATTACTTATTATTTCTTGATTTTCTTTCACTTGGATAACTCCTTTCATAGGATATATTTATAAAATTACCTCTTATTTAATTCAGAAGCTCTTTTAAATAATTATTTATCAATTTAACCACCATATTTAATTTAGAAGCATCTTTAAAATAATTATTTATCAAGTTAACTGCCTTATTTAATAAAAACTATTATATTAATTTTAACTTGTAAACTTTTTATAACATATCCAGCTAAAAATTGTTGAAATAATCACCAGGCCTACAATAATTATACTCAGCATTAATAGTGTATTCATTATTTTCACCATCCTCCTCTTTTATATTTTTCTTTTTTCTCTTTCTACATTTTTACTACTGAGCATTGCTGCATATGTATTCTTTTTTAAAGTATAATATTACAGAGCAATGAAAGTAACAGTATTTTGGACAGTTTTATCCTGGCTATTAGGATAGTTTTTTCTCCTTTCAAAGGAAAATTTGCAACACTATTTTCTTCTAATAATCTAAACGAAATAGATTTTAATTGTTCTTAAATAGATGTACAATTAAACAAATTTTTCTTTGTTTTAAAAGAATTTAAATCTATTAAGATTTTTTATAAGTTCAGGAGAATAAATGCAAAAAAAACAAGTTACACCGTCCAAAAAAAATCAAGAATCTCTTACGAAGACTCCCACAGGAATAATGGGATTTGATGAAATAACTTATGGTGGACTGCCAAATGGTCGTTCTGCATTAATTATTGGCGGAGCAGGTTCTGGTAAAACTGTGTTTGCAATGGAATTTCTTGCAAGAGGAGCTACAGAATTCAATGAAGCAGGAGTTTTTATGAGTTTTGAAGAAAACGAGGAAGATCTTGCAAAAAACTTTAATTCATTGGGTTTTGATATCCCTGGCTTAATTGATAAAAAAATGCTGGTAATTGATTATATCTATTTAGAACGAAAGGAAATAGAAGAAGCCGGAGAGTTTGACCTTGAAGGTTTATTTATAAGGCTTAAAAATGCAGTTAATGAAACTGGAGCCAAAAGGGTAGTTCTTGATTCACTGGAAGCCCTTTTTGCAGGCATTGAAAATGAAGGCATTCTCCGTGCAGAGTTAAGGAGACTATTTAGGTGGCTTAAAGATAATAATCTTACTGCAATAATTACTGCAGAAAAAGGTGAAGAATCCCTTACAAAATATAGCCTTGAAGAATATTTGGCAGACTGTGTTATTATCCTGGACAACCGCATGAATGAACAAATAGCAACAAGGCGCATCCGTGTCCTAAAATACAGGGGAAGCATGCATGGCACTAATGAGTATCCTTTCCTAATTAATGAAAATGGCTTCTCAGTTATCCCAATTACTTCGACAGGGCTCAATCATGTGGTTGCTACTGAATTTGTCTCAACCGGTATTAAAAAACTAGATACAATGCTAAATGGAAAAGGATACTACAAAGGAAGCAGCATTCTGGTTACCGGAACTACCGGTACAGGTAAGACCACGTTTGCTGCTCATTTTTTAGAATCATTTTGCACTAAAGGCAAAGTTTGCCTGCTGTTTTCCTTTGAAGAATCTCCAAGTCAACTGATAAGGAATATGAGAACTGTAGGAATAGATCTTGAGCCATTTGTAGAAAAAAAACTTTTGTTTATTCATTCCACACGTCCGACTTTTTATGGGCTAGAGATGCATCTTGTTGTAATGTATGACCTTATAAATAAAATTAAACCGGAAGCAATTGTAATAGACCCCATTTCCAACCTTATTTCCGCAGGCACAGCACCTGAAACAAGTTCAATGCTTACCCGTATGATAGATTTTTTAAAGCAAAATCATATAACAAGTCTATTTACAGTCCTTAAATCATCTTCAATATCAGGTGAAAACCAGGCTTATGTATCATCACTTATGGATACCTTGATAATCCTTAAGGATGTGCAGTCTGGTACAGAAACAAGAAAATTCATACAGATACTTAAATCACGGGGTATGAGCCATTCAAATACAGTAAAAAACTACTCCCTTACTTCCAAAGGACTGGAGATAAAAGGATAGTTTATAAGAATATAAGAACTATAACTTTTGATAAATAAATATTAAAAAAGGAGGGATGTTGAAAAAAGATAAGCCAGCAGATAAAAAAGAAGCCAACCCAGAAATGTGGGAACTTAGGCTTTATGTTGCAGGTCAGACTGAAAAATCGGTTACCGCTTTTGCAAATCTAAAGAAATTGTGTGAAGAAAATTTGAAAGGTAAATATACGATAGAAATAATAGACCTTCAAAAACATCCTGAGCTTGCCAAAAATGACCAGATAATAGCTATACCCACACTGGTAAGAAAACTGCCTGAACCTTTAAGAAAAATAATTGGAGACCTTTCAAAAACCGAGAAAGTTCTTGTGAGCTTGGACTTAAAACTGCTGAAGGAGGCATGGTGAGTGATATAGAAAAAACTGAAAACACAGAAAATTTTGAAAAAAAGCTTAAAGACCGAAATAAAGTGACATACCTGCTCCGACTTTACGTAAGCGGCAGTACAAGTAAATCCATTGCAGCAATTGATAACATCCATAAGATTGCTGAAGAGTACCTGTCCGGGCGGTATGAACTTGAAGTGATAGATATTTATCAACAGCCTGAAAAGATTAAAAGTGATCAGATAATTGCCGCTCCCACACTTATAAAGAAACTTCCCCTGCCCATTCGAAAGATAATCGGCGACCTATCCAATAAAGAACGTGTGCTTGTAGGACTGGAGTTATGGGAAAAGAAATAGATGAGCTTAAAAATAAAATATCTGAGCTTGAGTTAAAGCTGCAGGAATCACAAGATATAATTGAGGCTATCCATACAGGGCAGGTTGATGCCATAATAGTAAGTGATGCCAGCGGTGAAAAAATTTATACGCTTAAGGGTGAAGATTATCCTTACCGTGTAATGGTAGAGAATATGAATGAAGGCGCTGTAACCATCTCCACTGACGGCACTATTTTTTACAGTAACAATCGTCTGGCAGAAATGTTGAAGATACCTCTTGAAAAGCTTATATCATCCTCAATAAGGGATTATATCAATCCTGCTGACCAAAATAAGTTTATTTCGTTGGTAAATAAATCAAGAAAAAATCCAATAAAAGCTGAAATTGAAATGATGTCTTCAGCTGTCAGGAAATTACCAGTTCTTATCTCCACACAATATCTAAAAGAATCCGGGCCAGATATGATTTCAATGATTATTACTGATCTTACTATATATAAAGAAAAGGAAGAAATAATTATATCTGAAAGACTTGCAAATTCTATAATAGAGAGCGAGAAGAAATATCACAATCTTTTTAGAAATATGATCGAAGGCTTCGGATTAAATGAGATGATATTTGACGCAGAAGGAAAACCCTGCGATTACCGTTTTATCGAATTAAACAATGCTTTCGAAAAACAGACCGGTATTCTGGTTAAAAAAGCAATAGGAAAAACTGTAAAACAGATACTGCCGGATATTGAATCTTACTGGATTGAGACTTATGGTAAAGTAGTTCTTACGGGAGAGCCGAAACATTTTGAAAAATACCATTTTTCCTTAAAAAAATGGTTTGTGACTTATGCCTATCCTACAGGGAAAAATCAGTTTGCAATACTTTTTAGGGATATAACCGCACAAAAAAAAGCTGAAATATTGCGTGCCAGAATAATGAGAGAAAAGACCTTAATTGATGAGCGCAATAAACTCGCAAGAGAATTACATGATACTGTAACTCAAACCCTTTTTTCATCAAATATGATTTCAGAGGCTATACCTAAATTATGGAAAAAGGACCCGGAAACTGTATTTGAAAGAATTGAGGAGATAAAACAGTTAAAT
>JBBQDW010000117.1:0-6158 GCA_038320085.1 Candidatus Humimicrobiales bacterium
GGCTGCCACATTTGCTCATCCGGCTGTTGTCCCCATTGTCCCTGTTGTCCCTGCTGTCCCTGCTGACCGGGCCGTTCAAGCAGACCTGGCCGTTCATGTTGTTTATGCTGTTCCCACTGTCCATGCTGACCATGCTCTCCCTGCTGACCGGGCATAGAGTCTCCTCGGTTTCTTATAAGAGATTCCATATTCTGTAAAAGTTCGCCGGGGTCCGTTTTATCTATCTTGTTTATTATGAATATATCTCCTATTTCAAGGACTCCTGCTTTTATCGTCTGTACAAAGTCCCCCATCTCCGGTACCAAAACAAGCACAGTCGTGTGCACAAAGTTCATTATACTGACTTCCGTTTGTCCGACTCCGACCGTTTCAAGGATTATCACATCTTTTCCCATTGCATCCAGGATATTTATAATACGAGCGGCAGATCTTGAAAGGCCGCCATACCAGCCCCTTGTAGCAAGACTTTTTATAAATACCTTGTTATCTGTGGAATGCTCAATCATCCTTACCCTGTCTCCAAGTATTGCGCCGCTTGTAAGAGGGCTTGACGGGTCCACGGCAACTACACCCACGCTCTTTCCCAGCTCCCTGAAATGTTTTATCAGCAGGTTAACAATTGTGCTCTTGCCGGAACCTGGAAGACCTGTGATTCCAAGAATGTATGCATTTCCTGTATGTGGGTAAAGAGAGTGCATATCCTCATAAACATCAGGCGATTCTTCCTCTACTTTCCTTATAAGTTCGGCAGCAGCCTTTATTTTCCCTTCAATTACTTCATTTGCAAGCTTGCTCATATCAGACCAGCATCCTCCAGACCTTTAAGCTGCATCAAAGTCATCGAAGTCAGTGTAACAATATCTTCAACGAGACATCCCCTTGACAAATCGTTAAAAGGTTTTGCAGCGCCCAGCACAACAGTTCCGCAGACTTCAGCTTTTGCAAGCCTTTGCATTATCTTATATCCTATGTTTGCGGAATTTATTTCCGGAAATATAAGAACATTTGCCATACCCTTGACCGGACTTAACGGACACTTGATGGCGGCGACTTCCGGGACTATTGCTGCATCAAGCTGGAGTTCGCCGTCAATTATTATGCCGGGATAAATCTTTTTTACATTTTGGACCGCATTGCGTATTTTGTCGAATTCATCACTTTTAGCGCTGCCCTTTGTAGAATATGAAAGAAGGGCCACTACAGGTTCGCTGTCAAAAACCCCTTTTGCGGTTTCATATCCTGACAGCGCCATGTCTGTAAGCTGTTCTTCGGTCGGCTGGGGGATAATTGCCGGATCGGAAATGAGGAATTTACCTTTTAAGCCAAACATGCAATCCGGGATTTCTACAAAAGCTGCACCGCTTAGGGTTTTTTTGCCCGCAGACAGGCCCAAAACGTTTATTACGGCCCTCATTAAATCAGCAGTCGAGCTTATTGAGCCGCCGACGGCACAATCCGCATCATTATTTTTAAGCATCACCGAGGCCCAATAAGACGAGTTGAGCACATTTTCATTTAATTTTACATCAGTTATTTCTTTACCTCTTTTTTCGAATGAAGATTTTATAATGTTCCTGTATCCATCCCTGTTTTTAGATGCCTGGGGGTCCACTATAAAAAACCTGTCAGTATTTTTAACCCCGGCTTTTTTTATTTTTTCATAAATCCCTGACTCATTTCCGATAAGGTAAAAACTGCTGTTATTAAAATCCTGTAAATAATCCAGGGCAAGTAAAAGCCTTGTGTCATTTCCATCACTGAAGGCTATCCTTCTATCTATTTTTTTTGACCTGTCGACAAACTCCCTGATAAAAATGCTTTCATTTACATTCTTTTTCAATTTAAAGCCCCCTGATAAAAACAGTTTTTACAATAAAATATTATAAGAATTCACTTTTAGATCCCCCATATATAAATAAGATAATCACCAAGGTTTTCCCCAATCAAACATTAATTTATTAAACAGCCTTAAAAAATAAACGGCTTTAAAAAATCAATAGTCTTTTTCAAAAACAAATTTTCCGTTAGCCGGATTAAAAAACTCTTCAAAATATATTGTCCTTAAACCGCTTGCGTGCTCAATTGTCCAAAATGTCTGGAGATAATGGACTATTTTTTTTGGGCTGCTTTCCAGGTTTAAAAGTCCGGCTGTTTCTACATCCGGTATTGCCGGTTCGAGCACCCTCTTTGAATGTATCAGCCTCATGTTTAATATCCCGGTGATAATATTTGTAAAAGAATTCTCTGTAAGAATAAAATTCTTTATCCTGCCTGTTAAATCAAGGGGAAGATATGCTTTTGTCATATATAAAGGGGCGCCATAAGCAAAAATAACCCTTTTTACAAACAGGATTTTTTCATCTTTATCAATTTCAAGGATTTTTGATATTTTTTCATCAGGTATAATGACTTTATTTTCAAGTATTTTATTAATAGTCTTTATACCCTCACTTTTTAATTCATCAACAATACTTGAGACTTTCTGGAGTGAATGGGTCTCAATTTTTTTCCTGATAAAAGTACCCTTGCCGCGTTCCCTTATAATATAGCCGTTTACTTCCAGCTCCTTTAAAGCCTGCCTGACAGTAATACGGCTGACACCATACTTTTCACACAATTCCATTTCACTATACAGCCTGTCACCTGCTAAAAGAATGTTTTTTTCAATGTTGTCAACAATACTTTCGTAAAGCTGGTAGTAATATGGGACCTTTAAATTCTTATTGATTTTGAGTTCTGCTAACATGTTATTACATTATAACAACTATTTTCAGAATAGCTATAAAAATAAATTCTTTTTGAAAGAAATTTTGCCTGTTTTAATTACGCTGATTTTTCCTCTGACTATTTCTAATTTAAATATAATCTCAATTACAAAGCAGACTTGCTAAATTTGGCGTCCTGTTTTTAAACGGGGGCGCCTGGAACGGCCACCAGGTAATTTCAGAAAATTGGGTAAACGAATCTACAGGACCCTTGATTCCTGACAATTATTCAGAATATTACACTGAATGATTTTCTTCGCTGCCCGGCAAAGCATATTATAATTATATGTGGTTGGGAATGATGCGGGCGGATGGCTCTTATGCTTTCTCCGCTGAAGGAGATAAAGGGCAATACATTTATGTTTCTTCCCAAAAAGAACTTGTTATAATCCGTAATGGTATTGAGTATGGTACAATAATGATACAGGGAACAGGTTCCCATATTGGCAAAAGCGTTGCTGTAGCAGCGATATACAGGATACTTAAACAGGATGACTATTCAGCCTGCCCGTTTAAATCACAAAATAGGGCTCTCGATTCTTTTGTGACATCAGGTGGAGACGAGACGGGAAGGGCACAGGTTGTACAAGCTGAAGCTGCTGGTCTTGAGCCAGGAGTAATACCTATTGAAACTTTATAAGCCTAATATTATTACACAAATAAATAAACAATTTTATTTTATTTTGTTTTATTTTATTTATAAGTATATAAAAAATAAAAAATGTTATTATTCCCTTACCTGTTATATTGTTTTCACGAATTGCTATAGCAAGATTCAGATTACAAAATCATTTTAACAGAGGAGGCAGGAAGTCATCAGTATTTGCCGGCATGCTGCTTATTCTTTTTATAAGTTTTTGCAACCGCCTTATGCAATGACCGGCAGAAGGATAAATCTAATTCAAAGGCAGCTGGAATATCAGCTTTTTTAACATTATAATTTTTAACAGGAGGACCAAGTCTGAAAGAAAATCAAATTGGCAATATTTATTCATAAAATAAAAAGGCTTAAGGGCAAAGGCTTTCATCAATTTTTGTGCCTTAAGCGAAGCGAAAGGAATGGTTATAAAAATGAGAAAAGTGAAATGGATACCAATAGCTATTATAGGAACACTTCTGATGACTACCTTGTTTTCCACTGGCTTTATAAGGATGGAAAAGACACCTGAGACAACAGTACAAAATTTAAAAGTACTTCAACAGCCTAAGAACCTCAAATTATCCATATTTATTGCTGATAAAGAAAGGGTATCTTCAGGAGTTGAGGGTGAGTACGGTTTTGTAAAGCCGGTTACCGTAGAGGTCCCTTATACTTTAGGGACCCTTCGTGCAGCCATCGGCCAGTTAAAGGGCAAGACTATCCCTGCATCTGTTAATATACTTGGCATAAGCATCATAAACAGGGTCGCTACAATTGATTTTTCCAAAGAATTGCTTACTGCCCCGGATAGACTTTCAGGGACCCTGGGAGGCACAGTATTTATGCAATCAATTGTATTTACATCTACGCAGTTTCCTTCAGTAGATGCAGTAAGTGTGCTAGTCGAGGGAAAAAACTTTGATGATGGACATATAATATGGAATAAACCTATCGGCAGGAAAGATCTATAAGCATAACATAAAGCGGCATAAGAAAAGGCAGGAATTTAATGTTCCTGCCTGCTGCATCACGCTTGATTAGGGGAAACAATATGGTTTTTATGGAAAAGCAACCTGTGTCAATTCCTAATCTCACTCCCAGCAGTACAGCTGTGTTTTTCCTTTCAGGTCTTCCCAGCAGCAGGAATAGCACATGCCGTTATGGCAGGATATGAAGCTGCCACAATCAGGGTGGAGCTGGTAGTAATATGGGACCTTTAAATTCTTATAGATTTTGAGTTCTGCTAACATGTTATTACATTATAACAACTATATTCAGAATAGGTATAAAAATAAATTCTTTTTGAAAGAAATTTTGCCTGTTTTAATTACGCTGATTTTTCCTCTGACTATTTCTAATTTAAATATAATCTCAATTACAAAGCAGGCTGAATTATTTTAAATTTTTAAACTGCGTTATAATAAGAACATTAAATTGTCAATTGGAACAAAATTTATTTTAAGTTAAACCCTGTATAAACACTACAAGGAAGGAATATTTATAATGATTAATAAAAAAGATATGGAAAAATACTCCTCTTCTGTCACCTTGTCAGATATGGAAATTTTTATTTTTCCTGAACTTTTATACAGCCTGCTTTTGGCTAATATAATGTCGCCTCTCATATGGACCTGGAAAGAGGACGCGTGGTTTAAAGATATTGACAAGATGGCTCCCTATAAGAGGATATTAAGGGTCAAACAATTTATCATGGACAACTTCGATTTTAATCTTGACCTTGATACCTGGGGACTTACTACAAAAGAAAAGGAAATTTCAAGGTTTAAATCTTTTATGGATGAAGATGTGATAAACAGCAGTAATGCCTTGTTTGGTTATGAAGGGGACAAGTATTACTTTGACCTGGATATCAGGAAACATTTTGGAATTGACAAATATACTTCCAACGTGATTCCTTACTGGAAGACGGAAACAATAGAAGCGATGCAGGCCTTCAGGTATAAAGATACCCATAAAAAGGGCGCCGGCGAATGCGTGTCCTTATCCACGCTTTATGCTGCTGCCTTATTTATTATATGCAAAATACCACTGGAAGACATTTTTCTTATGGCCTCTCCGCTTCATTCTCAAAATTTTATCGACATAAAAGATGGGATTTTAACCAATAACAGGAGAATAGTAACAAAGAACATGTGGTTTAACGGCACCGAACTTACAGCAAAGGCCCAGAGAGCCATGAGAAATGAACAGGTTACAATTGTTTCCCACTGTTCAGGATTTGTACATGTTATATATCCTGAGGCTACTATGGATATACAGGAATATGGAAGGTTTGAAAAGAAGCTTAAAAAATTCCTGGTAACTGAAATTACTTATGATATATTATGCAATTTTTTAAGACAGGAAAGCCAGCTTCAAAAATGCTTCCAGATAAAACATAATTATAATGGCACGGACAGGTATATCGGGGCCGAAAAGGCATACGCCTATGAACATACAAGTTCTTTTAAAATAAATGAGGCCACGACGGATCAGTTATTATCAGAAATCGATGAATATGAATTTTACCTGGAACCAATGGAAGGCAGAATAAGCCTAAATAATTTTAGTGATTATTTTAAAATCAATATGATAAATTTTCATGATAAAAACAGCCTAAATAAATTGGTTGAGGAATTGGATTGCCCTCATATGAGAAAAAATGAGATTTTAAATGCTCTTTTTGAATTTTGCAATCTGGAACCAAAGCTTCCGGGAAAGGACAAGATTTTCATAAAAGCAGAACCTGTTAA
>JBBQDW010000118.1:0-6137 GCA_038320085.1 Candidatus Humimicrobiales bacterium
TATCCTATCGTGGTCGAACCTCTTTTTTATAAGTTTACCCCGCTTAAGGATGAAGTGCTGCAAAAAGAGATAAATGCCATGACTGATAAAGCAGGGATAAAAATTGATAAAATCCTTGTTGCTGACGCGAGCAGGAAGACAAATACTGTAAACGCATATTTTTCAGGCATTGGCAGCACAAAAAGAATTGTGATATATGATAATCTTTTAAACAATCATTCGAGAGGCGAGGTGCTTTCGGTCATAGCGCACGAGATTGGCCACTGGCGCTACAGGCACATCCTGTTTAATACAATAATCGGATGCGCAGAAATCATAGTGCTTGTCCTTATTTTAAAAATGGTCCAATCCGGGATTCAGGTTAATGCCTCGATTCAATCTGTACAGGCCGGGTCCGGCGGCGTTGCGGCGGGATTCGGGCAGCCGATAAACTTCGGCGTAAAGCTTGTTGCTATTCTTTTTATTTTGTACAGTTTTCTTTCATATCTTTCAATGCCGCTGGATAATCTTATTTCCAGGCAGTTTGAAAAGCAGGCCGACAGGGCATCAGTCAGTCTTACGGGTGACCCCGCCATGCAGGTAAAGATATTTGAAAACCTTGCAGTGACAAATCTTTCAAATGTCAAGCCCGGCAAAACGCTGAAATATCTTATTTTCAGCCACCCTCCCATCATCGAGAGGATTGAGGCCTCGATGAAAACAGGGAGCGAATAAGAAACATATAAATAACTTTTTTATAAACATAAAAAAATATTTTAGCTTAAACGGTTTTCAGCCAAAACAGCTATTAGCGAATTTAGGCCGGGTTTTTCGGGCTCTTTATTTTATTATTCCATAGCCTCCGCTGACAGGATCCATAAATATCGGGTGATGCGGCGGATAATATTTAAGGACGGTCAAGTTCTGATGTGCAATTCGGGCACCTTGTTGCCTTTAGATTTATTGCAGTAAAGCAAAACGGACACGATTTAGTGGAAACTGCTTCTTTCTTCTTAAAGGTGTTCATTGCCTTGACTATAAAGAGCAGTACCAGCGCAATAATTAAGAAGCTTATAATGGTATTAATAAAAAAGCCGTAATTTAAAGTAACTGCGCCGGCAGCTTTTGCAGCTGCAAGCGAAAGATAGGGACCCGGTGTACTGCCCTGTTTTAAAACGGCAAACAGGTTGGAAAAGTCAACCTTTCCCAGGCCAAGCCCGATAGGCGGCATTATAATATCATTTACAAAAGAATTGACAATGGCGCTGAACGCAACACCGATTATTATACCTATCGCAAGGTCAACAACATTGCCGCGCATTATAAAATTTTTATATTCTTTCACCATCCATACCTCCTGTTTTAAAATAATCAAGAAGATATTTTTAAAATCTATAAATCAGTCAGTCAAATATAATTTAATTAAAGGCAGCCATTTACAAAATAATTCAAAAAATTGGTTACCCAAGCATTGTCTCAGGCAGCCGGACCCCCTTGAGCATTGCATTTCTATTATATTTGCAAATATTGTAATATTATAGGAGAAAGTTTATTTTTTTATAAATAATAATCATATACATAAATTTTAAAGTAAGGGTGATTTAAAGATGAGACCACTTTGGGAAGGTTCAATAAGTTTTGGGCTGATACTTATACCCGTCAAGCTCTACAAGGCGACTGAAGACAGGAAGCCTGTCTTTCATCTTGTGAGAGGAAGAGACCTTTGTCCCATAACATATACAAAAATCTGCAAGGCCACCGGAGAAGAAGTACCTTTCAGTGAAATAGTCAAAAGCTATGAATACCGGAAAGGAAGCAGCGTTATATTTAAAGATGAAGACTTTAAAAAAGTGTATGCAAAAAGAAGTGAAAGCCTGGAAATAATCGAATTTACAGATGAAGCCGCAATCGAGTCAAGATATTATGAGCAGCCTTATTATATTGAACCGGCAAAAGGTGCCGCAAAAGTATATTCCCTGCTGAGAGAGGCCCTTAAAAAGACAGGAAAGGTAGGAATTGCAAAATATGTGCTGCATAATCTTGAACACCTTGGAGTCCTGAAAGCTGAAGGCAATTTTCTTTTACTTAACCAGATAAGGTTTGAAAGCGAATTCCGCAAACCTGTTGATTTAAAGGTCCCTTCAGATGAAAAAATGGCCGTAAAGGAAATAGACCTGGCGATAATGCTTATTGACCAGTTAAGCGCGCCATTTAGACCTGAAGATTTTAAAGATACTTTTAATGATGAAATAAATAAAATAATTGAAGAAAAAGTAAAAACAGGTAAGATAAGCTCAACAGAACTCCAGGAAATCAGGAAGCCTGCAGAAGTAATAGACCTGCTGCAAAAATTAAAACAAAGCTTAGAGGATGCAAAAATAAAGAATGTCTCTTGAAAAATACGAGGATAAAAGAAATTTTGGCAATACCCCCGAACCTGCTCCTGAGCCGGCTTCCGAACCTGTCATCCGGAAAGCTATGCCTGCCAATACCACGGATACGCCAAATATGCTGGAATTTGTGGTGCATAAGCACTATGCTACACACCTGCATTTTGACTTAAGGCTCGAACTAGACGGAGTATTAAAAAGCTGGGCAATACCAAAGGGCCCTTCAATAAATTCAAAAGATAAAAAACTTGCTGTCATGGTGGAGGACCACCCACTGGAATACAAGGATTTTGAAGGCACAATCCCGGAGGGCAATTATGGTGCAGGAAAAGTTTACAGGTGGGACAGCGGCACTTATCATGCACTTGGCGCATTAGGCCGTGAGGATAGTTCAAAAATATTTCGTGAAGGGCTTGATAAAGGGCATTTGACATTTATCCTTAACGGAAATTTTCTTAAAGGCGAGTTTGCCCTCATAAGGCTCAAAAAAGCTTCCCCGAAAGACTGGCTGCTCATTAAAAAAAATGATGAGTTTGCCAGTGACGCTGTTGACATCTCACAACATCAATCGCCTGATGAGATTGCAGACAAAGAATCAGGTAAAAAAAAACGCTGAAAATCCTTGAAAAAGCAGGCGTTCTGCCTGAGCTCATTGGTCAGGCCGAAAAGGCAGAAACAACCTTTGCAATCCCCCACTACCAGCCAATGCTTGCATCGCTTGCCCAAAAACCTTTTAACAGCGAAGATTGGATCTTTGAGATAAAATGGGATGGTTACCGGGCAATTGCAGAAATAAATATTGATGATGTAAAGCTTTTTTCAAGAAACCTGGCCAGTTTAAATTCAAAGTTTCCGGAAATCGTACAATCCCTGAAAAAAATGCAGACAAGAGCTGTACTTGACGGGGAAATAGTTATCGTCGACGGTGAAGGCAAGCCACATTTCCAGCTGCTTCAGCAATATTTAAAAAACAGGGAGGGCAACCTGGTATATTATATCTTCGATATTCTTTACTTTGAAGGTTACGAATTAACAGACCTGCCCTTGCTTTCCAGGAAAAGGTTACTAAAAGAAGTTTTAGACATTTATGGAAAATACTTTAACAGCTCGGATAATATAAGGATAAGCGATTATATTGAAAGAGACGGCATATCATTTTTTGACGCTGCAAATAAAACCGGACTTGAAGGTATAATGGCAAAAAAACTTTCCGGCAAGTATTTCCCCGGAATCAGAAGCAAGGAATGGCTGAAAATCAAGACAAAAATGAGGCAGGAAGTTGTCATTGGCGGTTTTACTGAGCCCAAAGGAAGCAGAAGCATGGTAGGCTCCCTGATAACGGGTGTTTATAAAGATAGTGAACTGATTTTCACGGGCCTGGTCGGCAGCGGTTTTGATGAAAATGAGATTAACCGCCTGTACGGTTTGCTTGAAAAAATAAAAACAGATAATTGTCCTTTCAGGACAAAACCTGCGACAAACACAAAAGCTTCCTGGGTGGAGCCTGTATTGGTCGCAGAGGTTGAGTTTGCCGAGTGGACCCTTGAAAACCTTATGCGCCATCCGGTCTACATTGGGCTTCGCCAGGATAAAGATGCTTCTGAAGTGCATTTAGAAAAACCTGAAGCAGAGATTATGGGTAACATTCTTCCAGGAAATATGAAGTATAATTACGATACTAATTTTGAGATTCCGCAAAAAACTATGAAACATCAGGTTAACAAGCTAAACAAAAAAATCTCTGAAGCTGGAGTGATGAACTCGGCTTTAGGTACTTCCCAATCTATAGTACCAACTGAATATCTAAAGAATCCATTTAAAAAAAATACTCCTGTAACCCATATTATATTAACCCACCCGGACAAGATATTCTGGCCCGAAGAAAAATACACAAAGAGGGAACTCTTTGAGTATTACTCAAACATTGCAGATTTCATATTGCCCTACCTTCTTGAAAGGCCCCAGTCTTTAAACAGGTGCCCGGATGGAATAAACGGTGAATGCTTTTACCAGAAAGATATAGACTATAAACTGCCGGAATGGCTGCATACAATAAAGATCCATTCACAATCCAATAATAAAGATATAGATTACCTTGTATGTAATGGCATTGACTCTCTTCTTTATATGGTAAACCTTGGATGTATAGATATTCATCCATGGCTGTCGCGCACATCAAACCTTGAAAAGCCTGATTTTGCAGTTCTCGATCTTGACCCTATTGATGTTGATTTTTCAGATGTTTTAAAAATTGCGCGTGAGACAAAAAGAATCCTTGACGAACTTGGAATAGAAGGTTTTTGCAAGACTTCAGGATCAAAGGGAATACACATTTTCCTGCCGCTGGGAGCTGCATACACATATGAACAATCCCTTGATTTTATAAAGATAATAGCTGCAGTGCTTAATATAAGAAACCCTCAAATCACAAGCTTAGAGCGTTCACCGGATAAAAGGCACAATAAAATTTACCTTGACTGTTACCAGAACCGTCAGGGCCAAACAGTCGCTGCTCCGTATTGCATAAGGCCGAAACCGGGCGCACCTGTCTCTACTCCCCTTTACTGGGAAGAACTTTATGAAAACATACACCCAAAAGATTTCAACATGAAAAATATCTTCAGCCGCCTTGAAAGAACCGGGGATATATGGAGAAAAATCTTTGAAAAAAACATCAATATAGAAGAGTGCATCAAAAAGCTGGCCGACTTTGATGAGTTAAAGAATTTTAAATTAACTAAATAATACAAATGTATTATAGCATACTATTAAGTTCTTTTAAAAAATTGGTCAAAATTGCACTAACTGGGCAACTAGTTAGAGGCTTTAACCTCTTAATTTTAAGTTCGAAAGTAAAAAATTAACTTATTATGTCTATAAGCTAACGGATAAGCTTGATAGTTTTTCTATCTGATCTACAGTTCCCACGACTATCAATTTGTGACCAGCTTTTATTACTGTGTTTGCATTTACTTTGTTTATTAAAACCTTTTTTCCTGCTTCGATTACTGAAACTATTAAAGCTCCGAATTTATATTTTTCATTTGCATCTTTTATTGTTAAACCATCAATTTTACAATTCGACTCAACTATAATTTCTGCAAGAGAGATTTCAATGTTTTCAGGGCTAAGTATAGTATCTAAAAATTCAACTACTGATGGTTGTTTGGCTAGTGCTGCCATTCTTCTGCCCCCAATAATTTGAGGTGAAACCACCCTATCTGCACCTGCTCTTTCAAGCTTACTGATTGTTTCAAATATTTTAGCTCTGGCTACTATAAAAATATCTGAGTTTATAGCTTTGGCAGATAAGGTTATATAAACATTTTCAGATTCAGTATCAAGTGCAGCAAAAAGAGCTTTTGCCTTTTTTATACCTGCTTTGATTAAAACTGCATCTTCTGAAGCATCGCCCTTTATGTATAACCAGTTATTTTGCTTGCACAACTCTATTGGCTCATTTGCGCTGTCAATTACAATAAATTCTGCATTATCCTTTACAAGTTCATTTGCAATTTCCTGCCCGACTCTTCCAAGGCCACAAATTATGTAATGGTTTTTAAGCTTTGAAATCATTTTCTTAACCCCCCTGTCCTGTACTCTTCCTGATAAAAACTCATTTAACAGAAAATCAGCCAGGCTAATTAAAATATAAGCTGCTGATCCTGTTCCAATAATGATCAGCACAATGGTAAATATAGTACCTGCCGTTGATAGTTCTTTTATAACTCCATAACCAACCGTGGTAATTGTTATAGTAGTCATAAA
>JBBQDW010000119.1:0-6070 GCA_038320085.1 Candidatus Humimicrobiales bacterium
GGAAATGCAGGCATAGCGTATGGAAGTTACTTCCTTAAAGAGATAAAAGCGCCTGATGGATATGATTTAAACACAACAGTGTACACTTTAATAGTTGGCGGCAAAGGTGTAGGAATCGGCAGCGAGAATGGGATAAGCGACTCAGCTCCTTTCGGAATTATAAATACACCAACACCTCCTGTAGTACCACCAGTACCTCCAGTTGTGCCACCAACACCAACACCTCCTGCTGGAGTTGTAACAGTTGCAGGCTTAACTGAAGGTGGAGGCATCCAGGTGCTTGCATTTACAGGCATGGATCCTATCGTTCCTATATCAGGCCTGGCTGCAGTAATGGCTGGACTGGCAATGGTAATTGCAACATTAGTAAGAAAGCATACTTTCAAATTGCAAAATGCAAAAAAATAGAAAGTATTAGATAGAAGTTTTCTTTATAACATCACAGATATCCAAAAACATTAGGCCCGGAAATATCCGGGCTTAATGTTTATTAGTTTTACAATTATTTATTTTATTCTGATAAATATATATCCGCAAATATATTACAGCTGAGTGGTATTCAGTAATTTCAATTTTAATAATATAATAATCCTGCCGGAAGGACTTGTTTTACGATAAATGCTTAAAGCAAGATAAATCATTAGTCAAAAGGAGTTAGTGGAGATAGGGATGTTATATAAAGTTACCGGAAAGCAGAATAATTCAAGGATGTGCTTTGTTTGCGGCATTCAAAATCCTTTTGGCCTGAAGACCTGTTTTTACGAGACTGATACTAATGAGCTGGTCGCAATTTTTAAATCCACTCAAAATCATCAGGGCTACCCCGGGAGGCTGCATGGTGGAATAGCTGCAGCTATTTTGGATGAGACGGTCGGGCGGACAATAACGATTGGAAAAGATTCAGAAGTTTGGGGTGTGACAATAGAATTTAATATTAAATATAAAAAGCCGATACCTCTTGAACAGGAAATCAGGGTAGTTGCAAGGCTTAAAAAGGAAAACAGGAAGATATTTGAAGCTGAAGGTGAAATTATAAATCCGGATGGAGAAATAGCCGCGACCGGCCAGGGTAAGTACCTTATAATGCCGATTGAAAAGATAGGTGAATTCGACAGGGAAATAAATATGTGGAAGATAATAAGGTCCGACTCAGACCCGGAAGTTATCAGCATATAAAAATAAAATGATTGATACCCTTTATTTAGCTTGTGATACCTGACGCATAATGAGATAACTTGCACAAAGAATTATAACACATAAAAAAACTATGGTTTAACTGATTGACAAAAATCTGTACCGGGTATAGCATACTTCAGTTTGATATATTGGCCGTAATTTATTATATTGTTTTATGTATTATTTCCGTGTATGAAAAAGAGAAAGTGAAAAAAATGCTTCGAAATGAAAAACATAAAATGAGGTTTGCTTTTTTTATAATTTTAATGCTGGCGCTATCAGCAGTTTTACTTGTTTCATGTGCGCCTAAAGCCCAAGTATTGCCTGATACTTACACAGTTCAAAAAGGCAGTATAATCCAGACAGTTACATCAAGCGGTTCTGTTGATTCTTCTGATAAAAAGAATTACTCACTTTCAGTTGCAGGTGAAGTTGCAAAGACATTAAAAAAAGGTGAATATTTTAAGAAAGGCGACATACTTATTGAGGTTTCAAATGACAGGACACAAATCCTCGCCAGACAGGCAGAGGAAAGCCTTAAAACTGCTGAAACCTCCATAAAAATCGCAAAGATTAATTATCAGCAGGCCAGAAATGCAAATCATGTAGCTATACAGCTATCCCAGTCTAACACGGAAACAGCAGCACAGGCAACACTTAACGCTTTTAAGTCAATGGAGGATGCCAATATACTGACAGATGCTTCTATTAGAAGTGCGGCTGCGGCGGTTGATTCTGCAAATTCATATCTTAATGATTTAAAGTCGGCGCCACTAGTTCCTGATTACCAGGTTACCGCTGCAGAAAATAACGTTTCAGGCGCCCAATCCCAATATGATCAGGCCCGGGAAAGTGCCAGATCGCAGACAGACGCCGCTTCAGGAGCTTACGAACAGGCATTAAATAACCAATCGACCAGTTATTGGAGCAATTTAAACAGCACCCAGGCTGCCCAATCACAGTTAAGCCTTACTCTAAAAAATATTGAACAGGCCGAGAACCAGCTCGCCCTGTCCCGGATAAACCTTGAACTTGCAATGCTTGATATAGACAAGAACAAACTCACGGCGCCTTATGACGGGATCGTACTTGAGTCAAATTTTTCAAACGGGGTATATGCCGGACCCGGTCCTGCAATTTCTATAATCAGCAGTGTTTTTGAAGTTAAATCTGATATTAATGAAACGGACATATCAAAAATAAAAACCGGCCAGGAAGTAAATATAACTCTAGACGCTTTTCCTGACCAGAATTTTCCAGGAAAAGTATCGTCAATTTCCCCTATTTCAAAAAATATTGCGGGTATAATTACCTTTGAGGTTAAAGTGACTCCGGACGAGGGCAAGAACCCCAGTTTCATGTATGGTATTTCAGCAAACCTTGAGATAGCAACATTAAAAATAGAGAATGTTTTGCTTGTGCCTGCGGAATCAGTATATGAGGAAAACGGTAAAAAATATGTTGATGCTATGGATACTGCAGCAGATAATGGCTTTAAAAAAATAGAGGTCACAATCGGAGCTTCAGATTATAACAATACGGAAATATTAACGGGCCTTAAAGAAGGGGATGTGATATTTTCTTCACAAGTGCCGCTGCCTGAAGCAGGGGCTCAGTCTGGCGGGATACGAGGCATGTTCGGGATGTGAAATTAGTTTATCCGGATTAAAAAGAGCAACCTGATTAATTGCAGGAATAATCCCGGTCACACAGAAAAAAGGTATAAGTTTATCCAAAATTGCATGTTTTAAAATAATTGCTATAGAAAATCAGTTCATATGGAAGATTCAAATAATTCAAAAACAATTGAGATATCAAATGTGACCAAGACATATAAAATAGGAAACATTGATGTCAGAGCCTTGCGGGGAGCAAACCTGGTTATCCAAAAGGGGGAATTTGTGGCAATCATGGGCCCTTCAGGTTCCGGTAAATCAACACTTATGAATATAATAGGCTGCCTGGATATTCCTACCGGCGGAACCTATCTTCTTGAAGGAACTGATGTAAGCAAATTAAATGATAACAAGCTTGCGGAGATAAGAAATAAAAAAGTAGGGTTTGTGTTCCAGACTTTTAACCTTCTTGCAAGAGTCAATGCAATTAAAAACATAGAATTGCCTCTCATTTATATCACTAAAAATGTGATTAAAAACAGGAGGGGAAGAATTATGGAGTCGATAAGGGCCGTAGGTCTTGAAGGCTGGGAAAAACATAAGCCAAGCCAGATGTCAGGCGGACAGAGGCAGCGTGTCGCAATTGCGCGAGCATTGGTAAATGACCCCGCCATAATTCTTGCCGATGAACCAACCGGAAACCTGGATTCTGTTACAGGAGAGGAAATAATGGCAATTTTCCAGAAACTAAACAGGGAAGGCAAAACAATCCTTCTTGTCACGCATGAGCTTGATATTGCCAGGCATACAAATCGTGTCATTTACCTTCGGGACGGTATAATCTCAGAGGAAGAAAAAGTCGAAAACCCGATAGACGCTGTCGAAATGCTGAAAAATATGCCAAGGCTTGATGACAAAATAAAATGCGAGTGAAAAATAATATGGCATGACTGAAGTAATATGACGTGATTGAAAAATAATATGATGCAACTAAAATAATATGATGCGGCTGAAAAAATAATATGGCGTCAATGAAATAATATGGGAAGATTATTTGAAAATATAAAAATAGCGTTCCAGTCTCTCGGAGCAAACAGGCTCAGGGCTTTTCTAACCATGCTGGGGATAATAATAGGCGTCGGAGCTGTAATAGCCATGATGTCAATCGGTGCAGGGGCTCAACAATCAGTAATACAAAGCGTACAGGATATCGGCTCCAATCTTCTAATCATTACTCCCGGAAATGAAGAGCGCCAGCAGCAGCAGGGTCCGCAGGCGATGTTTGGGGGAAGCAAAGATAAAATGTCGTTAAAAGTCGATGACGTGAAAGAACTTGACAGGCAGGCTACTTTACTAAACGGCTCTATACCGATAATTATCAGCTCTTCAGTAATTTCCTACCAAAACAAAAACACAACGGCAAGCATTTATGCTTCTTCAGAAAACGCAAAAGAGATTTATAATATTGAAATAGAAGATGGGAAGTTTTACAGTGAAAGCGACGTTTCCAATTCAGCCAACGTTGCTCTTGTCGGCAAGACAATTATCGATACATTGTTTAAAGACACGGACCCTATTGGCAAAATTATAAAGGTTGACGGAAAAAACTTCACAATAATAGGCACCACAAAGCCAAAAGGTGCTGATCAATTCGGAAACGACCAGGATAATGTAGTATCATTACCAATAACAACGGCTCAAAACAGGCTTTATGGGATGGATTACCTTAATATGATACTTTCACAAGCCAAAGATGGTGTCGACCCTGACAAGGCAATTAAAGAAGCAGAAAAAATCCTTAGAAGAGCGCATCACCTTTCAAACGATGATTTAAACGATTTTACTGTCAACAGCCAAACCCAGATACTTGACATGGTAGGCACTATAACAGGTATTTTTACAATTGTTATCTCCAGCATCGCAGGCATTTCGCTACTTGTGGGAGGAATCGGAATCATGAACATAATGCTTGTCTCTGTAACGGAAAGGACAAGGGAAATCGGGATAAGAAAAGCAGTGGGCGCAAAAAACCGGGATATACTTGTGCAATTCCTGATTGAAAGCACCGTTTTGAGTATTTCGGGGGGGTTACTCGGCATACTGTTTGCTGTTGCGGTGACCATTATTTTATCAAAGTTTACAGTACTGCAGACAAATATCACTGGTACTTCCATACTTTTGGCAATTACTTTCTCTACTGTGGTAGGGCTGTTCTTCGGCATATATCCTGCCATGAGGGCGGCAAGACTCAATCCTATTGAGGCTTTACGATACGAATAATAAATAAAAGAAGATTGTTACCCTGAGCCATAGGTTATAATACTAATATTAGTTGTAGACCACAGGATTAATAGCATTCTGGATGTTTCCTATAAATAAAAATCAGGACAGTCACTTTAAAGGTGAACCATCCTGATTGCTATAACACTAAACCTGTTTTATTCAAGCCATGGAGCTCTCTTAACAAGTTCTGACCATTTTCTTCCAAGACCAGCATATTGTCCGGCTTTTGCAAATAAAAGAACAAGTAAAACAAGTATGTTTATTATATGGTCATCTATCTGGAATAAGTTATTTGGTTTTGGCAGGGAAGCGGCCCACATAAAAACCATCAAAACTGAACCAGAAATTGTAGCTATCTTCATTCCTATACCAAGAGCCAGGGCCACACCTATTAATAGCAGTGCCAGCATAAAGAGCCAGTCAATAATATCTTTGCCTCCTATTGCCTGGAAAATTCCTGCAAAAGGGCCGCTGGAGCCCTTTGCTAAAAATCCGAATGTTGGGGACCCGCCTCTTATCCAGGCTCCCTCAGGCTTGGTGGCAAAACCCCAGCCAAATGCTTTGTCAAAAAATGCCCATAGAAATTCTACTGCCATTATGAATCGCAATATTGCTATTGTAATTTTAAATGGTTTTTCCTGTATCTGCATATCCTACCTCCTATTTGTTTTTGCTGATATTTAGTTTTTAACATTTGTTTAACTACTAAAATTATTAAAACTACTGAATTAGTAGTATAAATAAATAATAATAAAATACAACAAAAATAAATATTTATTTAAATTTCCTTCCAGTCTATCAGGGTAAAAATAAAGAAACCTTGGTAAAAATAAGGTATCCGGGTAAAGATAAAAAATAAAAGAGGATTAGGGGTCAGATCAAAGATTGTTAGACTTTTCCAGCCGAGAGACCGCTTCTTCTGCTTCTGATATTGCATTTTCCTTTATTGGCAGCGGAATCCTTAAAACAGTCTGGCTCATACCGGTCCTCGTAGG
>JBBQDW010000120.1:0-5984 GCA_038320085.1 Candidatus Humimicrobiales bacterium
CAGCGGTTTCAATTGCTGTTGATATTGTAGGCAGTGACTGTTCCTGGCCGGTGCAGCCAGACAGGCCAAAAACTGTCAATACGGACAATATTATAAAAACTGTCAAAAAACTTAATAATACTCTTCTTTTCATTTCTCCCCGTATTCTTTTCATTCCTCCCCGTTCTTATTTTTCTAAAAAAGGGGCTAATAAATGTATATTATATTTATATATAATATTTCTAATGCTCTTAATATTATTTCTAAATTTTAAACTAAAAGATTTTAATAGAAAAAGCAAAATAAATAAACCAATTTTAGAAATAGATTATAAGCTATTTTATCACACATTACAGCATTAATTTGCTGCCTAAAAAAATTTTAAGCATCCACAGAAGGAGGTAGCTGCAAAATGGTGTTTCTAAGGGCATGTAAAAATTCTCATCCACTACATCTGACAATATCTCTTTTGAAAAGTATTTCCTGTGTTTTTCGTAAGTAATGTTCTGCAATCTTATTTTTAGTATAATTCTATAATCTTATTTTTAGTATAATTCCATAATTTTATTTTTAGCATATAAACCTTTTTTTACGATATAATCATTTCTGTAATTGTTTAATAATTTTTTTTAGGTTTTTAAAAAAGATTTTGGGAGGTATGCAAATGAATTTTACATTATCACTACAGGACAAAGCGCCCGATTTTACCCTGGCTGCGACAGACGGAAAGATTTATTCTTTAAAAGATTTTAGCGATGCAAGGATTCTTGTAATATTTTTTACATGCAATCATTGCCCCTACGTTATAGGATCTGATGAGATAACAAGGGAAACTGCAGATCATTTCGCAAATTCAGGTGTTAAATTTGTTGCAATAAATTCAAACAGTAAAAATACTTATGAAGAAGATTCTTTCGAACATATGGTAGAAAGAATGCAAAAAAATAAATTCCCCTGGACTTATCTCTATGACGCATCACAAAAGATTGCTGCTTCCTATGGAGCCTTAAGAACACCTCACTTTTTCGTGTTTGATGAAAACAGGCAGCTCGTATACACAGGCAGGGGCGTCGACAATCCGAAAGACACGAGCAAGATGACAACCAATGACCTGTGGAACGCCCTGGAAGAATATCTTGCAGGCAGGAAAATCTCGACACCGGCTACAAACCCGATAGGTTGCAATGTCAAATGGGAAGGCAAAGACGCCCACTGGATGCCGCCTGAAGCATGCGATCTGGTTTAGTGATTTAATAATTCACAAAAACTAAAATTTTAAATTTTAATGCTAGGAAATACCATTGTTTGTTTCTATGGTGCATTATGTCTCTAATTCATAGGTTTATCCTATAATTGTAGATGCTTGTTTAAAATAACCTTTGGCCCGAAAATCTCCTGCAGCCTTGAATGTACCTTTTTTTATGTGGTACTGCTTTTTATTTGTGATACAAAAATCTATTACTTGCTCACACAGCGAATTGTAGTAACTAATATAATTTTTATATTTAATAACGCTGCTATTATAATTTAACCTGCCGAAAATTATTTTATCTGCAAAATAAACTGAGTTTAAAATATCTTCTAATTTCTGATTGACAATATTTGGTGTCGGATATGGTTCAATGCTAACCCAGGTTTTAAATCCTTTTTTGTGCAGCATTTTTAGACTTTTTATTCTGTCATTATAGGAAGCTGAGAAAGGTTCATAATTAATTCTATACATTTCATTTAAGGAAATTATAGAAATGCCGTATTGGTTTTTTTTAGATGTATTTAAAAGTTCTCTTGGCAAGATTCCTTTCGTAAGTGCAGTACATTTTATATCGTTTTCATCTAATCTATTAATAATCTCTAGGCTTAAATCTATGATTTCCGGATGATTAAACATAAAAGGGTCTGTAGCAAAACATAGGTGGACAAACTTTATGTCATTTTTATATCTAATAATCTCTCTATCCAATAATTCCAATGAGTTTATAACTACTTTAGGGTTTATCCATTCTTCATAACTTTTTACCTTGCCAAACCTTTTTGCCATTAGCATTGCATAGCATGGGTATTTGCAGCCATGCGAACAGCCAAGAACATGGTTAAGGGAGTAGTCTCCGTATTCAACACCTGTTTTATAGAGAAGTGATTTTCTATAAATTAAATTATTGCTTTGCATTACTTTTTAATTTTATAAAGATATTAAATTGATTGTAATCAAAAGATTTACGAATTTTGCCAGTTTTAGTAAATTCTTGTTCTCTTCTAACTTCTATTTGTCCTTCTTTTTCTAACTCTATTATTTTACTCCTATAATCACCAAATAAAAATTGGTAGTTATAATATTTAATTAACTCTATATATAAATTTTTTAAATTCATCTCAGAAATATTTTTTTCTAAAATCACTAAAATTTTTTTCTCAATACCCAGTTTATCACCAGTAAACAAATCATATTCACCAAACAATACTTCCTGGCCCTTCCTTTCATTCTGTATCATTTTATTTCTTGTATTATGCATAGTTTCTGACATTAATATTAGTCCGTCAGGATGATTGGTGCCAAAAATTATTCGATACTTTGGAATATTTTTAATTTTAGTTCTTATTGGAATTTTAATAAGATATTGAAAGAGTAAGTTTAATTTCTCTGTATATAATGCTACTAGTTTTTCTTCAGCTTGATGGAAATCAATTATCCCATTATTAAATTCATTTATAATTTTTATCCAATAATTTCCATTAGCAATTAAATTCATTTTTTCTATATCCATGGATTCTTCTATTTCATATTCTTCTTCTCTATCTTCAGGCTTAATTAAATTAGAGCATTTGCGAACTCTGCAGGCTTCCCTTAAAAAACCGATAGAGTTAAAATTTAAAAGAATTTCCAAAGAGTTAAAACCTTTTTTTGCCAGTAGAGAAAAATATTTGAAGTCCAAACTTTTAATACCATAAGGATCTATATAAATAAATAAATTATTATTAATATCAAGATTTAATACCTTGTCTAAATTTTCTTCAAAAGTTCCTTTTAAAATGCTTGTATTTTTATAATCCTTAAGGTTTAACTCTAAATCGTTATAATACTTACTTTCAATAAAAATTGTTCTTACAGCGGATTTGGTGTTGGCAGGTTCTAAATTCTTAATTTCTTCCATAATGATTAATGGAGATCCGTTTAGTCCATCATCAAATTTACCTTTCCCTGCAAAACAATCAATAATAGTTATAGGTCTATTTGTTTTAGAAATTTTTGCCAGATAAGGTTTTAGGTAATTTTTTAAAATTACATCTTTATGTTTTGACCAGCTCTTTTTTTGTGAAAAAAAATTGTTTTTGTAAAACATAATAATAAATATTGAAAATAATAATTTTTAATATTATAACAAAATATTATAATTTTTATTAATTTATTATGGATTTCTTCGCTATTAATAAAAAAACTTATAGAACTGCTTCTATTTTACAACCTAGAGTTGACAACTTATTGTCAGCATAAAAAATATTTGTTGTAAATTCGTATCTATTGTTTAAACTAATAATGTTTTTTTGTTAATAGCCGATAAAGAACAAAACAAGCTGAAATATTCGTTTTAGCTTTTTATGTATAAAAAATTTAATACAGGAGCTTAGGATATGGAAAATTTCAGGTTTCACAATTCAACAGAGATAATATTCGGCAAAGAAACGGAAAATTCTGTCGGCAGCGAAGTAAAAAAATATGCAGACAGGGTGCTGCTGCACTACGGCGGCGATACAATTAAAAAAATAGGGCTTCACGCTAAAGTGATAAAATCCCTGGAAAACGAAGGGGTAAAATACTTCGAACTTTCCGGAGTACAGCCAAATCCCACGCTGGCAAAAATATATGAAGGAATAAAGATCTGCAGGGACAATAATATAAAATTTATCCTTGCCATAGGCGGCGGCAGTGTAATTGATTCTGCAAAAGCAATAGCGCTCGGAGTTCCTTTTGACGGTGATGTATGGGATTTTTTTATGGGTAAAGCAAAACCAAAAGAAGCTATCGCGCTTGGTGTAATTCTTACAGTACCTGCGGCCGGAAGTGAGTCAAGCGTTGTAACGGTCATAAAAAATGAGGAAACACTGATGAAAAAGGGCATGCACAGCCATCTGATGCTGCCAAAATTTGCAATTTTAAACCCCGAGCTTACTTTTTCGATTTCCGCGTTCCAGACTGCCTGCGGCGCTGCAGATATAATGTCGCATGTAATGGAAAGATATTTTACCCAGACAAAAAAAGCCGACCTTACTGACAGATTGTGTGAGGGTGCTTTAAGATGCATAATTGAGAACACCCCGATAGTTCTTGCGGACCCGGATGATTATGACAGCCGCGCCGAAATTATGTGGACAAGCACAATGGCCCACAACGGAATACTTGGCGCCGGCCGCATTGAAGACTGGGGCTCGCATAAGCTGGGACACGAACTGGGTGCCGTTTATGGTGTGGCCCACGGTGCATCGCTTGCAGTGATATTCCCTGCGTGGATGAAATATGTATACAGGCAAAATATCAAGCGATTTGTGCAGTTTGCTGTCAGGGTGTGGGGCATAGATCCGTGTTTCGGTACTGATGAAGAAGTGGCTCTAAAAGGAATCGACAGCATTATAAAATTCTTTCATGAAATGGGGCTTCCAGTGACATTAAAAGAGCTCGGCATAACAGACGACAGGTACGCTGAAATGGCCGAAAAAGAACTTCAGTGGGGGGCCATTGGTAATTTTATGAAACTTGGCAAAGAAGATATTGTAAATATCTTTAAGATTGCAGAATAGTTACCGGCAGAACCGTCATTAATTATTTACGTATGCTTGCCGGCTGTAAATTGCCAAAAAGGAAAGCCTTTCCGCAATGCCGGCTTGCTGTCAAACAAAAAATTTAAGGCAGTCCTTCATTTGAGGTCTGCCTTAAATCTTTGACATTTGCTATTTTCTAAAATCTTTGCCTTTACTATTTCCTCAATATATTCTTTGCTTTGTATTCGATCCAGTCAAGGTCAGTATCCTTTGGGGCAACGCCTGTATCAACTGCAGATTTAGCAACTGATGTTGCCACTGCGGGCAGGACCCTAGCGTCAAAAGGTTTGGGTATTATATAGTCGGCCCTTACATCTTTTTCAATAATTGCAGCAATGGCTTTGGCGGCAGCAAGCTTCATCTCCATATTTATATCTGTTGCATTCGCGTCTAAAGCACCCCTGAATACTCCCGGAAATGCAAGTACATTGTTTACCTGGTTTGGAAAATCTGAGCGGCCCGTAGCAATAATCTCAATGCCGCACTGTTTTGCAAGCTCGGGCCTTATCTCGGGCTCCGGGTTTGCAAGGGCAAATATAATCGGATTTTTCGCCATAGTCGCAACCATCTCAGGTGTTAGCTGGTTAGCTGCAGAAACCCCGATAAAGACCTCTGCGCCTTTTAATGCATCCGAAAGTTTTCCCTGCTGGTTATTTTTATTGGTAAGAGATGCTATTTCTTCCTTTGCAAAATTTAAGTCGCCCCTGCCTTTATAGATTATTCCTTTCGTGTCGCAAACCAGCACATTTTCCACACCCAGCTTGGAGAGCAGCTTGATTATGGAATGGCCCGCGGCGCCGGCGCCATTCATCACGATTTTTACCTTTAAAAGGTCAAGCTTATAGTGTTTGAGGGCATTAAACAGTCCTGCAAGTGTGACTATGGCGGTACCATGCTGGTCATCATGGAATATGAGCATTTTAGATTCGGCTTTAAGCCTGTTTTCTATTTCAAAACATCTTGGAGCAGATATATCTTCAAGATTTATTCCTGCAAAGGATGGCTCGAGAAGCTTTACCGTTTCCACTATCTTGTTGTTATCCTGGCTCTCGATGCATAAAGGAAAGGCTGATACCCCGCCAAATTGTCGAAACAACACGCACTTTCCTTCCATTACAGGCATAGCCGCCCTGGCGCCTATATTGCCAAGCCCGAGCACTGCAGAACCATCCGATACAACAGCAATCATATTA
>JBBQDW010000121.1:0-5953 GCA_038320085.1 Candidatus Humimicrobiales bacterium
TTTTTCAATACCGGTTGACACCTTAAAGAAAATTCCCTATTCGATAGGTGTTGCAGGAGGCAGCCTGAAAGCAGAGGCAATGCTTGGAGCCCTGAGAGGAAAATATGTTAATATACTGATAACTGATGACACTGCTGCTAAGAGAATGCTTGAGCTGGAAGGCATGAAAAACCTCCGGTTAAAAAATCCTTGATTCTGATTATTTAATTAGTTCAAATATATTGCAATGCTGCTATAAATTGCATATAATGCATAAGGGTTGGGATAAGACCTTGTTAATTAAAGACAGGGACGAGGTATTGCTTGGTAAGCATAAAGTTTATTGTTCCAACGTTTTTTATAGTTTTGTTGTTTTTTACCGGTTTTATTTTTTGATACTGCCGATTTAAAAATATTATTTTTTTAATAGCTCTTATCGAAAGGAGATAAATGGCTGGCTTAACTAAAGAGCGGAAAATAGAGTTTTTAAGGACAATACTGAAAATCAGGAGATTTGAGGAAAAGACCATTCAGTTGTATCAGATTGCAAAGATTTGGGGCTATCTTCATCCTTATGTAGGAGAAGAAGCCATAGCAGTTGGCGCCTGCGCTGCTATAAGCAAATCCGACTATATAATCTCTACCCACAGAGGGCACGGCCACAGTATTGCAAAAGGTGCAGATCTTAACAGGATGATGGCTGAACTGCTTGGCAAGGCAACCGGATACTGTAAAGGGAGGGGCGGCTCAATGCATATTGCTGATACTGAGCTTGGCATGCTTGGCGCTAACGGCATTGTCGGCGGCGGCATCCCTATATCGGTAGGCGCCGGTTTTTCCTGCAAAATGGAAGGAAAGTCAAGAGTAGCAGTCTGTTTCTTTTCAGACGGCGCCTCAAATAACGGAGTGTTCCATGAAGCTTTAAACATGGCCGCTATTTTCAAGCTGCCTGTTATTTATCTCTGTGAAAATAATATGTATGCGATTTCAATGAGTTCCTGCGAATCTATTGCCTGTAAGGATATTGCCAACAGGGCAGCAGCTTATGATATACCCGGAGTCATTGTAGACGGGTCAGACCCGGAGGCTGTTTATAAGGTAGTTGCCGAAGCTGTCGAGCATGCAAAACAAGGAAAGGGTCCGACACTGATTGAGGCAAAGACTTACAGGTTTGGCGGACACCACCCAAATGACCCTGCAGATTATAGGGACAAACAGGAAGCAGAATTTCACAAAAAGGAAAAGGACCCTGTGATTAACTATAAAAAAAGGCTTCTGGAAGAGAAAGTGATTTCACAGGAACAAATCGATGCAATGGAAAAAGAAATCATCCGTGCGGTAGAGGATTCAGTAAAATTTGCTGAGGAAAGTCCTGAACCGTCACTTGAGAAGTTTCTTGAAGAAGTAAGATCGATTTAGATTTATTAATTAAAATTTGGTAAACATTTAAATACTTTTAATTGATTTTAAATTCAAGTTAACTGTTTTTTATTTTAAATTTTTAAAAAAAGAGAGGATTTTATGCGAGAGATTGAATACAGGGAAGCCATTAGGGAAGCCATAATGGAGGAAATGAATAAAGATCCGAAGGTTTTTTTAATTGGAGAGGATATAGGTAAATACGGCGGCGCATTCAGGGCCTATAAAGGACTCCTGGATATGTACGGTCCCGAGAGAGTTATAAATACCCCCATATGTGAAGCTACGATAATAGGGTCGGGCATAGGGGCCGCAGTGACAGGATTCAGGCCCGTTGCAGAACTTATGTTTATTGATTTTACGGGCCTTGCAATGGACCAGATAGTAAATCAGGCGGCCAAGATAAGGTATATGACAGGCGATAACTTAAGATGCCCGCTTGTTATAAGGACGCAGGGCGGTGCCGGCAGGGGAGTAGCTGCTCAGCATTCCCAGAGTCTTGAGGCATGGTTTTATCATGTCCCGGGTTTGAAAGTCGTAATGCCTTCTACGGCTTATGATGTAAAGGGGCTTCTTAAGACCGCAATAAGGGATGACAATGTGGTTATCTTTATTGAGCATAAGATGATTTATTTAAATAAGGGCCCGGTTCCTGAAGAGGAGTATACAATTCCCTTCGGTGTTGCAGATATAAAAAGGGAAGGTACGGACGTAACGATTTTTGCTTATTCCAATATGGTGTTTAAAGCGCTTGAAGCTGCAAAAGAGTTGGAGCAGGAAGGAATTAGCTGTGAGGTCTTTGACCCGCGGACCCTGGTACCTCTTGATATGGAAGCGCTGTTAAAATCTGTAAAAAAGACAAGCCGGCTTGTAGTTGTAACTGAGGCCTGTGAGCGAGGAAGTATAGCTTCTGATATATCGGCAAAAGTGTCATCACAGGCTTTTGACTTCCTGGATGCGCCGGTAAAAATCGTTGCGGGGCTTAATACTCCTATCCCGTATAATTCTATACTTGAGCAGGCATCAATCCCGCATAAGGCCGATATTATTAAAGCGGTAAAGGAAGTGCTGAGTTAAAATTTTTTAAAAGTATCCTGGTATGTTTTAATTTGAGAAATGCCGGTTTGATTTTTAAAGGAGTTTGGTTAAGTTTTGTCAAAAAACGTATAGAGGAGTATGGTTTTAGAAGCTGTATTATTTTGGTTTCATTAATTGGCGCATAGATAATATTTAGTTTCTATAACTAACCCATAGTTTAACAATAAGAAATAATATATTTATAATTATCAGCGAAAGGAAAAGGGTAATGACATCTTATACAAAATCGGCAATGCAGCGGCTTGCTGAAACTTCAAAAGATTTCGAGATATGGTGGGATTCATCTCCGCTGATTTTTAAGGCGTGGACAAAAAGCATGCTTGGGAAGGCCGCACTGGATAAAAAGGGCGAGCTTGAAAAACAGCTTAAAGTTTTATTTGACTATGACAAACCCGAAGATACGCTCTTCTGCGGAGTTACCACGAATCCAAGGCTGACACGAAAGGTACTTGAACTCATACCTGATGAGGTCAATCCTGCTATCGACAAGCTTATTAAAGAAAATCCATTCAAATCAAGTTATGAACTTGCGTGGCTCACATACAAAGCAATAACCAAAATGGGCACACAGCTATATATGCCTTTATTTGAGAAATCAAAATACCAAAAAGGCTATGTAAGCGCCCAGGTCGACCCAAGGCTCGTAACCGATGTAAAAGAGATGCTTTTGCAGGCTCTTGAATTAAAAAAGATAGCGCCCAATATCATGGTAAAGGCTCCCGGCTCAAAGGAAGGTATTTTTCTTCTTCAAGTTCTTACTTCACTTGGAATACCGACAAATTCAACACTAGTGTTTAATGTTCCCGGGGCCATGCAGGTTGCAAAAGCTGTTAAAAAAGGCTATGAGACAGGCAGCGCCTGGGGAGTAGACTACACACAGTGGAGGTCAGTAATTACAATAATGATAGGCCGGTTTGAAGGAATGCCTGCTTTTAAAGAAAGCGCAAAGTCGGTCGGCATTGAACTTACAGAAGAGCTTGCAAGATGGTCAGGCATTGCAATTGCCAAAAAAGCGCATGAGCTGCTGACCGATGCCAAAAACGGATACAAAAGCAAGCTTTTGTTGTGCTCTGCAAGACCGGGTCCGGGCGAGGGCAATGTTTACCATATTGAAAAGGTTGCAGGCGGCAAAATGGTTTACACTTTAAACCCGGAAATAATCGACGATTTCATGAGGATTTGTGAGAGCAAGGATATTTACAGCCAGATGACAGATCCTGTTCCGGCTGAAATATTGGAAAAACTTCTTAAAATCCCGTATTTTGCTGCAGGTTATGACGAAGAAGGAATAAAAATAGAAGACTTTATAAACCACCCTTCGTTTGTCTATACAGGGAACGAGTTTTCCGGCTCAATGAAGGAAATTGAAGAACACGTTCTGACAAGAATGAAAAAATAAAGGGCGACAAAATGAGTGAATCTTTAATAAAATTTGCCTCAGTAAGATTCGATGCCATAGATCCGGAAAAAACGCTTCCCGCTAAGTTTGCGAGGCTTCTTTCTGATGAATCAATAAAAAATATGGTCAATGGAAAAACTGTTGCCATAAAAATGCATCTTGGCTCAAAACTGGGGTATACGACAATCCCGCCGTTATTTGTAAAAATCCTGGTGGATAAAATAAAAGAATTTGGTGGAGATGCTTTTATAACGGACATCTTTGCCCAGAATTTAACTGATTTTGGTGTCAGGAATGCAAAGATCCGTGGATATTCCGAAGATATCCTTGGAGCGCCGATATATTCCATTTCAGGAGCTTTTGATAAATACTATTATTCAAAAGAGGTTAACTATAAGATATTAAAAGAGATACAGGTTGGGGGCCATATAAATGATGCTGAAGTAATGATTAATTTCTCGCATTTTAAGGGCCATGGCATCAGTGCCTACGGAGGGGCGATAAAGAACCTGGCAATGGGCTGCGTTACAAAAAAAACCAGGCAGGAATTGCATCTTCTTCATTCCGGAGGAAGTGGAATAATTTGGGATGAAGCTCTTTGCAGCCACTGTAATAAATGCATAGGAGAGTGCAGGTATAAAGCCAACAAATTCAACAAAGAAAATAAGTATGAAATATTTATACACGATTGCACTTACTGCCTTCATTGTGTTGAAATGTGTCCCGATAAGGCACTATCCTTTTCAGGCAAAAAATACCTTGATTTCCAGGAAGGCATAGCAATATCTGCAGCCGAGGTATTAAGGACTTTCGAACCTTCAAATGTTTACCATATAAACATGCTTACCAATATCACCCTTTTGTGTGACTGTTGGGGAATAACCACGCCCTCGCTTGTACCGGACATAGGGATTCTTTCATCAGTTGACCCGGTGGCATTGGATAAGGCCTCGCTGGACATGGTAAAGGTAAAAGACCTGCTTCCGAACTCGCTTCCTTCACATTGGGAATTAAGAAAAGGGGAACATCTCTTTGAATGCGTCTGGGGAAAGGACCCCTATCTTCAACTGGCGCCAATGGTGAAAAAAGGGATGGGCAGCACAAATTACGAAATTGAGGAAGTCTTATGACCAGGTAAAGTATTATAATATGGTCCTGGGCATGCACACAATCCGGTGCCGGATTAAAAAGGCTCTATAATTATTCAGTGTTTGTATCTATTATTTGCTGCGCATTGTATTTTGAAATGTTATAACTCTGCCAGCTTTTTTGATTCTCAAGATCTGTTTTTCTTTCCTTAAAATAATCAGATATTTCCCTGGCTATTTGTTTCTCTTTTAAGTCCGGCGAGCTTTTCATCAAGGTGTAAAATTTTTGCATTTCAGGTACTGCGTCGTAGGACAGGCCCTTTAGATAAACCATATCTATCTGTCCGTTTTCAAAATAACGGTTAATGTTGTTTTTTGCTATTATGACATCTACATTTGCAAAATTTAAGATTATATAAATTGCAAGGGAAACTATAAAATAAGACTTGATTATCGGGAGCTTGCGGTACCAGATATAAACAATATTAATAATAAATAAAAAAAACAAAGCTGCCATAAAAGCCTGGACAAATATCCTTAAGTAAGTAAATCCATAGGCCTGTTCATATACTGTCATTCTGTAGAATGCTGATACCAGAAGAATAAAAGTAAATATTACCAGCAGGGTAAGAAAGGCCCTTATAACAGTAAAAATCTTTTTGCTTTCTTTTTTTACAAATGTGATGCCAAAAATCAGGATGCCGAAATTAATAATGGTTACGACAACCAGTTCCGCAAAACCTCTCCTTGCATACTCTGCATAAGTAAAGCTGGAAGGGCCGATAAAGGAGCTTCCGCCAAAAAGATACCTGAACTGGATAAAAGAGAATATTGCGAAAACTGTATTTATTAAAAACAGGATGGTTAATAACACTACGGGATCCAAAAACAGTTTCCAGGAAGTTTTATTATATTTAATATTGTTTTCCGATGCGGCGCACCTCTCATCAAAGGCCTTAAGCAGGGCCCA
>JBBQDW010000122.1:0-5950 GCA_038320085.1 Candidatus Humimicrobiales bacterium
GTTTAAACCAAATAAATATATCCAATAATGACTTTATTGACAGACACCCTTCCTGGTCGCCTGATGGAAAGAAAATAGCTTTTGAGTCATACAGGGATGGACACTACCAGATTTACATAATGAATTCAGACGGTACAACCCAGACAAATATTTCTAATAACAAGTATGATGACTGGTACCCTTCCTGGTCGCCCGACGGAAAGAAAATAGCTGTCACCTCTTCAAGAGACGGACCATACCAGATATACCTGATGGATTCAGACGGAAAAAACCAGGAAAATATTTCAAATAGTACCTCTATGAACAGCAGCCCTGCGTGGTCCAAATAATTTTTTTTAAAGATTTGTAAAAGATTTTGACAAAATAATGAATTTATCTGACAATAAATGTAATAAATTATATTATTGCACCAATGTTCACTTTTTAATAAATACTATTTTTACCAGAAATTAAAGCTTAAGAAAAATCCGATAGTAAAAAAATGCAATCCAGGTCAGAACTGACACTTAAGTCCTGACATCGAAACTTGGTATTAAGACCTGGCATCGAGATCTGGCATTAAAAAATGTAAGAAATTAACAAATAAAATATCTCATATTATAAATGTTTTAAAAGGGGCCAGAAATTAAGAAGGGAGGAAAAGAAAGTATTTAATGTCGTTGCAATTGAAGTGCCCCCGCAAAAGCTAATATTCAATATTAGCTAATAATAAAAGAACAAGAGGAGAAAAATGAAAAAATCAATAAAAAAAGTAACAAGAGTAGCGGTACTGGTGCTAATTATTTCTTTAGTAACAGTAATGGGATTTGGTTGTGTGGCAAAAACAGCAGAAACAACTGCTGCAGCCGCAACTTCTGCAGGAGCCACTACCGCAGAAGCAACAACAGCAGTAGTAGCCGGTGAAACAGATGTAGCCGCAGAAACAAAGTCAGCATTCATGGGCGCTCCGGGCGAGACATATCATATGCTTGTATTTGTTACCGGAGTGGAATATTGGATCCCTGTATATGAAATGTTTAAAGAATGCGGAAAACAACTTGGAGTAAAAACTGTTTACAGCGGTACTCCTGAATACGATATAAACAAGCAGCTGACTGTATTTGAGCAGGTAATTGCTACTAATCCTACAGGTATTTATCTTTGCCCTATGCAGCCCGATCCATTTATTGAGCCTATAAACAGGGCAATAGACCAGGGTATTGCAGTAACTACGTTCGCTACAGATTCACCAAAAAGCAACAGGCAGATATTCATTACCTCAGATAACGTAAGAGAAGGCACATATGCTGCAACCAGGCTGGCTGAGGAAATCGGCGGCAAAGGAAAACTTGCTGTTCTCAGGAATCCCGGGCAGCTAAATCACGATATCAGGGTAGATACATTTATTAAAACGATAAAAGAAAACTACCCAGACATTACAATAGTCGGAGACGCTGCAAGCAACCAGGATCCTGAAAAAGCATACCAGGCTGTTCTTACAATGGCACAAAAAGACCCTGACCTTGGCGGAGTATTCATGCCTGAAGCAAACTCCGGAATGGGCGCAGCACAAGCTGCCAAAGAATTAGGCGGAACCATAAAAGTGCTTTGCTGCGATGTTAACAAACAAATCCTTGATATGATTAAAGCCGGGGAGATTTGGGGAGCAATCAATCCTAACCAGGGGATGCAAGGTTATTTTGGAATGCTGACACTGTTTGTTACGGCACATCCTGAACTGGTAGACCCAATGAATGAAGATAAAGCAATGGGCAAGAACCCAGTTACCCTTCCTTTTGTTGATAACAACCTGTCAATAGTTACAAAGGAAAATGTTGACTACTATTATCTTGATAAATATCTTGAAAGAAGAGGCAGCAAGGGCGTTGAAGAGTAATTCGCTATAGTATAAGTTATTTAATGAAGCGGCGATGGAAATCGCCGCTTCAGGCTATAAAAATACTTGGACCATAGTGCCATGACAAGTGATAGTTGGTTTTGGAGGTGTTTTTTGACAGAAGAAATAGTTCTAAGCGTAAAAGGTATAGAAAAAAATTTTACCGGTACAAAAGCTCTCAGGGGCGTTGAATTTTCGCTTCGCAGGGGAGAGATCCATGCATTAGTAGGGGAAAACGGTGCCGGAAAAACAACATTGATGAATATAATCAGTGGGGTGTTTAAACCTGATGCCGGAGAAATTTTTGTTGACGGCAAAAGAGTTGAAATAAACAGCCCTCATGAAGCTCAAAAACTTAATATAAGCTTTGTACATCAGGAAATCGCCCTTTGCGACGACGTAACTGTTGCAGAAAATATTTTTATGCCGGCAATTAACGAAAGTAAAAGCTTTACAGTAAATTTTAAAAAATTATACAGCGAGGCAGTGGAAATATTAAAGCCCCTGGCAAATATCAGGCCCGATATGCCGGTTAGCGAGCTAAGCATGTCAAATCACCAGATAGTTGAAATAGCAAGGGCCCTTTCTTTGAATTGCAAAGTACTAATACTTGACGAGCCGACTTCCGCTTTGTCAGAAAGTGAATCAGTAGCGCTTTTTAAGATTTTGCATGACCTTAAAAACAAAGGTATTGGAATAATATATATCAGCCACAGAATGGGTGAAGTTTTTTCCGAATGCGACAGGGTAACCGTGTTAAGAGACGGTAATTATCTCGGAACATACAATATAAATGATATAGACAGAAAAGAAATTGTAAATAAGATGGTGGGAAGGGAACTGGATGATACTTATCCGCCTAAAAAGAAAAGAAACGAAATTTCCGGCGAAGTCCTATTTGAAGTAAAGGATTTTACTTCAAACCGCTTTAAAAATATCAGCTTTAAATTGTTTAAAGGCGAAGTACTTGGAATAGCAGGGCTTGTCGGTTCGGGCAGAAGTGAGATGGCCCAGGCAATATGCGGGATAAGGCCGGTTAAGAAAGGCAAAGCATATTATATGGGCAAAGAGCTGAAGCTTAATTCACCGGGTGAATCAATAAAAAAAGGTGTTGTATACCTGACAGAGGACCGAAAAATAGACGGCCTGTTTCTTGATCTTTCCATAGTGAAAAATATATCGGCAATGGATATTCCCAAAATTTCAGGGAAATTAATAATAAGCAGTAAACTTGAGGAAAACCAGGCAAATAATTACGTGAAAATTTTTGACATAAAATGCAGGGGTATTCAGCAGTCTGTGCGTTCTTTAAGCGGAGGCAACCAGCAAAAAGTACTTTTTTCAAAAATATTAACAGTAAACCCGAAAATAATTTTTATGGATGAACCTACAAGAGGTATTGACGTAGGAGCAAAAGCAGAAATATATAAATTAATCAGGAAATTGACAGAAAGCGGCGTCGGAGTCATCCTGATATCTTCAGAATTGCCGGAAGTTATAGGCATGAGTGACCGCGTTATGGTTATGCATGAAGGTGAAAAAACAGGCGAACTTGTTGAAGAAAATATAAATGAAAAACAAATAATACATATGGCATCCGGAATAACAAAATAGGCATAGAAAGGAACTCTGTTATGGTGGATATTGATGAAAATCCTAAAATGAACCCAAGGAAAAATATATTTAGTACTGCGGGCCAGGCGCTGAATAATTTTCCTGAAATAAACCTGATTTTTATAATCGGTGTTGTTTGGATCATATTAAGTTTTTTATCCAAAAACTGGAACACCTGGGGAAATATAAGGGCAATAATGATGTCCTTTTCAATAGAAGGAATTGTAGTTATTGCGATGACTATAATGCTGATTGTGGGGGGCTTTGACTTATCGGTTGGTTCGGTCATGGCGCTTACGATGATCATTTCCGGAAAATTGTTCCTGTTAGGTGTCAATCCCTGGATTGCAAGCTTAATTGCCATTATTATAGCCGGGTGCATAGGTATAGTAATCGGATTTTTTGTGACCAGGGTAGGCTTGAATTTTCTTATAACCACACTTGCCATAATGGTTGTTACACGCGGAGCCTGCTATGTTTTAACGAAAGGTACGCCGCTGTCTTTATTCGAGCTGCCTGCAAGTTTCAAATTTATTGGTCAGGGGCGTCTTTCAGGAGTACCTTTCGTGATTATACTGTTTTTCATTATTGTTGTTTTCAGCGATTTTATGCTAAGGAAATCGTCTGTACTTAGAAAAGTCATTTATACCGGAAGCAATGAAAGAGCGGCAATCCTGTCAGGAATCAATGCCAGCAGAGTAAAAGTCATAGTGTGTATATTAACTTCATCATTGGCAGGGATTGCGGGTATTTTATATATGGCAAAGTTTGGTGGTGCAACAGCTCAATTCGGGACAGGTCTTGAAATAACCGCTATTTCCGCTGCGATTATAGGAGGGGCAAGTTTAAGCGGAGGCAAAGGGACCGTTCTTGGTGCAGTTCTTGGTGTAGCCTTCCTGCAAATAATCACCGGTGCAATGGTAATGCTTAATGTAAACCCATACTGGCAGGATTTCATAAGGGGTTTAATTCTCTTGCTTGCAGTAACACTTGACCATATCAGGCAAACCAGGAGAAGGTCAGCTTAGTAATATTTTTTTAAAGCAGGCGTGTTATCAAAAGCAAAGAATCATCAATTATTAATTTGGATTTAATATTGTAAAAAGATAAAGAGGCAAAATTGAGGCTAAAAGCCAAAGAAAGAATTTTTAATGCAATCAGGCTCAAACCTGTTGACAGGGTGCCGATGACTTACAGGGGGACAGATCTTGTGACTTTAAAGATGATGAATCATTTTGGCTTTGATAATCCCAAAGATTATATAGGAAACAGGAAAGAATTTATTAAGGAAATCGGTGCGGATATGTGGTCCACGGGGAGCAGGTTAAGCAAGTTTGCCGTTTTTGTCCCGACATATAACGGACCGGGCGCAGGTGCCTCCTATGTTGAAGACGACCAGTACTTTTACACTATTGGTGTAAACACGAGGGGATCTGATATATCTGCTTTTTATGGCGTTGACCCGGTTCTTGGGAGTATTGATTATGCAAGTGATATCAAAGACGGTTTCTTGACTTCACGAATAAAGTATTTTGACTTTACCAAAATGGTAAACAGATATAAGGATGAGAGAATAAGTTATGAAAAAATAAAGAATGACCCCGAAGAAATTATTTCAATAGGCAACCTGACATCTATTTTTATGATTTGCACTTTTTTGAGGGGGATGGAAAATTTTTTAATTGACCTGGTTGCAAATGTCAAACTTGCTGAAAAGATAATAAATGAAGTTTCCGATTTTTGCCTTGAATACAGCAACAGGGAACTTGAAGCTTTCGGAAACAAGGCGCACTATTACGGTACATGGGACGATGTAGCCGGGCAGGAAGGCATCATGTTTCCACCTTCCTTATTTAAAAAGTATTTTCTTCCGGTCTATAAAAAACTTATTGAAAACGTAAAAAAGCATAACCTGCCTTTTGGCTGGCATGTCTGCGGCAGTGTCAATGAGTTTTTACCTTATATGATCGATGCGGGGATCGATGTTTTTGACGTGGTGCAAACTTCCGCCAGGAATATGGACCTGGAGAATGTATATAAATTATGCGGCGGGAAAATATGCATTCACGGCGGAATAGACGTCCAGAAAGTGCTTATAAACATGAAACCGGCGCAAGTCAGGGAGGAAGTAAACAGGATAAAGGAATTGTGGGGCACCAGAGGCGGCGTGATTATTGCTCCGGCGCACATGGCCCTGCCTGAAACGCCTGTTGAAAATATACTGGCTATTTATAACTGAAAGATGCGGAATAGATTTTTCCAAAATAAATCTGTACTTATGCGCGCAGTAAATATAATTATTACTATTATAACTAAAAAATTTTCTTCCCACAAAATTACTTTTATTTCCCGATATTATGTCATGGTTTAAAAAATCATTGCCAGTTCTGATGTTTCTTTAAAATAATGCCGCTTTTATTTTAAAAAATTGCTTATTGACCCAGCTCACCAGGCTACTAT
>JBBQDW010000123.1:0-5936 GCA_038320085.1 Candidatus Humimicrobiales bacterium
TTCACCTTCTTTCTGTGGCGCTGAAAATATGAGCCCGAACAGTTTCCTGAAAAATGAGTCTGCTTTTTTTATATCGCTGAAAAGCAAAAAAGTGTCGCCTTTAGCTGTTACCCTGTATAAATTCATAAAATCTATTTTCCTGGTTCTTAGTTTAAATTAAATATATATTACTGACGATTATAATTCATATATTTTTTTATGTAAATGTATATATAGTTAAATGTGTAAAATTAGACCGAAAATGTTCCGGTGAAAATGCATATAATACTTCTTTAGTATCATTTATCAATTAATTTCAATCATGACAAAGAAACCGGGATATTATTGAATAAACAGGCCAAAACATCAGAAAATTTATCCGATAAACTGTTCCACCAGTTCAGGCAGTCGGTCCACCAGGTAAAATGGTATTGACAGCAGCTTATATATATGGCCCCAGAATTTATATGTTTCAACTTTTAAGCCGTCCCAGGATATTCTTATAAGAATAACATCTCTATCGGAACTGCCCATGCTAAATAATGATCTCATTTTTGAGATATTGCCTGATTTAACTTCAATGCCAACCAGTTTGGAGCCATACTGAATACAGAAATCAACCTCAGCGTTTCCTTTGGACCGGTCTTTGGCCCAATAATAAAGATCTGTCTGTTTATGAACTCCTCCGGCAATCAGGCTTTGCCCTACAAACTGCTCCATTATTTTGCCTTTATATTCTCCTGTAATTATTTCTTTGTAGGCATTATTAATGAAGTTTACAAGCCCGATATCCAGCCAGATCATTTTCTTTGGACGTTTGGGTTTAAATATTATTGGCAGTTTGGTTGAACTGACTGCCATAACCTGCCTTAAAAGCATCACTTTTTCAACAGTATTGACGGCATCAGCCATTTCACGGCTGCGATAAGTTGATCCCCCAAAATTTTCATAATTAAAAAGCAAACCGGCCACTTTGGCGCCATGCTCAACAACCTGTTCCAGATATTTATTATCGCTATTTGACCTGGAATATTTTCTAATATCATCAATGTATGCAGTATGGAGTCGGTTCAAAATAGTTCTTACTTCGTCATAACTGCCGGTATTTATATAACTGTTTATTACTTCAGGCATTCCGCCAATGACTATATAATCTTTAAATAAATCACTGGCTAAATCTCCAAATTCAAACTCATCTGTCAGTTTAATGTTTTTCAGGGATTCCAACAGTGCAGTCTTATTTCTTGCCTGAAGATATTCAAAAAAAGTCATCGGATAAATATATTTATAATCAACCCTTCCAACGGGTATTGACCAGCTTTTATCAATTTTTGCCTCCAGCAATGAGCCGGCAGCAATAATATGAAGTTGAGGTTTTTCTTCCGAGAAGAATCTCAACAACTCCATAATATTTTTTGATTCCTGTATTTCATCAATGAAAAGAAGAGAGTTTCCCGGAACTGCCTCTTTATCGAAAAAAATAGATATTCTTTTTAAGAAATCTTCAACACTGATTGCTTTGTTGAACACTGCCAGTTGGTCTTTTTTTTCCAGGTTGATTTCAATTACCTGGTTGAAGTTTTCCTTGCCAAACTTTCGGATAACACTTGTTTTGCCAACCTGCCTTGCTCCCCGCACAATAAGCGGCTTCCTGATAGGGCTTGATTTCCATTTTTTAAATTCTGTTTCTATATTACGGTTAAACATAGTACTATTTTATAACAATTTATATAATAAACAAGTACTATTTTATAACAAATAGCCACTTGCCAAGATCTTTTTAAAAGTAAGGGGATAAACACGACCAGTATTGATAACAGTTGGATAACGAGATTCAAAAAAAGACACTGACTTATTTGCAGACTTACTGGAATAAGTATTTATTGGTCGGGATGGCGGGATTTGAACCCACGACCTCAGCGTCCCGAACGCTGCGCGCTACCAAGCTACGCTACATCCCGACTGAACATGAGGCTATATAATTATATACTATTTTATATTTTCAATGAACAGCATATTTTTAAATTTAATACTTGGCATTTAATAAATAAAAGAATTTTAGACTTATAATTATTTGTTACAATACAGGATTGCCTGGGCGGCTTATGACCAAAAAATTTTTTCATTAAAACAAGGCAGCAATAATTTTACCGGTTGAATATCAACCTGTGTTGCCAATAGCCGGTTTAACTGATGGCTGAATTGACTGGATTGATGATTTTCAAGGTATGGCGTTACAGATAACCAGGTTAATCAGGAGATTGAATTTATGACTTTTAGCGTATCTTCATATGTGCTCACAGCAAAAAACTCATTTTTTACCCTGCTGATTCCATGTACGCCCTTAAATATCCAGGCAAGATGTTTCCTGAATTCCCTGACGGCCTTTTCCTCTCCTTTAAAATCAATGAGCAGCCTGATGTAAAGTTTTGCAAACTTTTGTTTAAAGCCGATCGAAGGCTTAAAGTATCTGTCGGCTGTAATACTGATGTTACTCCTGTTTTCAATACCCGGAATTCCCAGTGCTGAAAGAATGTCAAAAAATATCCAGTGGTTTCCTTTTGCGGCCCTTCCGACCATCACACCATCGCATCCGGTTTCCTCAAGCACTTGTTTTGCCCTGGCAGGGCTGTCGATATCGCCGCTTGCAATAACCGGGATTATTACTGAATTTTTGGCCATTTTTATAAAAGCATAATCAGCCACACCTGAAAAACCCTGCTTCACCGTCCTTGCATGTATTGTTATAGCATCTGCCCCATTTGCTTCTGCAATCTTTGCAACGTTTTCAATATTTATGCTGTTTTTGTCCCAGCCCAGCCTTACTTTGACAGTAAGAGGTTTTTTAATTTTTCCTTTGACAGCTGAAATGATTTTAGCGATGATTCCCTCATCGGTTAAAAGAAATCCGCCGCTTTTGGCTTTTAATACTTTTGGTACAGGGCATCCCATATTTATATCAATCATGTCTGCATATGGCTCTAAAATCTCTGCCGCTTCGGACAGTATAGCCGGGTCGCACCCGAAGAGCTGTGCCGCGCAGGGCCTCTCATGCTCGGTTATCATGCCAAGCAGTAAGCTTTCACTGTGTTTGTAGTGCAGCCCGTAAGAGGATATCATTTCTGTAAAATTTAAAGCCGAGCCAAAAGCGGATGCAATTATCCTGTATGCGCTGTCGCTAATCCCTGCAAGCGGAGCAGAAATCACAGGGTTTTTAATCAGCACCCCACCTATTTTAAAGCAATGCTGCGGCTGCAGGAAGCTGCCCGCAAAATCTTTTAAAGGATTATTTTCACCGATTTTTATATCACCCTGATAAGGCTGATGATACTGGAAAAACTCTTTGATATAGCCTGAAACGACTGATTTTAATTCAAGAAGTGATTCTTCAGGAAGTTTTAGCTGGATGTTTTTATCTGTTTTTTTCAACTAATATCTTCAAGCCTTTCAATGTAAGATCCGGGTCGTGTATTTGTATGTATCTGCTCTTTCCTGTCATTAAAACTGAGAGCCCTCCGGTAGCAATAATCTTTGGTTTGAAGTTTTTATCTTTGGCTTTCATTTCTTCCATTATTTTCTCCGTGATAAAATCCACCTGTCCAAGAAAACCAAACATGATACCGGACCTTATTCCGTCATACGAATTTTTGCCGATAACCGAAGACGGCCAACTTAAGTCGACTTTGCTTAATTTCGCAGCATAATTAAAAAGCGCTTCTGAAGAAATTTCAATTCCCGGCGCTATGGCTCCGCCGAGATACTCGCCTTCAGCTGAGAGCACATCAAAAGTGGTTGCCGTGCCGAAATCAAGCACAATTGCGGGGCATCCGTATAATTCTTTTGCTGCAACAGCATTTACAATCCTGTCGGCCCCTATCTCTTTTGGGTAATCATATTCTGCCAGCCCTATACCCGTGTTTACCGTGCTGTCAATTACAAAAGGTTTTAAGTTAAAATACTGCAAACCCATTCGGCTTATCTCAAACAGTATTCTTGGCACCACACAGGAAACAGCGATTTCCTTTACCTGGCCGGAATCAAAGCCTGAGATCTGCAAAAAACTCAATATTACCACCGCTATCTCATCTGCTGTTTCACGCCGTGGTGTAAACATCCTCCAGGAACGCAAAAGTTCATCATCTTTAAATAGCCCTATTACTGTCTGAGTGTTTCCTATGTCTATTGCAAGCAGCATAACGCCCCCTGACTGTTTTACCAAAAATTCTAAATTAAAGCTCAAATACGACCTGCGACAGCAGCCTATCCGACTCATCCCGCGCCGCACCCTGCATCATTACCTGTTAAAATACGCACACCTTAACTTGGCGATATAAATATAAGGTCCAGGCTGTCCTTAACGTAAATTTTGCCTCACCAGTTTTTGTCTTCAGGAAAAATATTGTTGTATGCCATCTTACTTCTTGGCCCTGACAACATCGGCTCAGCATACCGGACCCATTCCGCATAGTGCGCTGTTTCTTTATGCGCGGCAATTGCTTCAGCAGATTTATATACTTCTGAAATGACAAATTTTGCAGGGTCATCCTGCTGCTGCAGCAAATCAAACCTTAGCACTCCCGGCTCTTTTATACTGCCGGCGGCATTTTTTACTGTTGCTTCCATAAAAGCTTCAACCATTTCAGGCTTAACGCTGCAAAAGACGTGTAAGATCACCATATTTTCTCCTTTTATAAATTCCTTAATTGCTTATTTTTATTATAGCAAAAAAAAACAGTAAATTGTCAGACAGAGCCCTACCTTTTGGATGTAATACCGTTAAACAACTTATTTATTAAATTCCAACGTAGCAAGACTTCCGTAAAAAGATCCGTTTAACTGTTCATAAAACGTCTTACTGGCAAAACCATACCATACATAGAGCATCCCATTTTTTGGGATCAAGTCAAGGATTAATCTATATTCTAATTTAGCCTTATCGTTGAAATAATAGACGTATTCCTGATAACGCGTCCCATCGGAAAGCTTTCCTCCCGCAACTGTTCTGTCTCCTATTTGCGTTCCTCCTTCCATCCCGGACGCTGTCTGTTTGGCAATTTCATCAGTAAGTGTACCGTAATCAGCCGCTTTTGGAGCCGTACTTTCATTTAGCACTATCATAAGTGTATCGGTAAGTATCAAGCATTACATTAAATTATAAAATAAAAAGATTCTGCATAAATTTTCCTATAGATTCAAATATTTTTTAGCAAATTATTTGTCAGCCTCAAAATATTTAATTTTGCTGAGAAAATTCTTCAGTATAACGAAGAAAAAAATAAATGAGCAGCTTAAAACAAATTTAGCATATAGACTTTATTATTTAAGCAGAAGTACTTCGATTTCCGAATCTTTTTCAATATTTCCGGATGATTCAGGAAATATTGCCAGACCGTCTGCTTCGGACATGGACATCAGAATCCCGGAACCCTGCATACCGGTGGATCTAAAATATATGCCGTCTTGACTAAAATCAAGTTTGACCCTGATAAAATCCGTCCTGCCGGGTTTATGGCTAAAATCATCAGCCGCTTTTGCAAATATTTTTTTCCTCCACATATCAGTCTCACCAGTAAATAATTTTATAAGTGGTCTGACATAAAATTCAAAACACACCATTACAGACACCGGGTTTCCCGGCAGTCCGAAGATAAATTTATCCTTATAAGTCAAAAAAGCCATAGGTTTTCCCGGCCTCTGGTTAACGCGCCAGAAGACAAACTCTGCTCCTATAGCGTCTAATATTTCCTTTACATAGTCATAATCGCCTACTGATACACCGCCGGTTAAAAGCAGGATATCACATTCATCAAGGGCCAAAAGAATCCTGTTTCTAATAAGTTCTTTGTCATCTTTTACAATATCACATCTCCTGCCGGTAGCGCCGGCCTCCATGATTTGCGCAGAAAGTGAATAGCTGTTGCTGTCTCTTACTTTTCCCAAACCAAGTTCTTCATTTA
>JBBQDW010000124.1:0-5878 GCA_038320085.1 Candidatus Humimicrobiales bacterium
GCAGCAAAATAATCATCGGAATCGGCGGAAGCGCAACAAACGATGCAGGAATGGGCATGGCGCAGGCTTTGGGCGTAAAGTTCTATGATAAAGATGGAAAGCTTCTGGGATATGGCGGCAAACAGCTGATAAAACTTGACAAGATAGATATAAGCGGCCTTGACCCTGCCGTAAAAGACATCTCTTTTTTTGCGGCATGTGATGTTGATAATCCTCTATACGGACCTCAGGGGGCCGCCTGCGTCTACGGCCCGCAAAAGGGCGCAGACAGTGAAATGGTAAAAGAACTGGATGCGGGCCTGATAAATTTTGCAGATGTCGTTAAAAAAGATCTTGGCAAAGATGTGAGTGTGTTAAAAGGCGGTGGCGCATCAGGCGGTCTCGGGGCGGGTCTTTTTGTGTTCCTTAACGCACAATTAAGGCGCGGTGTGGAATTGATTATTGAGGCTACAAAACTTGAAGAAAAAATAAAGGGAGCGGACCTTATTATTACAGGCGAGGGCGCAATGGATAACCAGACATTTTACGGAAAAAGCGCATTTGGTGTGGCAACCCTTGCAGGAAAATATAAAATCCCGGTTATAACAATAAACGGGTCGGTAAATATTGATTATAGCCTGGTGGATGAAAGTAAAAGAAACCTGTTTACCGGGAATTTTTCCACAACTACCAGACCCATGCCGTTGGATGATGCCATAAAAGATGGCGGTGCACTCTTGGGGGCCCAGGCAGAAGAACTTATAAGGTTTTTCCTGGCCTGCAGTAAGTCTAAATAGGGCAATTTATTTTTTTATGGATATTTTACTGCTTTTATGCTTACACAATAAATCCTGAAAACAAAATCTATAAGACAAAACATATAATAGTAAGACCCGGATAAAAACTTATGGATATATCCCCCTAAGTGTAACAGCTTCTGCAACCCTTCCAACAGCAATAAGAGATGCGGCCGTACGCATATCAACCTTTTTTTCTATGCAGCATTTGTATACGTCATGAAAAGCTTTTTCCATAATATCCCTTAACTTTAAGTTGACTTCACGTTTTCCCCAGAAATAGGCAAGGTTGCCCTGCACCCATTCAAAATAGGAGACTGTAACCCCGCCTGCATTGCATAGGATATCCGGGATGATAAAGACATTGTTACCATTTAATATCACATCTGCTTCAGGAGTCAATGGCCCGTTTGCTCCTTCTGCCACTATTTTAGCTTTAATTTGGGCTGCATTATCTTTGGTGACCTGGTTTTCAAGCGCAGCAGGGATCAGGACATCACACCTGGTGCCAAAGAGGTCCTTTGGGTCTATTTGCTCAGCCTGGGGATAACTTGAAAGGGTATTGCCCTTTGACATATAAGATAATACATCGTATGGGTTAATGCCTTTTTCATTTTTTATAGCACCGCTTACGTCAGAAACGGCTACTATCCTGTGGCCTATATCAAAGAGTATCTTTGCGCAATTTGAGCCGACATTGCCAAAGCCCTGCACTACTGCGTCCAGGGGCATCTTGTCAATTGAGAGTACTTTAAGCGATGACAGGAGGGTATAAACAGCGCCGCGGCTTGTAGCGTCTTCCCTTCCCTGGCTTCCTCCTAAGGCAATCGGCTTGCCTGTTACAACCCCGGGGACTGAGTAGCCTTTTCCCATGGAGTATGTGTCCATTATCCATGCCATGACCTGGGCGTTTGTGCCGACATCGGGAGCAGGAATATCCTTTTCAGGTCCAATATCTTCTATTATCTCATATATAAACCGGCGGGTTATCGCTTCAAGCTCAGATAGTGATATTTTATAAGGATCGACGATTACTCCGCCCTTGGCCCCTCCGAAAGGAATGCCTACAACTGCGCATTTCCAGGTCATAAGCATCGCAAGAGCTTTGACCTCATCAAGTGAAACATCCTGGTGATAACGTATTCCCCCCTTTGCGGGGCCGCGATTTGTATTGTGCTGGACACGGCAGCCTTTAAATATCTCTATTTTACCATTATCCATTTTAACCGGTATTGCTACCTGTATTGTCTTTCTTGGTTCGCGAAGATATTTTGACATACCTTCTGTAAGTGAGAGCATGCTCATTATCACATCGAGCCTTGAGAGGGTCATTTCCCACATATTCTGCTGAGCCATTTTATTTTTTTCGCCGACCTTTCTTATATAAGTGCCTAAACAATTGCGTTTATACCAGATTCCTGGGTGCGTATCCTTATTGCATCCTCAACAGGCAGGATAAATATCTTGCCTGAACCGAACTCTCCGGTTTGGGCGAGCCGCACTATAGTTTTAGTGACATCATCTATTATTTCTTCATCTACCACTATTTCAAGCTTTACTTTAGGAAGGAATTTTACCTCTTTGTTTGGCACCTCTCCCTTAATAAACCCGCGTTGTTTGCCAAAACCCCTTACATCTGAAACTGTAATGCCCTCAACTCCTGATTCTATTAAGGCGTCTTTTACTTCGTCTAGCTTGAAAGGCTGGATGAAACATTCTATTTTTTTTAGCATTTAATTACCTCCACCAAGGAATATAGTGATTTTCAAAATATAATTTATATGTCCCGGATTTCATATATTCTGCTGAATACTGTCTGCAAAATACCGGCAGTTATCATATTGTTTAAGTTTGACCCCAACCCGGCACAAGATCTGGGCCTATTAAAAATAGTACCTTCCTAGTTGCCTGCCTTTTCACAATATATTTAAAGAAAGATAATCAGACAAAATCATGGTTGCGCGCTTTAACTGCTCCCTTGAGACAAATTCCTCAAGTTTGTGGCAATTATTGATATCCCCAGGCCCAAAAACTATGGTGGGGATACCGAACTCGGAAGTAAAACCGCCGTCTGTAGCATAAGGCAGGCCGACAATCGAACTGTTTTTATTGATACCCTTGCATACTCCGTAAAAAGATTTTAAAAGCTTATTGTTTCTGTCAATTTGCAGGGACGGTATGTGGTCCTTTACCGCATCGACTGCCCCATCAAAAACAGGGGCACTGCCTTGTTTCCTTTCCTCGGTCTTTTCCCAGTCTTTTCCCCCGGTATGACCCTGGTCTTTTCCACAGTTTTTACTCCGGTCTTTTCCCTCGGTTTTACTCCGATATTTTTCCCCCGTTTTCCCCTGTTCCTTTTTCAATGAATCAATCAGCTCTGAAAATCTGCTTAAAACCTGTTCGACTGTTTCAGAAGGAAGCATCCTCCTGTCAATTTCAATACAGCAATTGTCAGGGACAATATTAAAGGCCCTTCCACCGGTAATGGTACCGATATTTAATGTGGGCCTCCCAAGCAGTTCATCGTAAATCAGGTCATATTCCGGTACTATTACACTATTTATAACAACTATAAGTTCGCCCATCATGTTTATTGCATTGCGTCCCAGCTGTGGAGTGGAGCCATGGGCATTTTTACCCTTTGTTTTTATGGTAAATTTAAGGCTCCCCTTATGTGCAATCCCTATATCAAGATTTGTTGGCTCACCGATTATAAAAAAATCCGCCTTGCCGATATAGGAGCCAAATTCCTCTAATAATTTTCTTATACCTAAATGCCTGCTTTCTTCACTTACAACTCCTGCAAAGTATACATTGAGACTACGGCCTGATGACGATTTTTTGCTATAATCTGCCACAGCGCTCATCATCACTGCAACCGATGACTTGGTATCACACGAACCGGGACCGTAGATATTTATATCATCCAGAAAAGGTTTGAAATCCATACCGTCAAGATATACTGTATCAAGATGGCTGCAAAGGACAATGGTGGGGGCAGATTTTTTACCTTCGATTTTTGCAATTACATTGAACCTGCCGCCAACTATTTCCTGTTTTACGCAATCAATCTTACGGTCGGCAAAGAAATCATAAATAAACCGGCCAATCTCTTCCTCCCCAGGCGCAGCCTCCGAATAATCCGGATTTGCGCTGTTAATTGCGACCAGGTCAAAAAGCAGGTCCTCTAAATTATGCGAATTCGACAAACTTTTTTTATCAGACATAATACCGGTAAACTATTCCTGTATCTCCATTTTCTTTAGCCTTGACTCCATCGTATCAAGATGAACATGCATTGCGGCCCTTGCTTTCTCAGGGTCCTTTTCTTTTATTGCATTATAGATCATGGTGTGCTGCTGCAGTGAAAGAGCCCTGTCAGATCTATCCAAATAATCCTTTTCATATTTCTCAAGAACCAACAGCAGCTCATTTAACGAATTCATTACGGCAGTAAGCACCTTGTTGTCCGCAACTTCGAAAATACTCTGATGAAATTTAAATTCCGAGTAAACAAACTCATTTTTACTGTCAATATTTTTTTCCGCACCATCAATATAACTTTTAAGCTGCGCTATATTCTGCCGGTTTGCTTTTTTTGCAGCCATTTGTACAAAGCCTTCCTCAAGGACGCATCTTGCCTCAAAAAGTTCCTTTATCTTAATGGAATGAACAGCCTTTATAAACCTGAAAGGGTTTGTAAGAATGTCTGAAAAGGACTCCTTAATAAAAGTTTTTTTACCCGGGATAATCTCAAGGACACCCATAACATCTAAAGCCTTTAGAGCCTGCCTGAGTGAGGTCCTTGAAACCCCGAGTTTTTCTGAAAGGGTGCGCTCCCCTGGTAAAAAATCTCCGGGATTCAAATCACCGTTTGTTATGAGTTTTTCAATCTTTTCAATTATCTGGTCTATCAGGACAAACTTTTCTACGGGTTTTATTTTATCAAGATAAGTCATATGTCCCTAATCTCTTTTTTCAAGGTAAACCATAACACCCTCGTCTTAATCCGCTAGGCACGGGTTAATTATACATTATAATTTTTTTTCAACTGCTTTTTTTATCCGGTCAAGCCCTTTGATTATATCATCATTGCTGACAGCATAAGAAAGCCTGATATATTCCTCGGTCTCGCCGATATTTTTTTTGCCAAAAGAAGATCTCGGAAGCACTGCGACGTTTCCTTCGTGGAGCAGGTACTGCTGTAATTCTTCAGAAGACTTAAAACCAAGATCACTGCATGCTTGTGTCACGTTCGGGAAGACATAGAAAGCTCCTTTCGGCTTAATGCACTTTATGCCTTTTATGTCATTTAAGCCGTCCGAAATAAGTTTGCCCCTGTTTTTAAATATTTCCACCATTTTGAGTGTCTCGTCCTGCGGACCGTGTAATGCTTCCACCGATGCTATCTGGGAAAACGTCGCCGTGCATGAAACTGAGTTTGTAACCAGGTTTGCAATATGGGCCGCGACTTCTTTGTTAAATACTCCATATCCTACTCTCCAGCCTGTCATTGCATAAGTCTTCGAAAAACCATCAAGGATTATTGTCCTTTCCTTCATTTGCGGAAATGATGAAATACTGCAGAACTCGCTGTCAAAGATTATTTCACTGTATATCTCGTCTGAAAGCACGATAAGGTCATTTTTAATTGCAATATCTGCTATCGCCTTAAGATCCTCTTTCTCAATTATTCCGCCTGTCGGGTTTTGGGGTGAATTTAGAACTATCATTTTTGTTTTTGGAGTAATAAGGCTTTCGAGTTTGCTGACATCCAGGCTGAAATTTTTCTCCTCAAGCATAGGTACGGGGATTGATTTTGCACCTACAAAATCAATAATAGATTCATAAATAGGATATCCCGGGTTTGGATAAATGACTTCATCGCCAGGGTTTATCAGGCATAATATTGAATAAAAGATACCCGGCTTGCCTCCGGGCATTACAACAACTTCTTCAGGATCTACAGAAATATTTCTTGTCCTGGATATGTATTTTGCAATCTCCTGGCGAAGGCCAGGAATTCCGGCGGAGGGGCTGTAATGAGTATAGTTGGCCCTGATAGCATTTACTGCGGATTCTTTTACATTTTCAGGTGTATT
>JBBQDW010000125.1:0-5873 GCA_038320085.1 Candidatus Humimicrobiales bacterium
GGCTCTAAAGCAAATGCAGCTTTGCCGGATACTGATGTGTTGGCCAAAACGTTGAGAGTATCCAAAAAAGGGGATGAACTTTACAGCTGTTCAAGATGCGGCACATGCCTGTCAATTTGCCCGGTTTATAAAAATACTCTTGACGAAGGCGTATCCCCAAGGGGGAAGCTGAGCCTGATTGAAGCTGCGGCAAATAAAAAAATACCATTTACCGACAAACTTTCACAAAAGATATATACCTGCACAATGTGCAATTACTGCACAAAAGAATGCCCGAGCGGAGTTAAGATCAGCGAACTTTTCAGGGCCGTAAGGCAAGACCTTGTAGACAGCAGTAAATATCCCGAGATCCTTGATATGCTAAAGGACAAAATCGAAGCTGCCTATAACATAACATTTGACACCAACCAGGGCAGGCTTGACTGGCTAAAACAAATACCCGGGATAACTTTAAGCGATTATGTGAAAGATACTGCTGAGGTTGTATATTTTGTCGGCTGCGTATCCTCTTTTTCCCCGCGCTCATTTTCCATCCCAAGGGCAATAACCGAAATATTTAAAAGGGCGGAAGTTGATTTTACACTTTTGGGAGAAGACGAGTGGTGCTGCGGCTTTCCGCTTTTAAGTTCTGGAATGACTGGCGCCGTCACATCACTGGCTCTTCACAACATTGATATGGTTATAAAAAAGGGAGCAAAACTTCTAATAACCTCCTGCCCCTCATGTTTTCATACCTGGGCGCATGAGTATACTGAGCTGACCGGAGTAAAGCCTGATTTTGAAATAATGCATGTTTCCCAGTATCTGTTAAAGCTTATAAAAGACGGAAAAATCAAGCTAAATGACATAAGCGCAAATCAGGCCGTCACAAAAGTGACATACCATGACCCTTGCGACCTTGGGCGGAATTCAGGCATCTTTGAAGAGCCAAGGCAGGTAATCAAAAGCATACCGGGTATAGATTTTATCGAGCTTGACACCAACAAACTTCAGGCGAACTGCTGCGGCGGGGGAGGCAATATTGAATCATTAAACCCTGCCCTTTCATCAAAAATAGCTGACTCAAAAGCAGATGAGATATTTGCGACAAAAGCAGAGATAGCTGTATCGGCTTGCCAGCAGTGCGAAAGGACTATAAACACGGCATTAAAGAGGAAAAAAGGTGAGATTGACTATAAAGTCAAGGTCCTGGATATCGCAGAACTTGTTCTTCAGAGCATGAACGCAGAAGAATAGGCCGTCTGGAATAACGATGGGACCGGCAGCAAACATGGCAACCGGGTCCCGGCATGAATGCAGAAGAGTAAATTATCACTTATAATATAATAAATAATATGCAAAAATATTGTAACCAAAGTTATAAGGTGTAATTATTTAATTAAATATTATAAGAATATTTATATTATATTATTAGCGTTGTTTATTTAAAAACAAATATTTATAATTTACTTTATAATTTTTTTAAAGTGGGAGGGGCTGCAATGCAAATTGAAACCTATGATTTTCCTGATGAGCTTTATTATGAGAAGAACCATTTTTGGGCAAAAGATGACGGCAGCGGAAATATTATTTTCGGCGCTTCAGATTTTTTCCAGAAACTTGCCGGCGAGATTGTCTATATCGAACTTCCGATGAAGGGTGCAAAAGTAAAACAGAACGAATCCCTTTCATCACTTGAATCAGGCAAATGGGTCGGAAAGATTTTTGCGCCTGTCAGCGGTGAGATAATTGAGTCAAACGCAGATCTTGAAGATTCTCCTGAATTAATCAATGAGTCCTGTTATGATACAGGATGGATTGCAAAAATAAAGCCTTCAGACTTGGGCGGGGAACTTGCAAACCTGATGAAGACAGGACCTGATTTCGAGAGTTTTATAAAGCAGGAAACCGAAAAGCATAAAAAATAGAATCGCTTCAAGCCATTCCGGAAGCAGGCCAGCAGGTTTAAAAATAATCTATATTCCGGATATTATAGGATTTAAATTTACCTGTTTTAATATTATTAACAAATTTATGGAGCCGGGAATTTATGAAAGGCAAAAAGTTCACAGTTGCAGTTGAGCCGATAGGCAAGAGAATAGAGCTTCACGAGCCTAAAAATGGTTTTGAAGCAATAATCGGAGCGGGTATAGGTTTAAAGGCAGTCTGCGCAGGGAAAGGAACTTGCGGCAAGTGCAGGATCGTTATACTTGACGACGCCGCAGGTGAGCCAGGGCCGCAGGAGCTTAAAATACTCACAAAAGAAGAGATCGCGAATGGCGTGAGACTTGCTTGCCAGCAGACTTTTAACAGGGGCATGAGCATTTATATCCCCGCTTCTTCACTTACAGAAGAACAGAAGCTGCAGGTTTCCGGCGACGAAACCCAGATGCAGGTAAACCCTGTTTTTAAAAAGTATTTTGTCAAAATAAAGCCTCCCAGCCTTTCAGACATGCAGGCTGATTTTTCCAGGATCAAAGATGCTGTTATGGATGCCAACCCGGATGATATTGATGCAGACATAAGAAGTATTGATTACAGGGTATTAAAGTATCTGCCTGACATCTTAAGAAAGAATTCCTGGTCTGTTACAATCACAGTAAGAAATGGCGAGATCATAATGGCAGAGGGGGGAGATACTACCGGACAGGCTTATGGCTTTGCTATTGACCTTGGCACGACAAAAATCGCATTTCTTCTTATAGACCTTTTAACAGGCAGGACCATTGCAAAAAAGGGTGTCATGAATCCACAGATAAGTTTTGGTGAGGATGTCATGAGCAGGATTAATTTTGCGATGCAGAATGAAGAAAACGCCCGTAAAATAAGGTCGGTAGTCATCGACCAGATAAACAAGACTGCCGAAGAGCTTGCGGCGGAAAATAATATTAAGGTTGAGCAGATAATTGAAATGAGCATTGTAGGCAATACGGCTATGCACCATCTGCTGCTTGGACTTCCAGTAAGGCAGCTTGGCTTTTCGCCTTTTGTGGCGCTTACAGATATTGCCCACAATATAAAGGCAAGGGATATGGGCATAAAATCAACCGAAGGGGGCTATATTTATCTTCTGCCTGCAATTGCGGGATTTATTGGTTCTGACCATATGGCAATGATACTTGCATCAGGCATTGACGACATGGACGGAAACTACCTCGGAATAGATATAGGAACCAACACTGAAATAGTATTAAAAAGCGAAAGGGGCCTGGAGAGCGTTTCAACAGCTTCGGGACCGGCTTTTGAAGGCGCTCATATAAAGTTCGGCATGAGGGCCGCTCCCGGAGCTATTGAAAGAGTAAACATAGATCCAGAGTCATGCAGGCCGACCATACAGACCATCAATGATAAAAAACCTGTGGGCATCTGCGGTTCCGGAATACTTGATGCCGTGGCCGAGCTGCTGAAGGCAAAAATAATCAATAACAGGGGCCGCTTTGTCACTGATTCAGGATGCTTGTGCCTTGACGACAAGGGAAAACAGCAATACATGCTTGAACCCTGCGCATATGATGATAAAGACTGCAAAGAAAATGATTTAAGGCGCAGGAACCAAAAAGATTCAAATAATAACACAGAGCAATACTCATGTATTGAAGGTGGCGTTTCAATAAATCAGAATGACATTGTAGAGATACAGCTTGCAAAAAGCGCAATAAGGACAGGGATAGATATATTATTGGAAAGCGCCGGCTTAAATTTTAAAGATATAGACAGGGTAATAATCGCCGGTGCGTTTGGCTCATATATCGACCCGAAAAACGTTGTAAATATTGGGATGTTTCCTGATGTGCCGCTTAAAAAAATATCTCAGGTGGGAAATGCCGCAGCAGTGGGCGCCAAGATGGTTCTGGTTTCATCAGTTTTAAGAAAAAAGGCTGAAGATATTGCAGAGCGTTCAAAATATCTTGAACTGACTGTTTTCCCGACATTTGCGGACCACTTTGCCAGAAACACCCTTTTCCCCGAACCATCAGAGATAATATAGCCGATAGTGAATTATTATGCAGAAAAAAAAGAATTTGAAAAAATTATTGCTGCCCGGTTTTAAAGGGTCGGCAATATTTAGATGGTCGGCAATATTATCAATATTAGTAATATTAGCGGTCCCGGCCTTCCTGTCCGGCTGTGTCAGACTTAGAAGTATTTTTCATGCCACACTACCCGCTGAACAGACAAAAATGGATGATGTCAACAGCAAATTACTCATAATCGGGGTCGATTCCACATATCCGCCTTTTGAATTTATACAGGAGGGTGAAATGAAGGGTTTTGATGTCGATCTGGCAAATGAGATTGCAAAAAAGCTCGGGAAAGAAATAATGCTTGAACCTACGGAGTGGGATACGGATTTTAAAATGCTGAGGGAGGGTTCGGTCGACCTTATAATTTCAGCGGTCCCATATAATTCTGAAAAAGATGTCATTGTCGACTTTTCAAAGCCTTATTTTGGGATGAGATACATGCTTGTAGAGCTTGCGGGCTCAGAAATAAAGACAAAAGATGAATTGGCCGGCAAGAGGGTTGGCATCATGGAATCGGGAGCAGGTGATATTGACCCCGAATACCTGGCAGATTTTGAGATTGTAAAATATAAAGACGTCCTGGAGCTTGTTGCCGGGTTAAAGATGAAGGATACAAGCGCAGTGCTCTTAAGTCTCCCGGTTGGTATAAACCTTATAAAAGAAAACCTGGATACATACAATATCCTTGACGAGACTATCTCTACACAGGAATTTGTGATAGTTTTCAGGAAAGGCAGCCCGCTTAAAGGAATGATAGATACCGCCCTGGACGCAATAAAAAGCGACGGCACTTATGATACCATTTACAACAAGTGGTTCAGTCTGGTACAGTAATTGTTCGGTAATTGTTTTATAAGTTTGTCCAAATTATAATAATAAATAGTATTATATAAATTTGTACTACTTTATATAAATTATTATAGGTATTTAAATCTTAGTTTTGTAAAATAATTATAATATATTTTAATTTGGGTATTGCAATTTTTATATTATTTGCTACTATTATTTTGGGGTAAGCTAATTCAGGCGTCCAGCTTTACGAATACTTACCCCGTTTTTATTTACAGGCCATCAGCAGGCCAGAATCTAAAATAATCATCCAAGCCCAGATATTTTTACTTATCAAAAAGCTCAAAATTTTTTCATAAAATTTTTGTAAAATACCTCTAAACCAAAATAAATATAATTTAATTTATTATAATGTTACGTAAAGTTATAAAAAATAATATAAAAATATTATAAATTTTTAATAAATATATAAATAAATATTGACATTTAATAAGTAAAAGTCGTAAAATAGTAAAAGATAAAAAAACAAATTAAATATTACAAGTAGCATTGAAGTTTTTCCTATATTTGGACGCTTGGGAAAGATGGAGCTAATAGCGAAACCGACTGTGAGGGTCGGTTTTTGTTTTTTTTAGGGTTGTTTTGAAAATTATTTTTATAATTTTTATATATAAAATTTAGTAAACAGATTTAGAAAATATAAAAGTAAAATAATAGTTTTATATTCTTTCAAGGAAGGAAAGGGGATTTATAGAGAAAGTTTTAAAAGTAACAATAAGTTTTATTAAAAGGTTTTTTTAAGAGAGGAGTGAAAAATGAAAAAGTTTGTTATTTTTGGAATCATATTGGCGATGATAGTACTTTTTACATTGCCAACAATGATTTTTGCTGAACCAGGCGACAATTCCACTGCATTAGGTGATTCTAGTGGACAATATGAAATGGATCCAAATATGACTGACACAGACCCGGGTCCCAGTATAGACAACAGTTATACTGATGCACCGGAAGAATCACTGGGTGACGATATTGAGGTTTACTGCATTGATGAAACTATTACTCTCACAGGGGAAATAGATG
>JBBQDW010000126.1:0-5865 GCA_038320085.1 Candidatus Humimicrobiales bacterium
TGGGTGACTCCCGCGATTGTGCCCTGGGTGTTTGAGGACGATGAATCTTCGGCAGAGGACCCGGATACGGTCTGTGAATCAGTGCCTTCAGCTGCGCTTCCGGAAGAATCGGCGCCGGTCTGTGAAACTGATTCGCCGCCGGACTGCTCGCCGGTTGATGAGGAATCGGCGGCCTGGCCGTCAGCACCAGTTTCGCCGCTTTCCTGGCCGTCAGCCGCTGAACTGGACGAGCCTGATTTATCCGTTGACTCAGATTTATCTGTCGGCTGGGAGGTATAAAATGACGAAAACTTATCCTTAACGGATGCAAGAGCTGAAGGGTTATTTAAAAAATAAAATGCCAGCACCAGAAAGACAATAACCAGTATGAGGACAAGGACAAACCGCCCAAACCTGTTTGTGCTCTTTTTCTTTTTTTTTAATAAATTATTTTCATGCCTCAATTATTTTGGCCCCGTGATCAGTTATTCAAGTCCCATAATCAATTATTCAAGTCCCATAATCAGTTATACAATCCCCATAATCAGTTATACAAGCCCCATAGTAGATTTTAAATCATCGTAAGCCTGCTGGGCATCGGCATATTTGGGATATATGGCAAGTGCTGCTTCAAGTTCTTTTTTTGCCTCTTCGTAACGGGTTTCATATTCAAACTGCTTGGCTTGCCCAAAATGAATAAGGGCAGCCTCTACGATAGTTTTGGATTTATCGTACTTGCTCTTAAAAGAGTCTTTTAGCTCTTGGCCGGCCGCGTCAGACAAATCTGAGGCGTCTATCGCTATTATAGCTTTCCTGTACGTGCTCTTTGAAAGTCCGTACTGTCCGGAAGTATAATACCCGTCGGCCTTCTTTATAAGATCGGTTATATCTGAAGGGATTGCTTCGGTTGATTCAGTTGCGCTTTCCGCAGCTGATTCGGTTGTTGTCTTGTCTGTGGCCTGTGTTGAAGCTGAGCTGCCTGAAGTTGTGGCGGCCGTCTGTGTATCGGTCGCAGCTGATGTTGATGAGGCTGCAGCTACAGTAGTTTCAGACGCCTCCTGCGTTTTACATCCCGGGACCAACAGCAGCGCTGAAAAACTAAACAAAAAAAGCAGCAGCAGTACTGTGATTTTTAATGAAGAATTATTAAGTTTTTTATTTTCTCCAGATTGCATTTCTTTCCTTTCATGTAATTTGTCTAATTCGCTATACAATATACAATATAAAATACTAAATAAGAATTGGGAAATATCCCATAAGAAACATCCTTAAGTTATAATGATTGCATACATAAATCAGTCCTTTCCGAAAACATCTTTCATTGATGCGCCTTTTTTCTTTCCGGCCGCAATATCATTACCCTCTGCCAATAACATTCCAGTTGCAATTTTTATGTTCTGGCTTTCCTCTGTAAACTTTTTAACAAGTTCTGTACCGTTATACCCCTGCGCTACGAGGTCTTTTAATATTTCTACTGAAAATGAGCCATCATTCTGTGATAAAGAACGAATAATAAGAGCATTTTTTTCAATAAAACACTCAACTTCTTTACCAAGCCCTAATTTTTTGTAAAATTTTAGAGGTATTGTAATCTGCCGTTTTCCGGTAATGCTGATAATTTTTCTATCTGTAATACCGTCACCAGATGTAACATTTGTCATTTTAATAATCTCTTTCCGTTATATATAATTATAAAACACATTACTGATATATCCGAGATAATAGTATATCAAGGAAAATAGGCATTATCAATATTTTTCTTTTATATTACGCCCGGAAATAATTGACCCTATTTCCGACAGCCTTACCTGTGTGGGCATGCCCGAAATAACTTGTTATTATGCATTTTGAATGCATAATTTTGACCATCAGGGGTTGCCATGGGAAGACACTAATGCATTATAAAATATGAGCTGTTTAAAAATTAATCCTGATGAGTGTAGCTTCAGGCTGGCAGTAGAACCTGAATGGAGAATACCTGCCCTCACCCAGTCCTCTTGATACGTATAGAACAATTTTTTTAAAATAGAAAAGGCCTGAGGCATACTTTGCTTTAATGTCGCAGCCCGAAATAATCGCTCCTATCCAGGGCAGCCTTACCTGGCCGCCATGGGTGTGGCCGGCAAGGACGATATCAACACCATTTTTAACAAGCTGGCCAAAAAGGGCCATGTCGGGCGTATGGGTCAGGCAAATTTGTATCATTTTATCATTGTTTAACTGGTGAAAATTCCTTTTGTCCGGCACAAATAGATCATTGGTGAATGGCTCTATTGTTGAGTGCTCTGTCAAATCTGCTGACCATGCTGGCTCTGACGACTTTTCTTTATTGCTTTCGGCCTCGTATCTTAGTTCCTTTTTGTCATTCTCGAATACACAACCTGCCTCTTCAGCATTATTTTCTTCTTTGGAACCCCAAAACGCTTTGCCAATGTCAGTTTTCTCTATTATGGTATCTTCAAGCCCGACAATCTGAATACTTAGGCCCCCGTTTATGGTATGCGATACCCTCTCATTTCTCAGGACCTTTATGCCAATTTTGGCAAGCTTTTCAATAAGCTGCGCTACATCATTTCTACTCTTGTATTCTTTCTTTCTCTTGATCATATTTTCCATAAATTCTCTCGGGGTCTTGTTGTAGTAATCATGCACCCCAAAGACCGCATATTTCCCCGCCCTGGCACTCAACCCTTCGAGCATTTCCACAAGATAATCAGAATATATGTCTTTTTCTACAAGATCCCCGGTAATAAATATAAAGTCCGGATTGTAACTGGAAAGAGAACGGACGAAGTTAAATAGTTTTTCTCCTTTTCTGTCCTTTCTTAAATGAAAGTCCGAAAGATGAAGTATTGTAAAACCGGGATTTGAATCTGAACTGTTTATTGTAAAACCGGATTTGGAATCCATGTAGTTATTAGCCGGGCTCTTAAAAGGAGGTGCTGCCTCAGCCCCTGCTCTTGTTCCTACTCTTTCTCCTTCTCCAGCGCATGCCCCATTTACTATATCGCCCGAAGCCGTAAAAATACTTTTTACAAGGTTTATTTCAATGTTTGATACCTTAAAATTAGCAGGCTCAAACCTGAAAGCATACCAGTATAAAAGAGCTGAAAGCCCCATCACAAACAATATGCATGCTGTTATTATTGCTGTTAATATTCCTGCTGACATCTTTACTTTATTCTATCCAATATCTTTTATTTCAAAGCTAATGTTTGTGATTCCGGCTTTATTCCCTGCCTCCCGCATATAAATACTTACTGCCTTATAATACTTAAAACCACTTAAAAATCCAATAACTCAACTATTGCTAAAAAAATATTTACTAAAATGATAACACGAAAATCCGTGATCTCGAATTTATGATGTTAACATACTTAAATATACGATAAGAGGAATGGTGTTCTCCTAACTTTATACCTTATAAGGTATAATTGGAATATTTGTTATAAATTTTATACCCTCATTGATATAAAGTATCATATAATATACCCCAATTGATATAAAATAGTTAATGATACAGATTATATTGACATTTTATACCTTTTAAGGTATAAAGATTATCATGGGAAAAGATAATCCAATCAGTGAATTCATCAGGTCACAAAGAAAAGCAGCGGGCCTTACCCAAAAGGAACTTGCATTAAAAGCAGGTGTGGGCTTGCGCCTTATCAGGGATATCGAGCAGGGCAAGACATCATTCAGGACTGACACATTAAACAAGGTTTTAAGGCTTTTTGGAAAAACACTGGGTCCTGTAGATATGGAACAGTTTTTATAATAATGAGATACAACATAATTTTTGATGCTAATATTAGCGTAAAGCAGTTTTTATAATAAACCTGGGGCTGCTTATTGGTATGGTACATTTATCATAATTAATTTCTGTTTATTATTCATAAAAATTTGTTTTAAGCAACACAACATAACCATACAATATTACAGCAATTTATTTCAATATCCGGTGAAAAGAAAATGAAAGCAGAAAATACAAATCACGCAATAGTTTACTATGGTGATACAAGAGCAGGTATACTTGCAAGAAAAGAAAATGTATATGAATTTGAGTATGATGCTGAATACTTAAATGATATTTCTGCAAGGCCGGTCAGCCTGACTATGCCCCTTTCCCAAAAAAAGTTTGTGTCTGAGAGACTATTTCCATTTTTTGATAATTTGCTTCCGGAAGGTTTTTTGCTGGACATCACTGTTTCAAAATTAAAAATCGATAAAAATGACAAATTCAGGCTATTGATGCATGTAGGGGGCGATACTTCCGGCGCAGTTGCCATCAGGCCTTTTTAATTCAAAAAATAAATAAATTTTATTTTTGTGTGATTTTCCCCGATTTTATAAAAGAAACTTTTAGAGATAAGGAAACTTTTCCCAAAGATTATTAATAGAAAAAATCAACATTTTTTTATTTAAATATTTTATTTAACAGTAAATATTATTGGCATTAAAAGGTCATTTTTTGTGTAATAGACAGGCAAGGATTTTTATAGATGAGTAATTATTGCATGTGCTGCCTTAAGAAAATTGCAGAAAAGGATAGCAATAAAAAAACCACGCCAGCCAAAGACAACCAGATGAAATCTTTACATCATTTGGCATACCACCCGGCATGCATAAAGAAGCTTTTTGGAACAAACATCATGCCTTCAATTAATGTAAAAAGCACGGAACTTGCTGCTGAGATAAGTAAAAGCGCGGGTAAAATGTCAATTTCCGGAGTTCAGATAAAAGCTTTGGTCAAGATCAATAGGAGCAAAAATTTAATCGAGTTTGTCCAATCCGGCGGCACGCATATTTTAAAACCCGAGCCCGGTGAATATCCTCAGCTTCCACAAAATGAAAACCTCTGCATGTGCCTGGCTGAAACTGCAGCAGGTTTTGATGTGCCTCCCCATGGCCTGTTTTATATGGCTGATGGGAAAATCTGTTATATTATAAAGAGATTTGATAGAGATGCAGATGGACAAAAAATCCACGTGGAAGACATGGCGCAGTTGCTTGATATGCCGCCGGATTCCAAGTATGAGTCTTCACTTGAGAAAGTGGGAAATGCAATTTTAAAGTTCTCAAAAAGGCCATATCTTGACCTTATAGATTTTTTTGAAAGGATATTATTCTGTTTTGTGGTAGGAAATGGCGACATGCATCTTAAAAACTGGTCATTAATTCAGCAGCCCCGGGACCACTGGCACCTGGCCCCCTGCTATGACCTGATTTCTTCTAAAATCTATCTGCCCCATGAAGATGAATCAGCGCTTACTATTAACGGAAAAAGAAACCGGTTAAGTCTTGATGATTTTACAGGGCTCGGCAATTATTTAAAAATTGATGCCAGGGCCGCAAAAAATGCTGTAGATAAAATTGTTGGATTAAAAGAAAAAATGCTTTTTATAATAGAGGGATCAAACTATTTTTCCAGAGCTGAAGACTTAAAAAAAATAGTATTGGAGAGACTCGGCCGGATTTCTTATTTATAATAACTTGAAATCACCCAGAAGTAAGCAAGCGGGAAAAGATGAAGCATATAGCGCTCAGTTGACCATGCAAATTCTGCAATAAACCCCAGGGATATAAATAGGGCAATAAACCCTGCAGACAGAAACACAAAAAAAACCCAGTAAAACGCTTTGAAAAGTTTTTTAAAATTAAATGCGGCCATTACTGCAAGCGCTGCCCATGCAACACCATAGGAAGAGCCAAGGAATGCCCTGGCCGAATCAAATTTTGAAAATAGAAATTCTCCAGCTAAAGCGCCAAATGCATTTTTAAAATTAAACAGGGGCAAAATTTCATTGAAGTTACTTGTTGCGCCGCCTGCTGCAATGTTTTTTAAACCGCCTTTTAAACCTGCAATTATCGGCAGCCATTCCG
>JBBQDW010000127.1:0-5864 GCA_038320085.1 Candidatus Humimicrobiales bacterium
ATTTTCAGTATTAAATATCAGCAGTTTTGCAGTTATGCTCATATCATGGGTGTTTATTGCCGCCAATATGATAAGGCTTATTTACTGCCTGGCAAAAATACCTCCGCTTGGGAAAGCCAGCTATGCGGCAACTGCGTCGTCGGGGCAGAACCAAGAGACTGCGTTTGGACAAGGCCCTGCAGCTGCGTCGGCACCTGCACAAAATCAGGCAACCTGGCCGGCACAAAATCAGGAGATCTGGCCGGGACAAAATCAGGAGACTGAATCGGCACAAAATCAGGCGACCGAACCTGCGCAAAATCAGGCAATTGTGTCGGGACAAAACCAGTCAACCGCGTCAACTCAAAATCAGGCGACTGAATCGGCACAAAATCAGGCCGCGGAGCCGGCATGGGACCAGTTGATTTCCAGGCAGAAAGATGCAGGCAGGTTTAGATTTTCCTGGTTTTTATATTCTTATCTTACATTTTTTTCGATAATTGTTGTCCTGTCCGGAATAATGGGGCTGCTTGAAATTCTTGGCGTTAATTTAAGTTTTTTAAATTTCAGCCTGATAAATTTTAATTTCTAATAATATAAGTCCTGCAGCAGGGTCCTGTCGCATATTGCTTAAGAAAAAATATCTTTCCTGTTTACCTGATGGAAACTGATAACAAAAAATTCAATATAAAACATTTCCTGATAATAATTATCATTTTGGCAATAATTTTTGCAATCACATTAAGCATCAGCCAATTTACGTTTAAAAAAGTATACGGCCCTCCGACCGCCCTGGCACTGCTTCTTCCGAGGTTTAGGGTGATAAACATGGATAGCGTTTCCATAAAAACTGATTACGACAGTGACGGAATAAACGACCAGAAGGATATTTTGGAGGGAGCAAAAAGCCAGCTTAAAAACCCTGCGGCAAATATTTTCAAAAATGGAAACAACGAGACAAATTATTTCAACGGAGGTGATCCTCCGGCAGAGATAGCCATATGCACCGATATTGTAGCTCGGGCATTCAGGGAAGCAGGATTTGATCTTAGCCAACTTGTAAATGATGACATAGCGGGTAATTTTGGAAGCTATCCCTTAAGGATAAATTGGGGTCAGACAAGACCGGACAAGAATATTGACTACAGGCGCATACAGAACCTGGAGGTTTTTTTCATGAGAAATGCAGCATCCTATATTACAGTTTTTAACTTTTCAGATACCGGTAACCTTGACCAGTGGCTGCCCGGGGATGTAGTATTTTTTGATATGGACCGTGATGGATATACAGATAATGTGGGCATAATTTCAGATTTTACCACACGAAAGGGCATACCAAAAGTGATCTATAACTATATTGACCCCGGCTATACGGTCCAAAAAGATATCCTGAGCTCTTCTTCAATAAAAGGTCATTACCGCTATCCATAAACCGAGTATTCTAGAAAATCAATATCTGTAATAATCAATATCTGTAATAATCAATATCCCTAAGAATCAATATCCCTAAGAATCAATATCTATAAGAACAAATACCTGCAAAAACCAATATCAGTAGAACCCCTAAATCCTTGCAGGCCGGAGCAGATATAAATAATTTTATTTTTGCTGAATTTTACTGGATTTATGTTTACTAAACACAGCCTGTAAGGTATACTTGATTTAATGCCAATAAGTTCTAAAAAAAGTTTAAAAAAGTTAAACGAAGAGATATCTATCTGTAAGAGATGCCTGGATTTGGCCGCTACAAGGGTCCAGCCCGTTCCGGGGTTTGGTGCACCGAATTCAAGGCTTATTATTGCAGGTTTTTTCCCGGATGCTGCAGGAGCCGAAGCAAATGGCATACCTTTTATGGGAAGCGACGAAGGAGATATGCTTAAGGCCCTTATTGCAGATACAGGGCTCTCCCTGGAGGAAGACACATTTCTTACGTATATTGTAAAATGCACTGCGAGAAAAACCACTGAAACAAATGGAACAAAAGAAGTCATTTTAAGCAGCCCTGACGCCAAACATGCAGCTAATTGTATTAATTATTTTACAGAAGAAATTTCCATAACAACACCCCACATCATAATATCGTTGGGACTGGATGCATCAAACCTTATATTGGAAAATTTCTTTTCTGTTACAAAAAAGCATACTGATATATCAAAGATCCACATGAGGCTTTTTGAAAATCCTTCTTTTAAGCTTGTTCCTATATACAGCCCTTCAGACGTATTGAAAGGTTTGATAAGCGAGGCGGAATACTTTGGCGATTTCAGGAAGTTATCCAAAGTCTTCTCATTTGTCTAAAAGAGATATTTTTACTCCAATTGATATTACTATCTCAATCGGCACTACTTGCTCTAAATGGAGCTGTTACTTCAAATGATATTATTGTTCCAACCGGCGCGGTTTCTTCAAAGGATATTATTGTTCCAGTTGATAAACATATATTTTTCTTCGGCCGTACCTATAACATTCCTCAAGGGTATCAAAACATAAATCTATCCTGTTTCCCTTGATCCAACCGCCCACGTCTGCAACAAGCGCTTCCCCGTAACCTTCAATATATACCCTGGTGCCGAGCCTAATCACAGTCGGGTCCGCCGCTATGAGCCCTTTTCTTGCCCGCAAACCAGTAGCAGTGAAACCGGTTCCGTTCAGGCCGCCGCCCCCGGAATAATAAGCCGTTGCAACCATTGTCCATTCCCCGACAAGCACCACTCCGGGAGGCTGGATTCTTGCAATCCTTTCCCTGATAGCCGCCAGGACCTGCTGGACAGTTGACTTTTCACCCTTTACTTTTTCAAGCAATTCCTTGTCCTTTGCAAAGCTTTCTTCAAGTTTCTGTTTTTCTGAAATGTTGTCACTCATGGCTGACTGATATTCTTTTGCCTTTTCTTCGGATTTGCGCATTATCCTGTCGAGGCTTTCTTTATCAAGCCGCAGCGACTCTGCAAGCTGCGCATCTCTTTTCATTATATTCCTTAGAAGATAAAGATTCTTATAAAATTCAGTTATATTCCTTGCTGTGGCAAGCATTTTTATTACATTATTTTTACCATACTTGTATGAATATCTTATTCTTTTTTCAAGCTCAGACTTCTTTAAATCAATATTTTTTTGAATTGATTTTCTTTCACCGGTAAGACTGCTTAATTCCTTTTCGATCCCAGAAATTTTTTCTGTCAATTGAGCTATCTGGTTTTTTGAATTTTCAATGTTTGCTTCAACGGTCACTATTTCTTCCAAAAGTGCCTCTTCATCATCAGTAAGCGCTGAAATCTGTGTGCTTAACTCATTTAAAGTAATTGCCTGGATATTCCGCGGAAAAATAAATTCCAGTTCAAAAATTGCCAGAATAACAAGTAAGGTAAATATTATAAATCGCGCAATCACACGACCATATTTGCCAAATGAAAATCTCATATTATTTAAAAACATAAGGATTTATTATAGATTAAATTTCTAATTGCCAAGGTCTTAAAATTATATACTTTTAAAATTTTATTTAATATAGTTGCCAATTTTGCAGTATTGGCGGATTTATTCATCAATTTAAAAAATAATTCTTCATTAAGCTTTTAAGTTATTGTATAATCACCATAAAATAAAAAGGGGTAACTCAAAGAAAGAAAGGAGAAGCTATGGCAAAGTATCAGGATTTGGCAGACGCTATCATTGCCGGAGATAATGTCAAAAGCAAGGAAATCACTCAGAAACTGGTTGACAGCGGCGTTAAAGCCGGAGACATCCTTAATGAAGGACTCGTACCGGGAATGGACGTTGTTGGCGTAAAGTTCAAGGCAAATGAGATGTATATTCCTGAAGTATTGATAGCTGCAAGAGCTATGCATGCTGCAATGGATATCATCAAACCTTTGCTTGCTGAAGCCGGGACCGTAATGAAAGGTACAATCGTTATCGGAACCGTACAGGGCGACCTGCATGATATCGGTAAAAACCTGGTCGGTATGATGCTCGAAGGCGGCGGCTACACGGTAGTAGATGTCGGGGTTGATGTTCCGGGAGACAAGTTTATTGAAGAAGTAAAGAAAAGCGGCGCAAAAGTAGTCGGTCTTTCTGCTCTTCTTACAACAACCATGCCGTCTATGAAAGAAGTCATCAGTGCCTTAAAGGCAGACGCAGCAACAAAAGATGTCAAAGTCATGGTTGGCGGCGCACCTTTAACCCAGGAATATGCAGACTCAATTGGCGCAAGCGGTTATGCTCCGGACGCATCAAGCGCTGTGGACCTTGCCAAGAAACTTATTGGCTAATACCGGTTCTCATGGTGAAAAGTGCTTATTAATTTAAAAAAATTAATAGGAATATTAAATTAGAAGTGTCTAACTGAAAATAGGCACTTCTAATTTTTTTATGTTATTCTTACAGGAGTAAGACTCATGTCTCTACAATTAAAAGCAATGTTTAATAAAAAATTAAAAAATATTAACAAATGAGTAAAAAAAGCAACCGCCTAATCTTTGAAAAGAGCCCTTACCTGCTTCAGCACGCATACAATCCCGTTGACTGGTATCCCTGGAGCGAGGCAGCATTTGAAAAAGCGCAGGCAAAAGATATACCCATATTTTTATCAATCGGATATTCTACCTGCCATTGGTGCCATGTTATGGAGAAAGAATCTTTTGAAGATACCCAGGTAGCAAAACTTTTAAATGAGACATTTGTATGTATTAAAGTCGATCGTGAAGAGAGGCCTGATATAGACAAAGTTTACATGAACTTTTGCCAGATGCTTACCGGTTCGGGCGGATGGCCGCTAACAATTATCATGACACCGCAAAAAAACCCATTCTTTGCAGGCACTTACATACCAAAACAAAATAAATATGGAAGAATTGGCATGCTGGAGCTTATTCCCCAGGTTAAAGAATTATGGTTAAATAAACGAAGCGACATTCTGCAATCCTCAGAAAGCATTGCAATGAATTTTTTAAAACAAAATGCTTCCAACCCCGGCAAAACTTTAGACGCTTCAATACTGGATCTGACATTTGAGCATTTAAGTCAATCGTTTGATATGGCGAACGGAGGTTTCGGGGCCTCTCCAAAATTTCCAACCATGCATCATTTATATTTTTTGCTCAGATACTGGAAAAGAACTAAAAATGAATATGCATTAAAAATGGTTAAAAAAACAATAAATGCTATGAGGTCCGGCGGAATCTGGGACCATGCAGGTTATGGTTTTCACAGATATTCCACTGATGAAAACTGGATAATACCTCACTTTGAAAAAATGCTCTACGACCAGGCCCTGATTGCAATTGGCTGCATTGAAGCATATCAGGCAACAAAAGAGGAAGGATATAAGAATATCGCTGAAGAAATTTTTTCCTATGTAATGCGGGATTTGACCTCAGAGAGCGGTGGCTTTTATTCAGCTGAAGATGCAGACAGCGAAGGAATTGAGGGTAAATTCTACGCCTGGACCAAAGGTGAAATAAAAGAAATATTTCCGGAAAAAGAGTCGCTCCTGCTTATTGATCTTTTTAATATTGGTGTTAGTTTAATTGAGACAGGCAGTGTTTTATATATCAGCAAACCTTTGAAAGATACTGCATTAAAATATAACCTGTCTTTAAAAGAACTGGATGACTTTATACAAATTTCAAGAAAGAAGTTATTTGATGAACGCAAAAAAAGAATCAAACCCTTTAAAGATGACAAAATCCTGACAGACTGGAACGGCCTGATGATATCTGCTCTTGCAATGGGAGCAAGGACTTTTGATAAAGAGGTTTACAAAAAAGCTGCAATAGCCGCGGCTGATTTTATTATATATAATCTGGTTGCAAAAGATGGTTCTCTTCTTCACCGTTACAGGGATAGCCAGGCTGCAATTTCGGCAAACCTGGACGATTATGCTTTCT
>JBBQDW010000128.1:0-5686 GCA_038320085.1 Candidatus Humimicrobiales bacterium
GTTTCGAAAATGCGGCTGATTTAAAAAGTAAAGACGGTTTCGAAATTGCAGCCGGTTTGAAAATCGCCGCGAGTTCCGAAAATGTGCCCAATTTAAAAAATACAGCCGGAAGTATAGCAGCAGATGGTTCAAATGACAGAGCAGCAGATGGTTCAAGCGATAAAGCGGAAAATGCTTTAATACTGCAATTTAACAATGACAAATTAACTCCTTTTGAAAAAGAGCTATACAGGAAGCTTCACCAGACTATAAAGAAGGTTTCTTCAGATATACTCCAGAGGTTTAATTTTAACACGGCCATAAGTTCTATTATGGAACTTGTAAATATGATGTATAAGTATAATGAAGAAAGTGCAAAAGGTTTAAAAAACCCGTTGCTGGTTTTTGAGACCACTAAAAAACTTTTAATATTACTTTCCCCTATAGCACCATTTATTACCGAGGAGCTTTGGAACCGCATGGGGTGTTCAGGCAGTATCCACAGAAGCAGCTGGCCGGATTATAACGAATCGATTGCGGCCCAGGATCTTGTTACAGTAATTTTCCAGGTAAACGGGAAACTTCGGGATAAGGCCGAATTTCCGAAGGGGACGGCATCTGCCGAACTTGAAAAAATCGCTCTTTCTTCAGATAAAATACAGAAATTCATCGACGGCAGGACAATACTTAAAAAAATTGTTGTCCCGGACAAGCTTGTAAATATTGTCATAAAAGAATAACCGCAACAGCATATTTTCTGTTCATGCTGCAAATGCTAATGTATTATATTATATTGCTAAGGCGAATAAAGAAATTTATTAATTGGATATGAATCATTTATAGGAGGTGATTTAGTTGTTGACAACAAAGGAAGCAGTAATTTCATTAGTAAAAAAACTACCTGAAAATTCCACTTTGGAAGATATTATGGAACTTTTATATATAAAGCAAAAGATATTAAAGGGACAGAAACAGCTGGAAACAGGTCAGTTTCATACTCATGAAGAAGCTAAGGGAATAATGGAAGAATGGTTAAAGTAAAATGGTCCAGAGACTCAATTGAAGATCTAAGGGGAATATGTAAGTTAATTACTTTAGATTCACCATACTATGTCAGGATATTTAACGATAGGGTGTTTGAACTGGTAGAGAATTTAGAACAGTTTCCTGAAATGGGTCGACATGTCCCAGAATCAGATAACCCTTAAGTTAGAGAAATAATATATAAGGGGTATAGAATTATTTATCAGACAAAAGAGGATTTTTTAGAAATAATCACAGTCGTCCATGGAAGCAAATCAGCCACAAACTTCATGAATTTATAAAATCATTCAGCAAGACTATATTACAATCTTAAAAAAATGACAGCTATTCAATAGAGATTATTAGGAATGCAACAGAAAGAATAGAAGGGTAATTAAAATGAGTGTTATGAGTTTACGTTTGAATAAGCAAGAGATAGAACGAATATCCAAATTATCTGAACAAAAAAACGAAGCAAAATCCCAAGTAGTAAGAGAATTATTACACATTATTTTATGATGCTCATGTAGAAAATGAATCCGCCAGGGACATATTCGCAAATTTTGATTCTGCAATAAACTCAATTTCGTGCAAAAAAACCTTAAAAAAAGTTTCATTTTGGTTTATTTTATGCTATTATATAAAAGCATAAATACATATAAATAACCTGTATTTGTTTTTCATCTGTCAAACTTTTTACAATAAAGGTTTTTTTAGTTATGGATATGTCAGAGCTTAAATATAGAATATCAAAACTTGCTTTCTTTATTGGAAGCTTTAAATACAAAAGAAATAAAAATCTTTATATCTCGTTTTTTTTAAGTGTGGTCCTTATTTCTTCTGCTGCTTTTGGAATATATCTTTACCAGAAAAATGTTATTACAAAAAAAGAGAATATCTTAAAGAGTTATTTTGCAGAGCTGGAAGGCAAAAACAATGGAGCCAATTCCGGTGAAAATAGCGATGGAAATCCTGTAAATAATTCCGGCGATACTTCAGCCATAAGTACTGCCGGTAATATTGGCAGCACTACCGGTGCAACTGCTGATAAGAATTCAGCCAACAGCACTTCTGAGGGTGGCGGCAATAGTGAAAATGGCAGCGTCAGTGAAAATGGCAGCGGCGAACAATCTGTAGCCAATAACGGTTCCGGCAGTGAAACAACAGCCGGCGGCATAGTTAAAATAAAGGCATACATTTGCGGCTATGTGCAAAATCCGGGGGTTTATGAGCTTAGAAGTGATGCAAGGATAGAAGAACTCCTTAAAGCCTGCGGCGGAGCAAGCGAAAATGCCTGCCTTGAAGCAGTAAATCTTGCTAAAAAATTAATCGACGGCGAAATGGTATATATACCTTCTACTGTGGAAGTAGTTAAAGATGGCAGCTTTTTTAATTACATCAGCAGTTTTGGCCAGGTCGACCAGTCAGGCAGCGGCGGTCAGGACGATGCGCAGTTAAAAATAATAAATATAAATACTGCATCGGCCCTGGAACTTGAGGCTCTCCCGGGTATCGGGGAAACAATTTCAAAGGACATCATCTTATACAGGGAAAAATACGGGGCTTTTAAGTCAGTAGAAGAATTAAAAAATGTAAAGGGGATAGGAGATATAAAATTTGAAAAGATAAAGGAACTGATATCAATCTGATTGAAAGGTATTACCATATTTTTTGGGCCGCTTCCCTGGCCGGCGGATTTATTTTATGCAAGGTTGCTTACGTAAAAAAAATATTCAGCCAACTACAGGATAAGCTGCCTGTTATTTTCATACTGGTTCTTTCCGTAGGGATAATAATCCTTATTGCCTGTAACAGGCTTGCTGGAAAGAAACTAGTTGAAAAGTTTGTTATTGGAAGAGTGTTTGTAACGTCTGCCGACGATAGGTCAATGGGAAAGTCTGTCGCAGATAGATCATTTAGAAAGTCAGTTGACGGCAGATTGTTTGTAAAGTCTGCTTTTGGTCGGCCATTGAAAAATTCTGGTATCGATAAGTTGTTGGGAAAGTCTGGTGCCGGCAGAACGCCTGACAATTATTTTCCACAAAATAGGAATATTTTGCTAAGAGTCGCCCTGCTTTACCCGATTGTCATTTTTTTTGTTTCCGGGTTTTTATGTTCGCACGTTTATTTCATGTCGAAAGACAAGCAGGTACTAAATTTGCTTTTGAAGAATGAAAAGCTGTTGGAAAATCTTGAGATAAATGTCCGCGGCAGGGTTTCTGGCCATGTAAAAAATAAAAACGGCACAAGTTATTTTTCAATTACTTTAGACAAATTAATGTTAAAAGATTTGAATTCCGGAAACAGTCAAACCTTAAATGCAAAAGACGAAGTATTTGCCAAAATCAGGACAAATGACAGTTATTTTTTAAAAAGGGACGATTTTATAAGTTTTAACTGCAGAGTCTCTAATAATAAAGGTTATATAAGCCTGGCTGCTTACGAGGAGAATGTAGTCAAAACAGAAAGCCAAAGCACAGACAGGTTAAGTAATTACTATACGGATAAAACAAACAGCGATACCACCGCAGACAGGACAGAGAAAACAGGCAGCACGCTGGGTGTGTCAGATATAACCCGGGAAATTTACAATATTCGCAGCAAATTTTATGAATGCATAAAAAATACTTTATATGGAAATCTTGATTATAGAACGGCCGGATTATGTGAGGCTATAATCCTTGGAAATACAAACAACATCTCTGAAAAAACCATTACAGATTTCAGGAAAAGCGGCATTTACCATCTCATAGCAATATCCGGGCTGCATATAAATTTTTTTATCTATCTGTCTATTGTTTTTATAAGTTTTATTTTAAGTCCTTTAAATACCGGCAAAAAAAATTCGGGAGTTTTCAGGCTTGTCAGTTTCATAGCCATTATCGTGGTTTTATTCCTGTATAATTTTATTGCCGGGGAAAAGGCAAGCGCTTTAAGGGCAACATTTATGTCTGTATTTGTCCTTTCTGCAAATCTTTTGGAAAGGCAGTACAGTAAAAAGATTATTTTAAGCCTGACCTTTATCATATTGCTGGCATTATATCCGGAATTTTTTTACGACTGGGGATTCTGGCTGTCTTTTACATCCATGGCCGGCATTTTATATCTTTATCCGGTTCTCACAGATTTATTCAGGCTTATAATGCATAAAATTCAAAAATCAGGCAGTTATTTTTTTGGCAGCTTTTCTGCAGCAGGCGACCCGGATAACAGCGGCAAAAGATACATGGGCAGATCCAGGGGAGCAGATTATTTTATATCATCAGTTATTATAACTGTTTCTGTAAATATTTTTATATTTCCTGTCATTATTTATCTCTTCAAGGAATTGCCTGTTTTTTCGATTCCGGCAAATCTGCTGGCGGGTCCGGTTTTTTATGCGCTCCTTGCTGTTTTGCTTATTGCGTCTTTTGCAGCATTATTATGGCCCCCCGTCGGTGGGTTTATTTTAAAGCCGGCCTGGCTTCTTGTTGAAATATTATTAAAAATCGCGCGCATCTATAAACTCTCTGATTATAATGTAATAACCCTTTCAAACTTAAAACCTGTCTACATGGTTATTTATTACCTTGTACTGGCAGCAGTTTTTATTGCCCTGTCGCAATGGATAAATAAAAGAAAGAGCAGGGGGCGATAGTGCGCCATTAAACGGCTTTAATAAAATTGCCTATAATAAAAGCTAATAAAGTGAATGAATGTATTTGCACTGTAACTGTATTGTTTGTAAATACATTGTAAATACTAAGCATTGACATTATAAATGAAATTTCTTATATTTAATTCATGATAATCTACGATGATGAAAAAGCAAATACATTAAAATCTGAGCGAAATATTGATATTGACAAGATCGTAGAGCTTATTACTGATAAAAAATATATAGATATTCTTGAAAATCCTAAAAGAGAAGACCAGCAAATATTTATATTATCATACAGAAATTATACTCATGTTGTCCCTTTTGTTGTAGACGAAAGTGATAATATTATTGTTAAGACTGTTTTCCCAAGTAGAAATTTCCATAAAATTTATAAGGAGAAGTTAAAATGAATTATAAGTTAGACTTAAATGAAAAAATGATTGAAAAAGAAGCTGAAGATTATAAAAAAATATCTAACCAGAAAAAGGAAAAAATTGAGAAGATTTTAGAAAAAAGCTCAAATAAAAGAGTTATAACATTACGACTAAATGATAAAGATTTGAGCCAGATACAGTCTATTGCAATTGATGAAGGAATCCCATACCAGACTTTAATATCCAGTATACTTCACAAATATATTAATAATAGATTGGTCGATAAAAATGAATTTCTGAAAATATCCGAATTATTAAGATAAACATCAGAGACTCTTCTGTCAAAAATTGAACTGTGTAAGGCACAGAACCAAATGAACCGGGATCGAAGGTTTTAGGTAATAACCCTGACTTTATTTTTATTAAGGTTGATCTTTAACAAGATTGCAGACATTATTGTTCCGAGCACTGCCATCAGCAGAAGGACATAAGGTACATAACCTTTACTTAAATACTGGGCAACAAACCCCATTACAGGCGAAACAATCAGGCCCCCCATTAATCCCATGGCGATTGTAATGCCTGAAGAGGTTCCTGCAGATTTTGGGTTGGCGCTTATGGTTATCGCGCCGCACAACGGGTATATCCCGGCAATCGATATTCCCACAAG
>JBBQDW010000129.1:0-5675 GCA_038320085.1 Candidatus Humimicrobiales bacterium
GGTATCTTTTACATGTATTGCTGCAATATGGCCGGAATATGATTTTAATTGTTTTTCAAAGTCATGGCCCATAGCTTTAAGATTGCCGAAATCAGGATATAATTGCAGCCACGGAGAATTGATATCCTCAATATAGCGAATTAATTTGTCAAGAGAATCTCCAAAATCATCGTCTACATTTTCCATGGCAAGCATAACCCCAAGAGAGGCGGCAAGCTTTACACCCTTCTTAAGATTTATGCCAAAAGTCTCTCTTGAAAGTTCGGTACTTTTTTCCTCTGCTGCTACATCATATCCTGCAAGCTGTACAATCCTTATGCCCAGGTGAGATGCAAACCATATGGCGTCGGTAATCATTTCCATTCCTTTTTTTTGAATATCGCTAAAGGAGCTTCCAATAGGAAACCTCCTGTTGCCGCTTAAACACAGAGTCAATATGGGAACACCGGTCTTTTCAGTGATTTCCTTTAAGTTTTTCTTTTTTGCCCTGTCCCATTTAAGCCTCTCGATGCGCTCATCTGTCTCGTCAATAGAGATTTCCATGAAACTGTAACCGGCGTCACGCGCAAGAGTAAGCCTTTCCTCCCAGTCAAGACTTTTAGGGAGCGCTTTTTCATATAGCCCTATAGAAATATTTTTATTTTTTAACTCAGTCATCTAACTCACTGCTTACCGATCACAAATCTGTTTATATTTTTCAAACTGCCTTCCCGTATGTCTGGCTTATTATTCTTCTCTTTGGACGATCTTGTTAGAGATTACACGTCAAGCAACTTTATTATTCTTTCAAATTCTGCAAATCTTTTCATGTAAACACTATTTTTTTGTTTATCAGGTTTAAAAACGGTCTCTGTGGTGACCATTTTGCCAATGGCTTCTTTAAGGTTTTTATATGTTCCCAACCCAAGGGCCTGAAAGATTGCAAGACCAAGAGCGCCGACTTCTTTTGTAGAAGTTTTCACTATTTCCATATTTAAAACATCTGCAAACAGCTGGCACCATAAACTGCTGTTTGATGCTCCGCCCGAGAGAACTGCTGTTTTACAGTCAGCGCCGCCCGCTATTAGGTTATTTATATGCATCAGGTGTGAAAACACTACACCTTCGTAAATAGCGTAAATCAGGCTATATATATCATCAGAAGCGTCAAAACCATAAAACATACCTTCCATTTTTTTTGTAAGTTTTGATCTAAATAGAAAAGGAAAATACAACACACCTGACTCACTTTTGTTGATTTTTTCTATTTCTTCATCGATTTTTATATATATCTCTTTCCTGTCCGCTTTAATAAAGCCTGTTTTTTCCAGTATTTCACTTATGAACCATTCAAGATTTACTGCTGAGTTTGGGCTCGCATCCATCGCCATAAAACTGCCTGCGTCAGGAAATAATACTGTTGAAATAATATCCGGACTTGCGACAAGCTCATCTTTAAATGCTGAATTGATACCCCATGTTCCTGAAACCACGGAATAAGCGCTATTATCATAAATCCCGCTTCCAAACATGCATGCCACAAAATCTACAAGGCCTCCTATTACAGGGGTTCCTTCATTTAAGCCGGTTTCTACCGCAGCTTTTTTTGTTACATGTCCGATAACTTCTTCGCTTTTGTTTAATTCCGGCAACCTGTCAAATAGTTCATCCATGCCGAACTGTTTATAAAGTCTGACATCGTATTCTTTAGTAGTCAGATTGATAAGGCCCCCGTTACTTGCATCCGTATAATCAGTAGAGTAATTTCCGGTCAGTTTAAACTTTATCCAATCCTTGCAAAAAAGAACTTTTGCAATCCTGTCATAATTACTTCTTTCATTTTCTTTTAGCCAGTAAAGCAAAGGTATGGCCTGCCCGTTCCACATGTTTGTATAGGTACTTGAATAGCTGTCAATTCCATCAGTTTTCCACTTAAAAATCAGGCTTTCCGCCCTTGAATCCATAGAAGTTATTGCTCTTCTTACCGGGGTTCCGTTCGCATCAACCGGGTAGATACCACCGCCATGGCCGCTGTTTCCAACAGAAATAATGTCTGAAGGGTTGATACCTGTTTTTATGATTAAATTTTTAACCGAATCAGCAGTTTTTCTATAAAACAATTCCATGTCCAGTTCACTGAAGCAACCCTCATTTATTATCTCGTTTTTAAAAGATGCAATGCTTTCTATGTTGCCGTCTTTATCAATCAGGGCCGCTTTTCCCACACTTAGCCCATTGTCAATACTTAACATATACTTATTTTTTTCCATTTCTTATTATTATCCTGAACTTTTAATATATTATGTTTTGTCAGTACTTTCCATATTGTTTTACAGTGTCAATCATTGCTTTATAGTTTTCGGGTTTTACAGCTGAATGAATACTGTTGCTTGAAGACAGAATATAGCCGCCGCCAGGCATACCTATTTCAAGGCAATTTCTTGTCTCTTTAATTGTGTCGTCTACACTTTTAAAGGAAAGTGTTGTCGAACAATCAACATTTCCTTTTATGCATATCTTTTTACCATAATCTGACTTTATCTTTTTTAGGTCCATGCCTGCAATCGGGTCAATCGGGTCAAGACAATCAAACCCTGAATCTACTATCATATCTATAATGGGCATGATATTGCCGTCAGTATGCTTTATTACAAATAATCCGAGCTCTTTGTAACCGGTAACGACCCTTTTTAATTCAGGATAAAAAATATCCCTGAATTGCTTTGGCGAAACAATAGGACCCGAGTTATAGGCAAAATCATCTCCCGTATAGACTATTTTTACTCCTCTTTTAACCGCTTCCTTAGCCATTTCAAGATTAATGTCGACACTCATTTTTACAAGCGTTTTTATAATTTCAGGTTCTTCCATCAGTGTTATTAAAAAAGTGTCAAAAGGCATAAGCCGGCTGGGAATAGAAAAAACATCATTTAAATGAAGAATTACAGCTTTCTTTCCGGAATGTTCTCTTATCGCTCTTTCAATTGAGCTATACCTTCCGGTTTTATGTGGATCAGGAGCAATATAAGACTGCGCATCTTTTAATGTTCTTATAGGGCCGTCAACAGGAAAAGCATGGGCCTCTCCTGTATATTTTTTTATCATACCCCATTCATCCTGCACAAGACCATCGTCCAGAGTTTTTCTGCTAAAATCACAGTCTATGCATATAGCATCAACATCCAGGTCATAGCAGAATTTTTCATAATCAGCGCCCGGAGATAATGCTTCAATTACTACTTTATCTATATACCATTCAAAATGTGGAACTCTGTCTGTTTCCTTCCTTTCAAGAACTCTTAATAATCTTTCCTCACCGCTTAGAATTGTCATACTTTTTTCTCCTATGTTTATCTGTTTTTCTCCAGGGCTTAACTGTTTTTCTCTTGTGGTTACCTATTTCTCTCCAGTAGTTATCTATTTTTTGAATTTTTCATAAATATCATTATTTAATTCCTTCATACCGGGATAAATCTTTTTAAAAATTTTATAATAATCATCATATAAATTATGATTATTTAAATCAGGCTCATAAATCCTGCCGGGTTTATATGTTTGACTGTATGCGTCTTCTTCATTTTTATATACGCCTATCCCTATTCCAGAAATAAGCGCCGCTCCAAGGGGTGTCTCGTCCTTAATTGCAGGAATTTCAATAGTTTTTCCAATTATATCTGCCTTGTTTTGCATCCAGAAATCATTTTGGGCCGCTCCGCCTGCAGAAACTATTTTTACTGCCCCGAATCCGGCAGAGTCTTCAAATGCTTCCAGCATATCCCTGAACATATAGTTTAAGCCTTCAATAACCGAACGTATAAAATTTGACTTATCGTTATTCTCAGTCAGCCCTAAAAAAGCGCCCAGGCCTCTGTTGTCAATATAGGGAGTGCCTGCCCCGGAAAAATATGGGGCAAAAAATACACCGTTTGAACCTGCAGGCGCCAGGGCTGCTTTTTTCCTGATGATTTCCCAAACTGATGTATTGCTATTTTTTGCTTCAATCTTTTCCTCGGCGCATAATGTATTTATGAGCCATTCATACATCATCCCGGAAACAGAATAAGCGACCATATTATACATATTTTTGGCTACATGACTCTCAACATTTATTCCGTTTTTAAAAACTATATTTTCAAGATTGGGCTTGTCGGTTGACTGAAGGACCATTTCCCATGTCCCTATTATGTCCATTACCACTTCAGGTTTAAATGCCCCTGCAGCGAGGGCGCCGCAGTGATAATCGTGACCGCCAAGAACCACTTTCACACTTTCAGGAAGGCCTGTATCCCTGCTTATCCCGGGAAGAATATTACCAAGTACGGTTCCTGAAGGTCTTACTGCAGGAAGAATAGATAAATCAAACTCGGCTTTGTCAACTAACTCTTTGGACCAGTTTCTGGTTTTCTGGTCAAGAAGTGAAGTGCACGAAGCCATGGAATAATCTGTTGATATTTCGCCGCATAAAATATAATTTATGTAATCTTCTATCAGAAGCCACTTGTATGTTTTATTTAAAATCCCTGGATAGTTTTCTTTGATCCATAAAATCCTGTAAACGGTATCTATATGCATAACCTGCTTGCCCGTTATTGAAAAAATCTTATCTGCTCCTACTTTTTGGCTCCACTGTCTGCTTTGCTGTTCTGTCCTGGGACAATGCCATGAAATAAAGGGGTAAAGCCATTTTCCATTTTTATCTATCGGCACTCCGTCCATTCCAAAGCCTGTAACCGAGATGGCTTTTAAATCTTCTTTAGAATCAATTTTTTTGAGGGCATCAGAAATAGACTGGCTTACTGCGGTCCATATATCATCCGGATGCCAGATTGCCCAGTTTGGATGCTCTTTATCAGGATGAGAAAGTATAGTGGGCCTTGTGCCTGAGGAAATCAAACTTCCTCTTTCATTATATATATTTGCTTTAATACTTGTCGAACCAATATCCAACCCCATAAGTAAAGCCATGAATATACCCCTTTTACCTAGTTTTACTTTAGAATAATCACTTATCAGCCGTTTTAATTAATTGCTGACGTGTTTTAGTAACTCAATATTAATAACTTCCTCAATGGTGCACTCCTCCGGAAAATTTCCAATAAATTTTTTTAAAGGATACACCATTGAGATCTTAAAAGTTTTAAAGACATTACCGGCTATTTTATTAATAGCATTTACTTTACAAACTATTAAAGCTCAATAACTATCTTTGTTACCTCGTCTTTATGGTCAATATTGTATTGAAGTGCTTTACCAAGTTTTTCTAATCATCAAGCGCATTCTTAATATTTTCAGTAAATATCATTAAACAGTTCGCTTCATAGCTTTCAAGGTAATAAATGCACTTTTGTGCATACTTTGTACATTATTACTACTTGGAAATATTAAATAATATAAAAAATATTTTGTCAACTTTTAAAATATTAGTGTATCAATTCAGACGTTACAGCTAAAAAATAAAATTCTTTGAGTGTTTAGCAATATTTTTAAAATACTTATGTACTTAACTCAACAAACCCCGATATCTTGTGTGATATGCCCCTTAGGCACCCCTGTATATAGTAGCCTGGTGAGCTGGGTCAATAAGCAATTTTTTAAAATAAAAGCGGCATTATTTTAAAGAAACATCAGAACTGGCAATGATTTTTTAAACCATGACATAATATCGGGAAATAAAAGTAATTTTGTGGGAAGAAAAT
>JBBQDW010000130.1:0-5535 GCA_038320085.1 Candidatus Humimicrobiales bacterium
TTGTTACAAGGGAACCTTTCAGGGCAAACTGGAATCTTGAAAGCGCAGAGAAATCAGGATATGAAGATTTCATGCTGAAAGAAATGTTTGAGCAGCCTTACGGTATCAGGGAGACAATGAGGGGAAGGCTTGTAAACGGCAAACTCAATTTTGATGAGATAGGCCTATCAGACAAACAGATTAAAAAGCTTAAAAAAATCCAGATAATTGCCTGCGGAACATCATACCATGCGGCCCTTACAGGAAAACTGCTTATAGAAAAATGGGCAAAAATACCGGTGGAAGTAGATATTGGTTCTGAATACAGATACAGGGATCCAATAATCGATGCTGACTGCCTGTTTATTGCAATCACCCAGTCAGGCGAGACCATTGACACACTGGCGGCAATCAGGGAAGCAAGGGCAAAGGGCGCAAAAGTCATGGCTGTGACAAATGTTGTCGGCAGCACAATTGCCAGGGAATCAAATTCAGTCATTTATACACATGCCGGGCCGGAAATCGGTGTTTGCGCCACCAAGACTTTTACGGCGCAGATAATGGTTATGTATCTTACGGCGCTTTATCTTGCAAAAGCAATGGGGCTTATGAAGCAGGAGCAATATACCAGGATTATCGAGGAACTTGAATTGCTCCCTAACAAGATTCAGCAGATATTAAATAATGCGGGCAAGCTTAAGAAAATAGCTGACGAGACTTACAGGCATGCATGCTTTTTATTTTTGGGCAGGATTTACGGATTTCCAATGGCGCTTGAAGGAGCATTAAAACTCAAAGAAATATCATATATTCATGCGGAAGGATACGCTGCCGGGGAGATGAAGCATGGCCCCATAGCATTAACAGATACAAGGACCGTAGTCGTAGGGGTCATTCCAAAGGATTTTGTTTATGAGAAAATGCTAAGCAACCTCCAGGAAGTAAGAGCCAGGAATGCAAAGATTTTTGCGCTTATCTCTGAAGGAGATACAAATACTGGAAAGTATGCTGATTATACTTTTGAGCTGCCAAAGACAATAGAAGAATTTTACGGGATCCTTTCAGTTGTTCCGCTTCAGCTGTATGCTTATTACATTGCTAAAAATCACGGGCGAAATGTTGACCAGCCCAGAAACCTGGCAAAAAGTGTCACTGTTGAGTAAAAATCATAAAAAATATCAGGGTAAAAATCCTTGTAATGGCCGGCCCTTTATTTACAGCATTGGCACAGATATTATAGAAGTAAGCAGGATAAAATCAGCCCTTGAGAAATATCCGGGATTTAAAACCCGTATTTACACTGAGCGCGAGATCGTTTTTTGTGATAATAAGAAAAACGAAACTGCAAAGTACATTTCCTACGCAGAAAGATTTGCCGCAAAGGAAGCTTTGGCCAAAGCATTCGGAACAGGCCTGGGAAAACATATGTCCTTTAAAGATATCGAAGTCCAGAACCTTCCATCAGGTCAGCCGCTGATTAAATTATCACAAAGATCCCAAAGCCTGCTGACTTTTAAAGGTCCGTTTGATTTAAAGATATCTCTATCGGGTACAAAAGATTTTGCAGTTGCTTTTGCAGTTGTGCTTGCAAATACATAAGAATTTAGCACTATTTTGCTTGCTCAGTACTTAAAGACCCTGCCTGAGTTTAATAAGAATTTCATTTGGCTATAAAAGGCTTAATTTTAATCACTTTTAAACGTTGGCCCCTGCCATCGTCTTCTTCTATAACAAAGTCTGATTCCGTGACACTATTAAAAGCATATTTTAAAAGACGATATCTGGATTACCAGAAAAAACTGTAACGTAGAACCAGAATAACTTTTAATATAAAACCCGAAGATACTTTAATAAAAAACCAGAATATACTTTAATAAAAAACCAGAATATACTTTAATTTAAATTGAATTCTATTTGAATTAAGAATATAATGTAATTAGGTGATTACTATGGCAGAAAACTATTTACCAAGACTTATAGACAAAACATTGAATTTTTATCTTGAGACTTTTGGAGCGATACTTTTAGAGGGTCCAAAGTGGTGTGGAAAAACGACTACTGCATCCATTCATGCAAAAAGCATCCTCAAAATGCAGGATCCAGATCAAAGTAAAAACTATATGAAAATTGCAGACGTGACTCCTTCTTTATTGCTGGAGGGCGAGAATCCAAGGTTAATTGATGAGTGGCAAATGGCACCTGTTCTTTGGGATGCAGTTCGTTCTGAAGTTGATAATAGAGGAATTCCCGGCCAATTTATACTTACGGGATCAGTGACACCACCGAAAGACTCAGTCATGCATACTGGGACCGGAAGGATTGCCAGACTTATTATGCGAACTATGAGTCTTTATGAATCGCGCGATTCGAACGGATTAGTTTCACTGCAATCCCTTTTTGAAGGAAACTCACAGATCGGTGCACGATCAAAATTAACTGTTAAGGATCTTACTTTTTTAGTGTGTCGAGGTGGATGGCCGCAATCGATAGGGAAAAGCGAAAGATCGTCTCTGCTCATTGCGAATCAATATGTTAAGTCTATCTACAATAATGATTTATTGAATCAGGCAGGCATCACAAAAGACCCAAAACGCATGCAAGCTGTCCTTCGTTCATATGCAAGGAACATACAAACACTCGCATCCAATAAAGTGATATTAGAAGATATCAAAAGTAAAGATGTCGACATTTCCGAAGCGACACTTTATTCCTATCTCAATATTTTGGAAAGATTATTCATCATTGAGGAAACGAGCGCTTGGGCACCCAAAGTCAGATCGAAGACAGCACTTAGAACCTCAAACAAGAAGGGATTCGTTGACCCATCAATCGCTGCCACTATCCTGGGATTAACACCGGATATGCTGCTTAAAGATTTTGAAACGTTCGGTTTTTTGTTTGAATCCATGTGTATGAGGGACTTACGGATTTATACAGAGCAACTAAACGGTGAAGTATTTCACTATCGTGACCAGTATGGCCTGGAGAGTGATGCTGTTATAAGATTAAATAATGGGGACTACGCTTTGGTTGAAGTAAAATTAGGTAATAAAGCTGAAGAACAAGGAGCTAAAAACCTTATTAAATTGGAATCGTTACTAATCAATAATGGTCATCTAAAGTCAGCTTTCAAAATGATATTGACTGGTGGTGAATATGCATACAAACGCAATGACGATGTTATTGTGGTACCATTAGGATGTCTTGGAATATGAGCTATGAAATTTAAACGCCTAAAATCGGCTGATATAATCATAAATTTTATATATATCACATATTTTACGTACAAGCGATAAAATTCTATTCATTACCGAAAAATATTCCTGCTTAATTTTTATCCAAAATCCCGTTTTTTTATTTAAAATTAATTTTTTTTGGCAAATTCGTTACTGACCCTGACAAATCACCTGCTTATATTTGGGTGATCCAAAAGCGAGTTCTTATTATTTAAATTTAAGCAATATCAATTTTTTTCATTCTAATGATTGTAAGATAAATAAAAATTACAATAAGGGATATAGAAACTATAAAAGTGGGTACAAGTGAACTGTCGAAAAAAACTCCAAAGGTACCAGCTCTCAGGATCAGGTAATTGGGCAGGTAGTTTCTTATAAGACTTAGCTGATTAAAGAAGTTGAAACTATAAACTATGACCAGTGTCAAAATCCCCGGGATAATGTCCTTTTTGAATAGGCTACTCAGATATAACAGCAATTAATATATTCATGGTAGTAGTCTTGCCTGCGCCATTGTTTCCAATAAACCCGAACACCGAGCCCTTCTTGACCTCAAAGCTTATGCCTTTTAATACTTCAAGTTTTCTGTAACTCTTTTTTAAATCAACTGCTTTTATCAATTTCTTTTTCTTTCTTCCTGCCAATAATAAGAAAAACAATTGGTCCGACAAGGTTAACCAGTACAATAATAAGGATCCACCCCCATTTAGGCAGATATTTCACTTCATTTTTTATTGCCAGGACCAGGGCAAAGATCATCAAACCGTACTGGATCAATATTACAGGGATGAAAAACGGCAAAAGTTTTATTATTTCAGAAAATATAAAAGCTGTATTAGGGTCGGACATTGTTTTGCCTCTTAAGTTATGTTTGAGAATAATATTAAGATTGCTATCATTGTTGGCTATTTTTCTGCTTTTCCTGTCATGGCCGCCAGTATTTTTTATTTTAGAAATATTGCTGTTAGAATTTTATAAGAATTTGTCTCTAATTACAAAAGACTTAATTTTAATCGCTTTTAAACGTATAATGATTTTTATTATTTATGATTTTTCATGTGAAAGGCCGCTCAAGTGGAAGCATCGATAATATTAAAAGGCAGCAGGGTTGAGCAGATAGATGCACAATGTGTTGCCGATAAAATAGATTCAAGGCAACTCATGGCCAATGCAGGCGGCAGGGTAGCAGAGACTATAATAAAGGATTTTAAAGACAGCTTTCCGCCAGAAACTCGCAGTGTTAAGGCTTTTAAGCAGGATAATCGCAGTACTGAAGCTTTTCCGCCAGAAACTCGCAGCGCCGAAGCATTTAATCCGGATAAACGTAACGCCAAGACATTTATGCCGAATAATACCAGTACCGAAGCTTTTAAGTCAGACAATCGAAGTGCCCAGGTTTTTACGCCAGCCAATCATAGTGCCGAAGCAGTAAAAGGGGTCATAGTCTGCGGCGGTGGGAATAATGGCGGCGATGGCTTTGTTGCTGCTGTCAATCTGATAAATGCAGGCGCCGCTATAGACGTATTCTGCATAACCGGCCCGGAAAAATTTTCGCCTGACAGCAAATATTATTTTGATATTCTTTCGAATAAAAACAATGCGAAGATTCATTTCCTGAACCTGGAAGGCATGGGATCAAGGCATGATTTTATTTTAAAACTCGAAAATGCAGACTTTATTGTCGATGCCATTTTCGGTACGGGGCTGCGCAACAGGGAGATACAGGGTCCGGCAAAAAAGGTTATCGGCCTTATAAATTCCATAAAGGCCCCGAGGCCCGGATTTAAAAAAACAGAGCAAACGGACCTTTCTGCAGATATTTGCTCAGAATCAAAAAAAAGCAGGCCTTTAGATATTTCTCTTGCAGGGCTTCAGGACAGAAGCCTTCAGGCACCAGGCGTGGTAAACGGCGGCAGTGCCGTTATATATTCAATAGATATCCCGTCCGGTATAGATTCTGACAGCGCACAGATACTGGGCGCCGCAGTAAAAGCTGATAAAACCATCACCTTCGGATGTAAAAAACTCGGTATTGCCCTTTATCCCGGTAAAGATTTTGCCGGAGAAATAGTTGTTGCTGATATAGGCATCCCCTTAAAGTATTATCAAAGCTACGAAAAGATTTACGAAGCTGACCTGCCCTGGGTTGCGTCAAAATTACCGCAAAGACAATCCGGTGATTATAAACACTCTGTCGGAAAACTTCTTGTTATCGCAGGTTCGCTTGGATTTTCGGGCGCAGCTGCAATGGTCTGTGAGGCGGCAATGAGGACAGGGGCAGGAATGGTCACCCTGGTGTGTCCGTGGGAGCTAAACAGCG
>JBBQDW010000131.1:0-5524 GCA_038320085.1 Candidatus Humimicrobiales bacterium
TTTTGCTTACTGTCTGGTCAGGAGCTATAAGAGTTCCATCAAGGTCCAGTGCTATTAATTTTATCAATATTATCAGGTCCTTTGAGTTGGGTTAGAAACATTCCTTTAGAATATCAGCCAAATTGATTTCAGCATATGCGATACAGGTATCAGCTGCACCATAATATATCTTTACCCTGCCTTCTTCATACAAAACCCCGCAGGTAAAAATCACATTGCCAAAAAATCCATTCAGCTCATAATCCTTTTGGGGCTCAAATATCGGCTTTTTACTCCTGGCTATTACCTTCCACGGTTTATCAGCATCCAGCAATACTGCTCCAAGACAATATATATTATTCTTTGATGAACCATGGTATATTTCCAGCCAGCCCTCATCTGTCCTGAATGGAACTGCGCCGCAGCCTATTCTTTCATTATCCCAGTACCCTTCCCTTGTCCCCATCAGCTTCGTATGGTTTCCCCAGTAAATAAGGTCAGTTGACTCGGATATCCACATATCCCTTACCTGATAGTCATAAGATATTGGGCGGTTTAGGGCATAATATTTACCATTTATCTTTTCAGGAAAAATTGCAACATCCTTGTTGTCAGGCATAAAGATGACACCATGCCTTGTAAACATAGCAAAATCAGTTGTGGATGCAAGGCAGGTCGTAACTCCTGTAATATCTGATATTGCGCTATAATTTATATAATATCTCCCATCGATATAAGTTATCCTTGGGTCCTCTATTCCAAATCTTTCATATTTATTTTCAGGAAACATTGCAGGGTTTTCATCTATATCAAAATCAATACCGTCTTTACTCCTTGCGATCCTTAAATGAGAAATAGAGGTCAGGTATTGCCCTGCAGGTGTTCTTACCAGCCTGGAGTCTGAGAAGTCTATAGAGGAATCGGCCTTATCGAATTCTTTTATAATCAGTTTGCCTGTTTTTACATCCAGTAAAGGCACAAATTGCTTTTGCGGGCAATTATTGACCGGTGTTTCAGCGACCCTCATAAGAAGTAATATTTCTTCTTTGAATCTGGCAACACCACAGTTGAATGCGCCCACCACCTTAAAATCGGGCCTCGAAGGCTTTACGGACTCTGGTGTTATTATTGGATTTTTGTCTGACCTGAATACTGTTTCCATCAAATACATTTTATATTATAATAGCAGAAACAGGTATGATAAATATTTATCCTTATGGAAAAACTCAAGAAAGTTTTAAGAGAAAAAAACAAAAGCATAGATGCGGTATACATATCATCATATGTCCCAAGAAAATGTGGAATTGCCACCTATACAAAAGACTTAACTCATGCTATTAATCTTATAAACCCGTATTCCAAAGCAGAGATTATGGCGCTTGTAAGGCCGGAAGATAAAATTGATTACTCTCCGGAAGTCAAATTTAAAATCAATCAGCATAAAATCGATTCCTATATCAGGGCAGCTGAGCACATTAATAAATCCAAAGCAGACATAGTTGTAGTAGAGCATGAATTCGGACTATATGGCGGTGAATTTGGCGAGTATATTATTAAATTATTAGAATTGTTAAGAAAGCCGCTTATTATAACGACTCATACTATTCCTGATGACCCTGCCAGGGGTTATGGCCTGGTTTTAAAAGATGTAATTAAATTTGCAGAAAAAGTTATTGTCATGATGCCTGAAAGCATACAGAAACTTATAAAAAAATATAACTTCCCAAAAGAAAAAATAGAGATTATCCCTCATGGTGTTCCGGATATACCTATGGAACCAAATGACAAGCATAAAAAGAAAAAAGGCCTGGAAGGCAGGATAATATTGGGTAATATAAATCTTTTGTCAACCAGCAAGGGGCTCGAGTATACAATTGAAGCTTTAAAAGATATTAAAAGCCAGTTTAATAATGTTTTATATTTGATTATCGGCCAGACACATCCTGTTGTATTAAAAGAGGAAGGTGAAAAATACAGGAATTTTCTAAAAGAAAAAATTAAGAATTATGGTTTACAGGAAAATGTCAGATTTATAAACAAATACATATCTTTGGATGAACTTATAGAGTGGTTAAAAGTCATAGACATTTATATAACTCCATATTTGGATCCGCAGCAATCCGCTTCAGGCGCACTGGCATATGCAATCGGGGCAGGGAAAGTTTGCATCTCAACTCCGTATCTTTATGCAAAAGAAGTTCTGGCAGAGGGAAGAGGTTTTATGGTGCCTTTCAGGAATTCCGAGGCCATTGCCAATGCTGTGACAGACATCTGCAATAATCCCCGAAAAAAACTGGAGATCGAAAAGAAAACATATAAATTCGGAAGACTTATGACCTGGTATAACGTGGCATTGCAGCACCTGAAATTGTTTGATGAGGTCATACTTAAATATAATAATATATAATATGGATCCGTTAAAAAAAATAAGATCAATGACATCAGCTGCCGGGATTTATCAGCATGGAAAACTTGACAAGCCTGCTACCGGTTTTGGATATGCTATCGAGGACCAGGCGCGCGCCCTCATTGTAGCTTATGAATTTCAGGATAAAAATTTATGCGATATTTATTTAAATTTCATTTTAAAAGCGCAAAGGGAAGATGGGCTGCTTTATCATTTTTATTATGATAATAATGGCACAGGCTTGTTTAAAGATGTAGAAAATAATTCAAAAACGAATGTTAAAGAGGCGTATGGGATAACTTTATGGTCGCTCTTAGTAACTAAAAATAATCAGGCTGAAGGTATTAATAAGGTCATTGCAAGCCTGATTAAAGATTCCCGAAACTGGACCTCACCGAGAGCAATGTCTGCAGCTTTGCTGGGTTTATTAAATCTTGATTATCAGGAAAACATGGAAAATGAATTAAAATCAAAGCTGCATAATTTTTATTTTGAAACATATTCTGATAATTGGGTATGGTTTGAGAATTATCTTGTGTATGCAAACGCTATTATTCCATGGGCACTCTGGGAGATTTATTTAAAAAGAAAGTGCAAGACAAGTTTTGAAATTGCACGAAAAACAACAGATTTCCTGATAGATAATTGCCAGGTAACCGGGATTCCTTCGCCCATCGGAAGTAATGGCTGGTATTATAAAGGAGGCGCTAAAGCATTATTTGACCAGCAGCCAATCGATGCCGCATATATGGTCCTCTGCCTCGAAAAAGCATATGAGGCAACAGGCGATAAATCTTATCTGGACTGGGCCGGAAAATGGTACAGATGGTTTTATGGAAATAATATTAACAATATCTCTCTAATAGATAAAAACCTGGCATGCTATGATGGATTAAATCCGGAAGGTGTAAATTTAAATCAGGGAGCCGAATCAAATATATGCTTTTTAATGGCATACCTTGCTGCAAAAAGACTAAAAATAGAAGTTTAACAATTAGCGCACTTAAAATTCAGGCGGCAGGTTTATTTCTATTGATTTGATTTTCTTTAATCTTGCAAGCTTGTAAGCATCTTTATATTTTTTTGCCACTACCTCCCAGGAGACTACTTCATCAAGATATTTTTTCAGATTTGTTGAAAACTCCATCCTTAAGTTTTTATTGCTTGCAAGCCTTATAACTCTTTCTTTCAGCATTTGCTTTGATGTAAATAACAACCCACCCCCGCTGTCGAGTGTTTGTGCGGTAAGCCCTTCCATGGGGGCAGTCGTAATAAAGGGTTTGTTTAAGGCAATTATTCTTGCAAGGGTCCCGGATTGTGTCTCATCAACAGAAGGCAAGACTATAAAATCACAAACAGCCATGACTTTATAATAAATTTCTCCTCTTGGTATAAATTCATAATAATGCGCAAATCCTTTTTGTTCCAGTAATTCAACTTCCTGCTTATATTTCTGGTAGTCACAAAAATGATTAGGGTCCCTCATCGCGCCTGCGGCTAACAGATCCCATGACTCCCCTGTCATATTTTCTATTTCTTTTGCCGTCTCTTCCCATATGGATGTCAAAATATCCCATCTTTTATTTGACTGGATCCACCCGATCAAACCAACAATATTATTGCCTAAAAATTTTAATTTATTAAGCCCCAGTTCCTCTTTTAATCTGGGTATATCTTCATTTTTCCATTGCATGTCAGGCCTTGCACCATGCGGGATTATCATTATATTGGCAGGCATTGTCCATTTTCTTTGGGTAAAGGTCCAGTTCAACCTCCATTTTTGATATTCATGCTTGAAAATTACAATATCTGCTTTTTTACAAAGTTCATAGATAAAATTTTCTTCGAAATCTTTTAGCCTGCCGTGAATGGTATGGGGTTCAACCACGGTTGGATATTCATTTATCTCATCTATAAGGTCAAGAAAGCCCCTGTTTCCATCACTGATGCCTCGTTCATCGACATAGTCGTATAAACCATATTCATGTTCGATGTGGATAGCATAAGGATCAAGCTTTTTGAGTTTTTTTACTACAGGTTTCCACCAGAAACGATTTTTTATATCAATTAATGGAAAAACTCCTTCGCCTTCTCCATCAGTGTGGCTTATAACAAGGACGTCTTTGTTTGGATATAATTTTTGAATGAATTCTCTAGCTTCTTCTATAAAAGTGGCAATGCCGCATAATCGCGGGCCGTAACTTGATATCAATACAATAGGTTGTCCATTACTCATGTTCTTTAAGCCATTACTACGTTTACTAGTTTACCCCTCGTACTGCTTGATATAAACTCAACTATGCCGTCAGACTTTGCAAACAGGGTGTGGTCCCTTCCGATACCTACATTATTTCCAGCCCTGAACTTTGTACCGCGCTGCCTGATTATAATGTTTCCTGCAAGAACTGTCTGGCCGCCATATATCTTGACACCAAGATATTTCGGCTTGCTGTCTCTGCCGTTTCGTGAACTTCCTACACCTTTTTTACTTGACATAACATAACCTCCAAAAAAGCTTAAATCACCTGTTTTAATTCAGCCTGACTTAATACCTTATCTAATTTTAATTTAATATTATTGAACACTTATCTTATCAGGATGAAGAAGAGTTAAAAATGCCCTGCTCCCGATTTTTCTTCTGTATCTTTTTTTAGCTTTCATCTTGAATGCAATTACCTTGTCGCCTTTAAATTGCTTCATTATTGTTGCCTCTACAAAAACCTTATCGAGAATAGGTGAACCGACTTCAATATTGTCTCCATCGCTGAAAAGATTCACGGAATCAATCCTTATTTTGTCGCCTTCATTCCCTGCTATCCTTTCAACAACAATATTCTTATCTTCCTCAACCTTATATTGTTTTCCACCGCTTGTAATTACTGCGTAAATCTTGGGCCTCCTTAATTAACATTACCTGAAACATGGCCAGCTTATCCAAAACATGACCGCTTTATTTAAAACATGACCGCTTTATCTAAAACATGACCGGTTTATTTATAATATGCTTAAATAAATTAAACATAACAAAACAAACACGCGAAAGCAAATTCTAATGCTTTATCCATAAAATATCGAATTGATAATTTATCACAGTACAGCACAAGATGTCAATCTATTTTTAGATTACCGGAGCCTTTT
>JBBQDW010000132.1:0-5520 GCA_038320085.1 Candidatus Humimicrobiales bacterium
TAATTAAATTACTCCTGATTTTGCAAATAAAAAATTAATTTAAATTATAATTTTTTAAGATACTCTCACCTTTAAATTTTAAAAATGTATTTATAACAGCTTCATATTTTTCGCAAGCCGGGCTGGTTCCTTCTGATACTAAAAGTGATGAATATGTACAGCCTCCCCCGCAAATAAGGGAAAATTTACAATCTCTGCAGTCAGGGATACTAAAAATATTCTTTGTTCTCCAAATATTTCTTTTAGAATTAAAAAATAAAAAATCCGGGTAAAATTGCCCGATAGCATGTTGTTTTATACCTATTGATTCCGGACAGGTATAAATTAATCCATCCGGACAAAAGATTAAAAGTTCTAACAGATTTGTTTCACAATTGATAAACCTTGGCAGTACGTTCTTACTTCCATTAAGTATGCTTACTATGTTTCTTAATTGTTTGAATGCTGAAAAACCAAATTGTTTTTCTAATTCCGGATGTTCGTAATACTGTTTCAATAATACTTCCAGTATCTTTTCAGGAAAGAAAGAAGACTCGCCTTTAGAATGATCTCTGACAAGCGCAAGTTTTATATCAAAGTTTTTATAGTTTAACCAGCCCTTATTTTCTACAAATTTATATAAATCTGGGACAAAATGTACGTTTTTATTATCGATATTTACTCTTACGTTTGTATTAATACCATCCTTTAAAAGCTGAGCTATATTGTTAATGATTAAATTAAAAGACCCCTCTCCTGTTATAAACTTCCTTCTTTTGTCATTAACAGCCTGGACCCCGTCTAAAGTAATTTGGATCATTACTATATTTTCTTTTAAATCCCTAAGAAGGTTAAAATATTTATCTAATGTTGTACCATTAGTAACAATCGTGATATTAAGATTTTTCTTTTTTCCAAAGAATAAAATTTTTTCCACAATTGCTTGATTATCATCTAGCAAGGGTTCGCCACCGTAGAGTTCTAAAGAGCTGAATTTAAGATTAGTATTATTAATAAATTTAAAAAAATGATTTAATTTTTCTTCATCAAAATAGCACTCTATTTTATTTATTTTTTTTTCGAAGCAGTAAATACAATTTAAATTACAGTAGTACGTTGGGCAAAATACTATCCGTTTTGGATTACTTTTTGCAGTTTTAAGAAAAGATTTAAAAAGTTTTTTTAAAATAAAGTATTCAATATTAACATTTTCGTATAAATAACCTCTGTTTAAAAAATCATCTAATATTGACTTTGGTATTTGCAAATATTTTTCTGCAATGAAAAAACCCCAAACATCACTTTCTATAATATCCATAGCACCCGTTAAATTATTATTTATGAAAGTATATTTGGGGTTAATTTTATATGAAAAATTATACTTACTTGGGAAATAACCCACTTTAGTCCTTACCAGGAATACCAGCACCAGAACCAACAGCATAAAGGACCCCACCTGTGGCTTTTCATATCCTTAAGATGCGCATCTTTATTCCATAAATCCTTTGTTTTGTTAATATTTACCATAAAAATCCTTTCTTAATATTTTTAATAAAATAAACACTACCCGATTGTATTACAAAGTTGCGAGTTTGAAAACAAAAAATTATTTTGTTATATCCCTTTCAGCAATTCCTTTATTCCGCTTGATGAGATGTTTTTTTCATCAGCCAGAAATACCGATACCTTTTCAGTTAAATCCTTCGTCAAGAGTTTATCAACAACAGACTTAATTATATTCTTTGAGAGTTCCCTCCTGTCAATTACTGCCGTATATATATATGTTTTGGCTGTCTTATCCTGCCTGAGCAGGCTCTTGTCTGCCAGAGCTGTCATTGTAGACATGACAGTAGTGTAGGGGATAAATCCAGCCTCCTTGTCTTCCATCTCCTTTCGCAACATGATCTCATGCACTTCACGAACTGATATTGGGCCCTTATCCCAGATAATTTTCATTATATCAGCTTCCAGGTTGCTAATGCTGTTTATCCCTCTGATGCCTATCTCATCTGATTTCTTTTTTAAACTGTTAGTCATTTTTAATTCGCCTCTTTCTTTTTATAAGCAGGATTAAGACCCGCATACTTGTTATTGTTACGATTGCCGATTCTTATAGTTTTAAATATTGAAAAAATAAAACTTCTAATTAAAACTGTATTAATATAACTATTATTTTAATATTGAAAGTCTATATTAACTGTCAATATGATGATGTTAGCACAAAGTAAATATTTTTACAATCAAGATTTATGCAGGCACCTGGTGCAGGAAATCATATTACTACTATAGTTGTTTGTATTTGAAGTATAGTTTTTGACCTCTAAATTTGCCCTGTGAGCGGTTAAAACCAGAAAGAGATACATTTATATATCCCTGAAAATGGTATGGGAGATTTTGTTACTTAAATCTTAAACTTTAAAGCCTGAAAATACTTTTTTTAAACCAGTTATTTTCTCTTTTAATTTATAAATTATATTTACATTATTAAAAGAATTGTTATTTATGCTTTCTTTTAAAATATTTAGGGGAATTATATTTTTTACTATTTCGGATAATGGAGTAAATAATTTTTCGCTTATCTGTGGGTGGACAAGGGGAAGAATGTTTTTATTTGCTGCTTCCTGGATATATCTTGTTTCTATTGCCGGAATAAATATAGCGGGGATTGGTTTTAGGTAATTTAATAAATCTTTTTTTATTATGGCGGGCGTGTAGTAGTTGACCACAAATGCTATAGGGTATCCATCTTTTTTAAGTTTTATAAGATTTTTAAGCTTGCCCTCATTTTGTCTTAGCTCTGCAGGAAGCGGGTTTATTGCAATTAAAATTACATCTGCGCCGGACATAAGAGGGTCAATGCTTTCATGTTCATAATTTATACCGGCGTCAATTATATTAATGGGGGATCTTCTTGAGCAGTCAAGAAGCATAAGCATTTTTATATGGTCCCAGATTTCTATTTTTCTTTCAAAGGGATTGGCCATAAACCAGATAATATCATCTATTATAGTTTCCATGCTTTTTAGAACTTTTTGGCCCGCATCTATTTGATTGGGATAAGAATAAAAGCTGCTTTCCATGCATTTGGCATTTAGTTTTTTATCAATGCCAAGATAGTAAAAAAGATAAGGCTCATCAACCGGAGGCTCAATTACAGAGGTTCTTATTTTTAGATCGGTTAATGCTTTTGCAAGGTTAACTGAAAGAAATGTTGAGCCGGCTCCTTTTGAAAGGCCTCCTATTATTATAATCTTATTTTCCAGCGCGTCGTATGATACATTTTTTAACGGTAAGGAAGCTTCGCCGGATAGCATTTCTTTTTTTATGTAATATGATTTGTCGTAAGATATGCCGGTAAGGTGGGCTTTATTTTCTTTCTGGCTTTTTTCTAAATCTTTTTTGTCTTTTGGAAGTTTTTTGTAGATATCGCTTATTGTCTTTTTAAAGTCTCCCTTAAAAAGGACTATCTCAACACCTTTTTTGTTGAGAAGATCAAGCGCCTCATCATACCAGGAAAGTTTTTCATCAACAACTGCAAGGTCATATTGCTTTATTATTATATTTTCCTGAAGATTTTCCAGAGCAGGTACATAATTTTCCAGTTCAATATCTTCATCAATCTTTAGAGTATTGCTGATTCTCTTAAAACTCTCCCTTGAATTTATGCAAAAAACCAGATTAACCATAACATTATATTATTTAAAAGTATTAACAAAATATATATATACTATAGCATAGTAGAACATACCGTAAAAGAAAATTTATTTTTTCTTTAGGTATTATACGTGTTTTTAATAACAGGTAATCTGTTTAAGTTTGCCTTGTTACAAATTTTTTTATCTTCCTGCCAGTATTTATATTGCACCTTATATAAAATTAACGGAAAAAGGGAACGCTGGCTGAGGATGAGATTTGACGATGGGAGCCTTCTGCACTCATCGGCAAACAAGAGGCTTCTTCTGTAATAGCTTTGGGACTCGCTGCTCATTTCCTCTCCTAAAAGACTGTTTGAGTTTTTGGATGTTGCCTGAACTTTTATGGTGGTATCTCCAAGAGAGCTGCTGCAGTACCTTGCAGTAAAATCATCATTTATCCCAAGATACAGGTGGCTGTCACACATTGACAATATATCTTCCCATGAATCTTTGTAGCGATTTTTCATCTGGGCAAGAGATTGCCATACAAGCATGGGATAGATCTTTCTGCTTCTCATGGTCCCGAGCATTACCTCAATGCCAGGAATTTTGCCGATATTTGCCATCTCTTCAAGAATAAGATAAACGGGGTTTGCAAGAGTTCCGCCGGAGTTGTTTGCGCTCTTGTATAACTGGTTTAGAATAGTTGTAATTATTGAGTTAATGACCGGTGAGAATGTCTGGTCTTTATCAGGCATTATGATATAAATAGCTATCGGCTTTTGTTTCTTAGCTCCCAGTTTTTGAATATCCATTGTTGTAGAGCCTGTAATGTTTTTAATGCCTTCGATTGAGAATAGCTTAAGCTTTGTCGCAAGCCCTATTAATATGTTTGCCCTTACCTTATCTTCTGCCAGAAGATAGTTTTGCCACAGCTGAGCAGCTGCCCCCTTTATATCAAACTCTTCAAACAACCCCTCTGCTTTTTCAATATTTCTGACATTTTGCGAGGTAAGAAGTTTTAAGACTTCGCTAAAAGTCTGCTGGTAGGCCGGATATATCTGCAATATATATCCTATTAAAGCGCCCAGAAGCTGGCCCTCGGACTGTTCCCAGAAGGGATCGCTTTTAAAAGAACTGCCCCCGGCGTCAGCTGAGGAAGATATAAATCCTTCTGCTATCTCTATAAGCTCTTTGTCATTTTTAATAAATTCTATGGGGTTAAGGCTGTCTCCATATTTTAGGTTTATAAAATCAAGGACATGCACATCATATCCGTTTTTTATCAGGTAATTGGCGCTAAGGGAGTAAAGTTCGCTTTTTGGATCCGTTATTATTATGTCAGGCTTTTCATTTCTGTCTTTGTACATAAATGGAATATGGAATATGTTTGGAAGGACAAAGCCGGTAGTCTTAAGGCTTCCGGGACTTCCAAATATTGCTGTCTGCATGTTAAGGCTTCCCTCTAATGGATGATACATCCCGTCCATTCCCAGATGATAATCGAGTCCGGGCTTATCTGAGCCTAAAAACCAGCCAAGCTTAGTTTTAAAATAATTATTTTTTATCTCCCTCTTGTTTTGAAATCTTGATGTGCCGTGGCTTCCGTAGTCATATCTTCGGGCATATATCCTGCCCTGCCTTAGCTTTGAGCGGCCCGTTAGAGAAAATATAAGATACAGCCCTATTGCCGCCCAGCCGAGTATGTTTGGAGGGGTTACTCTGGTAAAAAATTTTATATATGTACCGGAATCTTTTAATGTTGCTGCCATGAAATTATCCGGCATGCCTGCCAGCCTGAATTTATAAACCTCTATTAAGTCCGTTAGGAGCGATGAGATAACCGGGACAAAAAATAACAGCACTATAAGTATGATAATAAAAATTATAATATTAGCTTTTCCTG
>JBBQDW010000133.1:0-5508 GCA_038320085.1 Candidatus Humimicrobiales bacterium
GACAAAAAATAATATTGATAAAAGTTTTAAAAAACTTAAATAATGCCTGCAAAGCAATGAAAAAAAAGATGTCTGAAGAATTTCCATCTGCCGACTTGAAGCAGGCATATGATTTAATGGGAGAAATCACAGGAACAAATGTAAACGAAGAAATATTAAATGGAATATTTGAGAAGTTCTGTATTGGTAAATAAGTAAAACTAAATATTTCAATAAATATAATTTATTAATGTTTCACGTGAAACAATGAGGATTAGGGCACACGGGCCACATTTACAAACAAGGCTTAATAATTACAATGTATGGAAGAGAAATAGTTCCAGTAATAATATACTAAAGAATATTTCACATAGTGGAACCGCTTGGATAAGGGCGCCTATAAGGATATGTATTATTTCTTAACCGCAATATTTGACGACGATCCCCTTGTATTTTTAGCGAATCATTTAAAGATAATAATTTTATCTGATTATTAACCATAATTTTGCTAAAATTAACCAATCAAAAAGCATTATCTTAAAGTGAGCAGACAGCTAAATATAAAAATAATTTGTCAAATACTTCTCTGGTAGAAGTAAAATGCCAAAAATAACTGTTATGAGAAAAAATGGCGAAATAAATGTTTCACGTGAAACATAAGAATATTATGGAAAATACAAAAACCCAAAACGTAAATGAAACACACAAGTTTGATGTTATTGTAATAGGGGCGGGCCATGCCGGTTGTGAAGCAGGGCTTGCTTCAGCAAGAATTGGTTCCAAAACATTAATAATAACAATAAATCTTGACAGTATCGCTCTCTTGCCCTGCAACAGTGCCATAGGAGGACCGGGACGAGGGCAGCTTGTAAGAGAGATAGACGCTTTAAATGGAGAAATGGGTAAAAATGCTGATAAAGCTTTTATAAGCAGCAGGATATTAAATATTTCCAAAGGTCCGGCGGTGAGAGCCATAAGGGCAATAGTAGATAAAAAAAAATATCAATTAGAAATGAAAAAAACACTTGAAAATCAGGAAAATCTTACACTCAGGCAGGGAATTGTTTCAAGGTTAGAAGAAGATAACAGTCTTTATAAAATATACACGAATGACGATATTTGCTATGAAAGTAAAAGCGTAATAATAACAACCGGAACTTTTTTGGATTCGAAGATATTTTGGGGAAAATACGAGAAAAAGGCGGGGAGGCAGGGAGAAGTTAATTCAGCTGATCTGGCTAAATGTCTAAAAGAGCTTGGGTATAAATTTGGCAGGCTAAGGACGGAAACACCACCCAGGGTGGACAGAAAGACAATAAATTTTGAATCTTTAAAGGTACTGCAATATGACGCTTGCCCGCAAATGTTCTCTTTCGATAATAGATATGACGGGAGAAAACAACTATATACCTATATAACGCATGTCGACAAGAAGTGTATTGAATACATTCAGGAAAATATAAATAAATCTCCGATCCTTAAAAAGGAATTATCTTCAAATAGTCCTAAGTATTGTCCATCCATAGAAGATAAAATCAGAAGGTTTGCAAAAAAAGAACAGCATCTTGTTTTTATACAGCCTGAAGGAATGCGGACAAACGAAATGTATTTACACGGGTTGTTTAACACTTTCTCAGAAGATATACAGCTCGAGATAATACATAGAATAAAGGGCATGGAAAATGCGGAACTTACGAGACCGGGTTACGGGGTTGAATATGATTACCTGCTGCCGTATCAAATTAAAACCAGCCTGGAAAGTAAAAAACATAAAAATTTGTTTTTTGCGGGACAGGTAAATGGGACCACAGGGTATGAAGAAGCAGCCGCGCAGGGTATTGTTGCAGGTTATAATGCTGCTCTTTCATCGCAGGGGCGGGCACCGATAATTTTAAAACGGGAAGATGCATATATGGGAATATTAATAGATGATATCGTAATAAAGGGCATTACAGAACCCTACAGGATGCTCACATCCAGAAATGAAAACAGACTGCTGCACAGGCACGACAATGCGGATTTCAGGATGTTAAAATTTTTAGTAAATCTCGGGTTTACAAAAAAAGCTTCTCAGGTAGAGAATAGATATTTAAGGATTAATCTGGCTTTTTCAAATATTAAAAGCAATAAGATTAAATACTGCAAAAATTTTCTTGAAGACATCAGGCAGGACAGACTGGATATTGAGTCTATCCAAAAAATTAAATCTGATTTTAATCTTGAAGAAACAGATATTGAAAATCTAATTACTGAGTTAAAATACGAGACCTATCTGGAGCGGGAAAAAAAGCGGGTGGAGAGTCTTGCTTTAGCAGAAGAGGTGGCTATACCTGATAATATAGACTATCGTAAAGTAAAAAATCTTTCAAACGAAGCTATTGAAAACTTAAGCAAAAACCACCCGCAGTTTCTGGGCCAGGCCCTAAGGCTTGAAGGCGTAAGGCCCCTTGATGCACTATCCCTGCTTGCATATATTAAAAATGTTTCACGTGAAACATAAGAGTTTAAAACAGGCATTATCATGAAAATTGAAAAATATGATGTAATCGTAGTAGGTGCCGGCCATGCCGGTTGTGAGGCAGGATTGGCCTGCGCGCGACTGGGTTTTAAAACCCTGGTACTTACAATTAATCTTGATAAAGTAGCGCTTATGCCATGCAATCCTGCAATTGGCGGGGTTGGAAAAACTCAACTGGTTTTAGAACTTGATGCTATGGGCGGACAGATGGGTAAGACAACAAACGCAACTGCGATACAGGTACGAATGCTAAATAGAAGCAAAGGTCCGGCAGTAAGGGCTCTCCGTGCGCAAATAGATAAAAAAGAATACGAAACAGCTATGAAAAATACCCTGGAAAATACAGCCAGCCTGACCTTGCGGCAAGGTATTGCAGATAATATTCTTGTCGATAATCACATGGCTTACGGCGTCACTATAGAAAGCGGAATAACTTTTCATAGTGACTCTGTAATCGTTGCTACGGGTACTTTTTTAAGGGGAAGAATAATTCTTGGAAGTGCAGAATACCATGCCGGAAGAATGGGCGAATATCCCGCAATGAATTTAACAGCCAGTATTATTAAAGCCGGGCTCGTAATGGACAGGTTCCAAACTGCAACTCCGCCAAGAGTGGATAAAAGGACAATTGATTTTACAAAAATGTCTGCCCAGCCGGGCGAGGATATTCCTGCCAGCTTCTCCTTTTGGGACCATGAAAAAATTTTTCCTAATATACCCAGTTACCTGACCTATACAAACAAAAATACACACGATTTAATCAGAGCCAATATAAGCCTTTCACCAATAAAATCGGGAATGGTAACAACACATGGGCCAAGGCATTGTCCTTCAATAGACAGAAAAGTAATTAATTATGAAGACAAAAGCAGGCACCCTATTTTTATTGAACCGGAAGGGAAGGATACTAACGAATCATATTTGCAGGGGCTGACAACAAGTATGCCGGCATACTTTCAGCAGCTTATAATTAACACAGTATCAGGTCTTGAACATGCAAGAATTATGCGCCCGGGCTATGCTGTTGAATATGATTATTTGTTGCCAAATCAGCTGAAACATACATTGGAGTGCAAGTCTGTTGAAAACCTTTTTTTTGCAGGTCAGATTAACGGTACTTCAGGATACGAAGAAGCTGCTGCGCAAGGGTTTATTGCCGGAATAAATGCTGCCCTAAAATTGTCAGGGAAGGAACCTCTTACTCTTAAAAGAAGCAACAGTTATATAGGAGTTTTAATTGATGACCTCATTAATAAGGAGCTTCATGAGCCCTACAGGATGTATACTTCAAGATCAGAATACAGACTACTTCTCAGGCCCGATAATGCGGATATCCGGCTCTCTTCTTTTGGATATTCCGCCGGGCTTTTAACAAAAGCTCAATATTGTAAAGTGACAAATAAAAACGCTCAAATAAATAAAATAATTTCAATATTAAGTAAAAAAAGTATTAATGCCGGCAGGGAAATCAATGAATATTTAGTGAGCCTTGGTTCTTCACCGATTGAAAACTCTATAAATATTTATAAATTACTGCAAAGACCCGAAATAAAATTCACAGTTCTAGTAAAATATTTTCCTGATATCTTTGACAGTGAGGTTGCAGACAGCAAGGTCTTAGAGGAGGTAGAGACATACATTAAATACAAGGGATACATTGACAGGGAATTAATCGGAATTAAAAAGCTTGATACAATAGAAAACATTAAAATAAACAAAAATGTTGATTACTTTAATATAAACGGGCTTACCTTTGAAGCCAGGGAAAAGTTATCCAAAATCAGGCCGGAGACGTTGGGCCAAGTTTCCAGGATCGCAGGCATCTCGCCTGCGGACATATCAATACTAATGATTGCTATAAAACAGTATTGATTGTGCTATAAAACAATAATGATGGAACAGGAAATCATAAAAATTTACCTTAATGATATGGGCCTTTGTCCGAATAATAGTGATATTGAAAAGTTATTAAGTTATCTTGATTTACTTTTCGAATATAATAAAAGTATTAATCTTGTTGGTACAAAAAATCGGGATGAAATATTAATAAGACATTTTTTTGACTGCCTTTCCATATTTAAATTCTTGAATTCCCCAGATTCTAAAATAGATAAAAGTGGGAAATTTCTGGATATTGGCACAGGTGCAGGATTGCCGGGAATACTGCTTTCAATTTTTTTAAAAAAAGCAGAGGTCTACCTTCTTGACTCAAAAGATAAAGCAATTACATTTTTAAAAAAAGCTATTAATGAGCTTAAACTTGATAACGCATTTATTCTTTTTGGAAGGGCAGAAGAGCTCGCGCATGATGCCAAGTGCAGGGAAAAATTTGATGTCGTTGTTTCAAGAGCACTTGCTAAAACTTCAGTTTTAGCAGAACTTACAATTCCTTTTAGTAAAATAAATGGAAGGGTTGTCCTGTATAAAAGTAAAAACCTTCCGGAAGAGCTGCGCCTTTCAGGTGAAACAATTAAAATTATAGGGGCCGCAGTCGAGAATATTTTGGAGGTGCAGGTCCCCTGCCTTAATGAATACAGGGCATTATTGATACTCAAAAAAGTGGTTCCAACTTTGTATAAATATCCAAGGAAATATGGTAAAATATTAGCAATACCATTATTTGAGTAATGGTGCTTAAACATTTATATTTTATTGTATAATAGCATATATAGGTATAAGCTTAAAGATAAATATCAGTTACTATTTTTAAAAAACTTATCAGGCAAAACACGGCCGGAAAAATAAATAAACCAGAAGAAACAATAAATAATCCGGTTAAAATAATAAATAACCGGCTGAATAAATAAATAAATAAACCAACAAAATAAGTTTATAAACCAGAAGAATCAATAAATAAAACGGTTAAAATAATAAATAAACGGCTGAATAAATAAATAAACAAATAAAATAAGTATATAAACCTACAAAAAAAATAAATATTTTGTCAAACAAATGGGAAGAAGAGGTTATTTTGTCTCATCGGGATAATCAAGAAACTGATTTAAGTCCTG
>JBBQDW010000134.1:0-5410 GCA_038320085.1 Candidatus Humimicrobiales bacterium
GAGAGACTCTTTGGATTTCTTTTTAACAGATCCTTTATTTTTAATTTGTCGACAAGATAGTCAAATATTTCCTTGGCGCCAGATATTTTTTTACCTCTAAACTCAAGGCCCATCAGAATATTATTATAAACAGATGTATTAAAAAGCAGAGGCTCCTGAAATACTGTTGACATTTCCTTCCTTACCATTATTTTATCGACACCATTTCCGGTAATCAGTTTATCATTGAAATAAATGCTTCCGCTGTCGGGGCTTTCTAACAAGTTTATGAGCCTGATAAGCGTAGACTTACCGCAGCCATTGGAGCCAATTATAACCAATATTTTATTTTCCTCAGTAAACAGATGTTCCACTTTTAAGGTAAATCCACTGTTATACTTTTTTTCAAGCCCGGTTATTTCCAGAATCTTTGATACCATGTCTTGTTTTCTCTTTGTTGTACTAAAGTTAAAAATAGGTTTACCATGAATGTTAAAATCAGGAGAATTATTACAAGGGCAATTGCAATATCAAAGCTGCCCATCCTGACGTTCTGGACTATTGCCGTTGTAAGTACGCGAGTTTGTCCCTTAAGATTGCCGCCAACCATCATTACAGCGCCAACCTCAGATATCACGCCGCCAAAGCCCGCCATAACAGCCGCCAGGGCCGGCAATCTGGCTTCCTTTAACAAAATCCATAAAACCTGGATCCTGTTAGCGCCGAGAGATAATGCCTGAAGTTTTAACTTGGGGTTGATCTGCTGGACCGCAGCAAGCGTTACCCCTGCTATTATTGGCGATGCTATAAGCACCTGGGCAATTATCATTGCTGTGGGTGTATACATTATTCCCATAATCCCAAGCGGTCCGCTGCGCCAGAGCATCAGGCTTATAAAAAGGCCCGCTGCAACAGGCGGCAGGCCCATTCCGGTATTTATTATTGTTATTACAAATCTTTTGCTTTTAAAATTATTCAGGCCCACAAGGAGCCCGATGGGCATTCCAAAAACCATTGAAACGATGACTGCAATTCCTGAAACTTTTAGGGTCAGAAGAATTATTTCATATATCTCCTTATTTCCCGAAAATATCAGGGAAAATGCACTTTTTACGCCCTGCCATATAAGGCCCATAATTAATCTCTTTGTTTTATCAGATTATTCAGGGTAGTTTCCAAACTACCCTGAATGTAAACATAATATTATAATTTTATATGTCTATTTTATAACATCAGGGAAAAATAAAGGAAAACCATATTTCGCAACACCAAATTCTTTTATGATCTTCTGCCCTTGAGCACCAGTTACAAATTTTATAAAGGCTGTTGCACCCTTGTAATTTATTTTAAGATCAGGATGCTTGGCTGGATTAACTGCGATAGTGCCATAAGGGTTAAAAAGTAATGGATCACCTCTCACAAGTTCAACCAGGCTGAAGCCCGGGGTGGATTTAAACGCATACCACGTTGCATTGTCAGTAAGGGTATAACCCTGTTCTTCCTGGGTAATCAGCAAAGTTTCACCCATTCCCTGGCCGGTCTGTATATACCAGTCGCCGCCTGGTTCCAGGCCCGCTCTTTGCCATATATTTAATTCTTTGACATGTGTCCCCGAATTATCGGCACGGGAAACAAAAATACTTTCACTGTCTTTAATTGCTTTAAATGCATCTGCCGCTAGTGTCATGCCTTTTATTATTGCCGGGTCACTTGCCGGGCCAACAATTATAAAATCATTATGCATTACATCTTTTCTGTCAATACCAAAACCAGCGGCGACAAATTTGTCTTCAGCTTTTCTTGAATGGACAAGCAACACATCGGCCTCGCCTCTTTCACCAAGTTTTATGGCTTCGCCTGAACCGACTGCTATGACTTTGACTTTATAGCCGGTAGCCTTCTCAAATGCAGGGATAAGCACGTCAAACAGCCCGCTGTCCAGGGTGCTTGTCGTTGATGCAAGTATGAGCGCCGGATTTTCGGGGGCCGTTATTTCAGCTGCGGTAGTTTCAGTTGCGGTAGTTTCAGTTGCGGTAGTTTCAGCTGCGGTAGTTTCGGATGCAGTGGTCTCAGCTGCAGTGGTCTCAGCTGCAGTAGTTGTTACGGTAGTTTCGGCGGCAGCTGATGTAACAGTAGATGCAGTTTCGGCTGCGTTTGCTGCCGCTCCGGCTGTCTCAGTTGCGGTGCTTGTTGTTTTGCAGCCAACAAAACCCGCCCCAACTATCAACAAAATCATTAACAGAGCAAGAAATTTTTTCATGTTTTCCTCCTTTTAACGAGTACCCTTTAATAATACAAAGTAGAACCATTGCTCTTTTGGATCCCCTTTTTAAGAAAATAAAAATTTATTTTTACCGGCTGACAAGTGTCAATTAGTATTTAAAATTCATTTTTACCGGCTGGCATGGGGCCATTCCGGTCGCACAATAAAAAAAGCCAGCAAAAGAAGATTTGCCGGCAACGCCATTAAATAATGGCTCTTTAATAGCCATTATAAAATCTCCTTTCCAAACACGGGAGGCTGTCACGTTTCCATTTTAGCCCTATCGCTCAAAGTTCCCTGGCTTTTGCTTACAACTTGCAAAGCTTTAGGAAAATTGAGTCGGAGAAAAATATTCAATTTTACTTAAATTTAATCTTTCATGATCGTATTCTGCTAAATTCCGCCTTTACTCTTTTAAACAACACCTCCAGTATATCACTTACTGTATTATCAATTCCATAATTTTCTATAATAGGGACCTTGCTTTGCTTTGCCAGTTCCTCCACATATTCCTGAATCATATGTATTTTATCCAATTGATCTATATACTTTTGCATTGGACGTGAGCCCTGGGTCTCAAAGGTCCTTTTTGAAAAGTGCTCCTTATGGATTTCCTTATCCGGCACAGAAATCACTATCTCCTGTATAATCGCCTTTTTTGCATATTTCTTCAAATCCATGTAGCCCGGGACTATATGCGCGCCTTCTATAATAATGTCATTTTTCTCTTCAATACCGCGCTTGACAATAGCTTCAATACCGACAATCACAGTCATTGCCTGCTCCCTGAAACCCAGTATAACCGGCTCTACCCCGACCGGCGGCAATGTCAGGTTCTGGTATGCGTTAAAGGATGAACCCCTCAGGGGCCTTATTAATTTATCAGATACAGTTGCGCGCATTACTTCTCTTATAGCATCAGAAGACGCAACTCTTGTTATATTGAGCCTGTTTGCAAGAATTGTGGCTATTGTGGATTTGCCAACGCCTGTCGCCCCTCCTATTAAAAGGATTATGGGTTTTTTTAACTTGCCGACCGACTGCCATAAAAGATATTTCTCTGCATAAAGAATATCCACGGAATCCTTGATAAACCTGAAAACAATGGACCTTAAGTCGTCCATTGCTATCTTTGTCATTTTATTTTCTATAAGGTATTGTTCTATCTCATAGGCTATTTTATGGCACAATCCTATCTCAAGTCCCGTTACCGATATCGAGGAAGCAAGTATGCCCTTGGAAAACGGGAGGCCGCTTTTTTGATCGCTAAGCACAATTACCTGGTTTGGATTATTTGTTTGTCCCGTATTATTAATATTTGCCATTTTTATTTGCTCTTTTTTTTATTTCTCTTTTTTATTTGTATTAATTCTTGCTGAATAATTCAATAATTTCCAGAAAATTATAGTTTTTTAAGTACGTATTACTAAACTTTTTTAATTTCAGGCAATTGTAGAGCTGCAATCATACCAATCATTTTACTAAATATTTATACTAATTATTTTACCAGATTTTCAATAAAATCCTCAAGCGCTCTGTTGCCTTCAATGATTACAGGAATATTATTCATATAATTGATTTGCCTGCCCGTTTTGTGTGCATACTCTGTAACCATATCTACTGATGCAGCTTTGAGCTCTGTAAGCAAAACATCATAATCATCAAATCCTTCAAGCTGGACTTTAAGCTTTTGCCTGTTGGCAAGGTTAAAAGATATTTTTACGACTTTGCAATCATATTCCTTTTCCAGGTAATCCCTTATTTTTTCTTCCAGCAGGCTGCTGGCCGTAAGAACAAGGAAAACTTTTTTACCTTTAAGGCTGTATAAAGGTTCCGGCCTGAAAATAGATTTTATAATCTTTACAGACGGTTTTGCTTTTTTGATTTGCTGTGCAAGAAAATCAATCTTTTGCGTATCTGCAAACGGCTCTTCGCACATTGTTAAAAAAATTATATCTGAGGTTAAAATCCTGTACAGGCCAAGATACCCGACGATGCTTTCCCAACTTTGGTTTGCGCCGATAACGCATACCTGGCAGTCAGTTATCACAGCCGGCACGGAGGCCCCGCTCCCTTCGACCAGGGTGATTTCAGGATTAAGGCTTTCACAGAGTTTTACTCCGGCAGCTAAATTTGATAAAAAAAACTTTCCCCCAAAACCTCCGCCGCACCTTCTGCAGCCCACCGTATCCACTCCGGAAAAAAGCGCATCCTCAATATAATCAGAGCTTGCATGCATGCCGCTTCTTGAAATTGAAAGCAGGTACTCAGGGGTAATCTCTAGCAAACTGCCCTTTATAACCTGTGGTTTTGGCGGCCCGCCCCTTCCCATGGCAAGTATGCATGTTTTTCTTGTTTTAGAAAAAGCCCTTGCAAGGTATGAGCTTACCGCAGTTTTTCCGATTCTTTTGGCGGTACCTATTATAAGCAGGCTGCGATTTTTAAATGCAAGTGTCTTGGGCTCATATTCAAAATAAAAATCAGGCCCCATGTATGAACATTTTCTTGCAAAACTATAGGATGCTATCTTCATCCTAACCATATAATTGACAACAGGTTCATCACTTAAATCATAGACAAGGTCGGGCTCCAAAACATCGAGCGCTTTTAAGAAATCTGTATCCAGGTCATTAATTTTTATAACTTTGTGTCCATAAAATTGCTCAAGGTCCTCACTGATAAGTTTTTCTGTGCCCCCAAGAAAAACAATACCGCAAAAACTGCCCTTAAAATTTTTTTTCAAAAGTTCTATGGCGTCAAGATTTATCTGCGGGTAATGCTCTCCATCGATTAATGCGGCCAGTTTCAGCTTAGAATTTGACCTGCTCTTTAATAAACCTATCATTTAATTTACTCTTGGAAGTCTTGCGTTCAAGCCCTATTATTTTTTCCATCCTGTCAAACGGATACCTTCTGTAAATATCTATAGCATCATCTCTTATATAAATAATATTATAATTGGGCTCAATCCTGCCCCTTAACCTTAAGCTTGACACCGTTCCTGCAGTTATGACATACAGATCCTCCATGCGCCAAATGTAAGGTACATGCTTATGGCCGCATAAAACAATATCTACATCTGAGTCAACAAGAACCTCAAGCACATCTCCTGCATCATGGACAATATTACGCTCGCGCCCGGTCCCCGGGATTGGAATAAGATGATGG
>JBBQDW010000135.1:0-5361 GCA_038320085.1 Candidatus Humimicrobiales bacterium
GGGACATACCTGATCCCTAATCCGCCCCCGATATTTAAATGCGTAAGCTCCACTCCCAACTCTTTTTTTATGTCGCCAATCAGCGAAATCATTATATCGATAAGTCTTTCGTAGACCTCTATATTAAAGATCTGTGAACCTATATGCGCATGGAGCCCTAAAAGTTCGATATTTTTGGAAGATACTGCTTCTTTTACAGCTTCCATGGCAGCACCGCCGTAGATGCCAAACCCGAACTTTGACTCAGTTGCTCCTGTTTGTATGTATTTATGTGTATGCGCCTTTATTCCGGGAGTTATCCTTAAGAATATTTTTTGCCGGATATTTCTTTCCCCGGCCAGCCTGTTTAAAATTTCGAGCTCATTAAAATTATCGACAATAAATGTCCCGACTTTGTAATCCAGGCCAAACTTAATCTCGTCTGCTGATTTATTATTTCCATGAAAATATATCTTTTCAGGTTCAAAACCGCTTTTTAATGCAATGTACAGCTCCCCGCCCGTGGAAACATCTATAGAGAGGCCTTCTTTTCTAATGGTCTGACACATTGGAATTGTGCAGAATGCCTTTGAAGCGTAGGTGATTTCTGAACCAAAGTCTCCAAATGCAAAAAACTTAAGATAATCCCTGCACTGTTTTTTTACAGTTGCAACATCTATTATGTAGAGTGGGGAGCCGTATTTTGATTTCAATTCGCCAACATCGCATCCTCCAATTGAAATCCGGTTATCTTTATTGATTTCAGCAGTTACAGGCAGCAGCATTGTTTTTCACTTCTCCTTATAAGACTTAATTTTACATTTAAATATTTGTTTACCGGTTTTATTTGATGATTATAATACCATTATAACAGTCTATGTTAAACCAGCCTTCTATGTTTACGGAAATATTTATTGCTTAGTTCTACTATATTTTGGTCCTTCATTTATTTTCTTTGACTATCCCTTCTGTTTCTATTCTTAATTTTATCATTTCGTTAAACTTTCCTACCTGCCAGAACACAAATACCCCTGTGATTATTATTGAAATAAAATTCGAAATCGGAACCGAAAGCCAAATGCCTGTCAAACCAAAAAACAAGGGCAGTATAAGTATTGCAGGCAACAACAGCAGAAGCTGGCGGGATAATATAATTATAAGTGAAGGGATAGTTTTACCTATTGCCTGAAAAAGGCTTCCCCCTAATATTTGAAATCCGATAAAAGGAAGCATCGATATGATTATCCTCATTGGGAGGACACCGAGCAGGACAAGTGAGCTGTCACTTGTAAAAATACCTAATATACTGCCCGGGATTGCCATAAGCAGGATAAATCCTGTTCCGGCTATAATTACCGCCCATAATACTGCTTCTTTAAAAATTATTTTTATTCTTTCATAATGCTTTGCGCCAAAATTGAAACTTACCAGGGTGGAAAATCCCTGTGCAATACCAATGATGGGCATTTCAATAAAATTTAAAATACGCAAGCCTATTCCCAGTATTGCCAGATACATATCATTGCCATAATGAAGTATGGACCTGTTAAAGAATAAAAAAACTGCGCTTCCGGCCACCTGCATCCCAAATGACGGGAACCCGATTGACAGTATTTCTTTTGCAATTAAGAAATCTGGTTTGAATGACTTTAAATTCAGCTTGTAAATACTTTTTGACGAAACAAAAAAACATATTACAAAAACAGCGCTGATTATCTGACTGATTATTGTGGCGATTGCTGCACCTTTAATCCCCATTTTAAAACTGAAAATAAAAATGGGGTCAAGAATAGTATTGCTTACTGCTCCAATAAGCATGCTGTACATTGCTGCCCTCGGTTTGCCTTCCGCTCTTATAAGATTATTTGCCATTATTGCAAATGAAAATGAAATAAATCCTATAAGAATAATAAGCACATAATCTCTTGCGTATTGATACGTATCAATTGATGCTCCAAAAAAATACAGGATTTTATCAATAAATATATAAGCAGGGATCATCAATACCACACTGATAATCAAATTAAGGACAACTCCGTTAGAGGCTGTTTTTAATGCTTTTTCCTTTTCGTTGGCGCCGAGGGCTCTCGAGATAACTGAGGCAGATCCAACACCAATCATTATACCTACAGCCATCATTATAAGCTGCATTGGCATTACAATAGTGAGTGCAGCAATTGCAAGCGGACCTACGCCCCGCCCTACAAACAATGTGTCGACCATGTTGTAGAGTGCGCCTACAAGCATTCCAACTATTGCCGGAGTTGAAAACCTAAAAAGCAGGGATCTTGCGTTGCCGTTTAGAATCTGCTGTCTTTGTTCTTCCATAGGTGCTGCTTTCACAAGAGAAATTACATTTTAACCGGAGCGGTGATTTTTAAAAGACTTAAGGCATTAACGAGCACGACCCTTACAGCCATGATAAGTTTGAGCCTGTTTGCATTCAGCCTGCCTCCATCAATTATCCTGTGATGATTGTAAAAATAATGAAACTGGGAGGCCAGCCTGTAAAGATACTGATTGATAAGATAGGGAGCATTGTTTCTGCAGGCATCATGTACAATATCCGGATAGAAAAGCAGGGACTTTGCCAGTTCGGCTTCGTCATTGCTTTTTAATATCATGCCGGAAAAATCAAGCTGTGAAATTATTTTATGGAAAATTACCTCATAATTATCTTGGGTTATAAAAAATTCACTGCCTTCCCCGGCAGTAATTTTAGTGCTGGCTTTCTCACTATCCGGGGCAACCTCTTTAGTGCTGACTGTACCGCCGGATGATAATTTCAAATCAGCTATTGAATCAAAGATTTCCAAATCCAGTTCTTTTTTATCGGCTTTGAGCTCTCCTTTTATATACAGGCGTATTGCTTTTTCGATTACACTTGCAATCCTTGCATGCGCATACTGCACATAAAATACAGGGTTTTTATTTGATTTCTGTTTTGCCAGGTTAAGATCAAAATCCATTGGAGTATCAAAGGAGTTTGCGCTGAAGAAATACCTGACCGCATCGCTTCCAACCTCACCCACGAGGTCATCAAGATTATAAACCTTTCCTTTTCTTTTGGACATCCTTACCGCTTCACCCTTTTTTACAAGCCTTACAAGCTGGCCTATTACAACTTCAACGTTTTTGTCATCAAAGCCGGTTGACCTGGCAATGGCATGCAGCCTTTTGATATAACCATGATGGTCCGCTCCAAGAATATATATCAGCCGGGTAAATCCTCTTGAACATTTATTTATCAGATACATTATATCTGAAGCAAAATATGTGGGCTCTCCGCCTGTCCTTACTATAACCCTGTCTTTGTCATCCCCGAACTGCTCCGCTTTAAACCATAATGCGTTTTCTTTTTCATATACGATGTCTTTTGCTTTAAGCAAATCAAGGGATTTTTCAAAATTTGCGCCTTCATAAAGAGAGCTTTCGTAAAACCACTCATCAAAACACACGCCCATAGACGCAAGCGTTTTTTCAATCCTGGAGAGCATTATCCGGACGCCTTCTTTTCCAAGCAGGGTAATATTAACTCCGCCGGTTTTATCTTCAGTTTTTAAGCCGTCGTTTTCAATAAGTTCCATGCCGGGATCCTTCAGTAGTGCTTTTGCTGTCCCTGTTTCACTCTCTGTGAAATATTTTTTACCATCCCTTGCAATAATTTCTTCAACAACAGTTTTTAAAATTTCTTCGGGATAGCCATCTTCAGGATAGGGCATTACTTTTTTATAATGATTAAGGTAAATGCTTGCCAGGCATTGCGCAAATTTCCCTATCTGGCTCCCATAATCGTTTACATAATATTCCCGCCATACATCAAATCCGTTTGCCGCATATATGTTTGAGAGGCAATCCCCAAGTGCCGCCCACCTGCCGTGCCCTATGTGAAGGCTGCCGGTAGGATTGGCGCTTACAAATTCTATCTGGATTTTTTCGCTTTTGCCGCTTGTGTTTGTGCCATATACTGCTGATTTTTGCACAATACCGGACAGCCGGCCCGCCAAATACCTAAAATCAATAAAAAAATTAATAAAACCGGGTGCGACAATGCTGATTTTTGAGGGTTCTTCCCAATTATTAAGGATTTTATCTTTTATAATTTCTGCAATATGCAGGGGACTTTTCTTTAGGGCCGGAGCCAGTACCATTGCAGCATTTATGGTCAAATCGCCAAAGGATTTATTTTTTGGCTGCCCCAGTGAAATATTTTCAAAATTAATCTTCTCAATATCTGCTCTGCTGACCATGTTTTCTTTTTCAAGGCTGGAAAGTAAGGCGCGTATGTCTTTTACAAGCCGGCTTCTTAAATTATTTATAAGCATATTTTTTTCCCTTACAACAAATGGAGCCGAAGACCGGACTCGAACCGGTAACCTGCTCATTACGAATGAGCTGCTCTACCAATTGAGCTACATCGGCAGAATGCGGACCGTTTTTTTGGCAGTGCAGGTATTACCTGTCATCATCCATCGGCACTCTTTCATTAGTTACTTCTACGTCTTCTAGCAGTACTGAAAGTTTATTATCATTCTCAAATTCAACAATCAATGCTTTTTTTAAAGGCTCGTAGCCGCACACCACACCCGTGCCAAACTTACTTTTTACTTTAACGCCTCTTTCGGGGGCAATATCAATAAAATCCTTATAAGACTCGTATTCGTATTTTAAGCAGCACATGAGCCTTCCGCAGATTCCTGATATTTTCAGCGGGTTTAACGGCAGGTTCTGGTCCTTTGCCATCTTTATGGAAATGGACTCAAAATCCGTTAAAAAACTTTTACAGCAAAGGTTTATTCCACAGGGTCCGAGACCGCCAATAATCTTAGCCTCATCCCTCACACCTATCTGCCTTAGCTCTATGCGTATCTTGAAAAAAGAGGCAAGCTCCTTGACCATTTCCCTGAAGTCGACCCTCTTTTCGGCAGTAAAGTAAAAAATCATTTTACTCTTGTCAAATACTATATGAACGTCGACAAGCTTCATTGTCAGCCGGTGGGATCTTGCAAGTTCATCAAATTTTTTACCGCCTTCCGATTCCTTGGATTTATTCAATTCAAGTACAGAATGGTCATATTCGGTGGCTCTTCTGATGACTTTGCTTATTGGCTCTATTACTTCGCCGGGACCCAGCTCTGTAACCGAAACCACAACCTCCCCTATCTCTATAGTGTTATCGAGATGGCAAACCACCTTATCTCCCAGCTGAAGGCTTATGTCACTAGGGTCATAGTTATAGATAACACCGCTTATTCTAAAAATTACTCCAACTATAAAAGGCATATAATGCTCCTTAAACTATTCTGTATGTATAAAAACTATAAGTTATTTTTTTATCTATAAAAACTATAGATTATAATTGATAAAACAATTAATTCAACC
>JBBQDW010000136.1:0-5290 GCA_038320085.1 Candidatus Humimicrobiales bacterium
CCTGGTAATAATAATATCCGGCCTTACCCTGTCTATAAATGCGATTATAGCAGTAGTAATAAGGGCTTCACCGACCCCTATTACCATATGCACAAGCACCATTGCTTTAAGTGTTACCGCCATTTCATAGGTGCCGGATATTCCAAGCTCAAGTGCAGCCATAAAAGAAGCAAACACAACAGAGAGCCAGGAAGCTGCTGCCACTGATGCATAAAACAGCCACCTTTTTGAAGAAATCTTTTGGAACAAAAAATAAACAAGGTAGGCGCAAAGAACGCCGCATATTGCCATATTAAATACATTGCTGCCAAGGGCGACAATCCCCCCGTCCATAAAAACAAATGCCTGTACAATAAGAACAACAGTAAGGACAATGGTGCCCGCAAACGGACCCAGAATAATAGCAACCAATGCTCCCCCCAGCAGATGGCCCGAGGTACCTCCGGGTATCGTAAAGTTTATCATCTGCAGGGCAAATATGAGGGCAGCCATTACGCCCATCATGGCTATGACTTTTGCCTTAAAAACTTTTTTAACATTAAAAATTGATACGGCCACTCCGCCTGTTGAAAGTAAACCTGTAGCTATGGCAGTTTTTAAATCAACAAATCCGTCCGGTATATGCACTTATATCCCTCCCAAAAACAACTAATTACCGATGAATAGTTCAATTTTCAGCAAATTAATTTTTGAATTTTACTTTAAAAATTTTCTGTTTTGCCTTTTTATAATCTTATCCACAAGTATCTTTATAATTCTATTAACCTCAAACTAATTAAACTTTTTTAAAGTTAAAACAACTGAAATCATCAGTAATCTATTTTGCTCAAATCAAATAGCGTTGCCAAATAGTGTTACTATTTTTGCAATAGTAACACTGCTATTTTAAAAAATCAATATTTCTGTTATTTTATTTGCATGGAAAAAATAAAAAGATTCGGAGTATCAATAGAGAGCCGGCTTCTTGAGCAATTCGATTCTTATATTGCTGCAAATAACTACGAAAACCGCTCAGAAGCAATCCGCGACCTCATAAGGAAAGAGCTTGTTGAGGAAGAATGGGCAAAAGCCAATGAGGATGTTGCAGGAGCCGTAGTGATTGTATATGACCACCACAAGCGTGAGGTGGTCGACAAACTTCTTGATATCCAGCATGATTTTCATGAGTTTATCATATCCAGCCAGCACATACATCTTGATCATGACAATTGCCTGGAAATAATAGTTGTAAGAGGCAGGATGACCCAAATCAATGACCTTGCAGCAAAGCTAAAATCAGTTAAAGGCGTAAAGCACACTTCGCTTACAAAATCTACATTAGGGAAAAATATTTAGCCAATTTGACAAAAAATACCAAGCAGAAGTGCTATTGCAACAAATATTGAAATTACTATTAAAGTTTCCATCATCTTTTAAAATCTTGTTTATAAATTACAATTCCAAGCTTCAATTTCAATACTGCCTTTCGAGTTTTTAAATATTTAATCAAGATTTTCATACTGGGTGCCGACAATTCTTGCCCCAGTATCGCTTTTAAGAGATATGGGTGCAGGTTCCGTTATTATACATTTACCGGAGTTTATAACTGATTTATTTGAATTAATTGTAATTATAGCTTCTCCGTTTAAACGTAAAATATCACGTAAGATGACATTTGACAATCAGGTATTTCTTGCCCTGCAGCAAGATCAATTATTCTTGTTTTAAATTCATCAGTTGCATAAAACACATTTTTATCCCTCTGATTGTAGGGATAGGATTTAATCTTGTTTAAAGCCAGGAATTGTATAAGAAGTCTTGGAGTAAATTCTTAAAGCTGCCATAAAAATCAAAACAATATAGGTAGGAACAAATGTCAAATGAAATACCATAGTCAAATGAGGATTCCTATATACAAAGATTGAATTTTTAATGTATTTTTAAACACCATGTCCTCACTATTTTTTTAACCTTTAATTAGAATAAATGTTGAATTTTTGCGATAGAGCCCCTATTACGGTGGTATTAGGAAGTTTAAAGTTGTTATTTGAATTTTTTTTGAATATTATAGAAATACTTACTAATTTTATTTTCGTTTAATGCTTTTATAAGTAAGTGTTTAAATTTACTTAATTAAAGAAATGGAAAACAAAATTCCAGAGGAATTTTTAGAATTGAGAATGGGATTTACAGTTCTTTCAAAATGTTACCAAATATTTACGTTGTGTGAAGATGCAATTCGTGAGAAAGGAAATATTAATGAAGATTGCCATGCTTTCACCTATCGCCTGGCGCACTCCACCCAGACAATATGGTCCCTGGGAAAATGTTGTCTCCCTGCTAACTGAAGGTCTGGTGGGTCGCGGTATTGATGTAACTTTGTTCGCCACCGCAGATTCAAAAACCAGGGGACATTTGGTGAGCGTATGTCCTAAGGGGTATGAGGAAGAACCGGAGATTCTACCCAAAGTGTGGGAATGCTTACATATATCCGAGGTCTTTGAGCGGGCAGAGCAGTTTGATCTTATTCACAATCATTTCGATTATCTTCCATTGACCTATACCGGTATGACCACAACACCAATAGTAACTACGATTCACGGATTTTCATCTCCTAAAATCCTTCCGGTTTATAAAAAGTATAATAAGAAGGCTTTTTATGTGGCTATTAGTAAGGCGGATAAATGCCCGGAGCTTGAGTATATCGCTACGATTCATCATGGCATCGACCTGCATCAATTCACTTTTCGACCTGATCACGGAAAATATTTACTTTTTTTTGGCCGTATACATCCTGAAAAAGGCACAAGGGAATGCATCGAAGTTGCCAGACAAACTGGGATGAAGTTAATTATAGCAGGTATCATTCAGGATCAGGGCTACTTTGATTTGCAAGTTAAGCCCCATTTGGATGATGACCGAATCATCTATGTCGGTAGCGTTGGTCCGGAAAAACGTGATGAACTTTTAGGTGGCGCATATGCCCTATTACATCCCATAAACTTTAACGAGCCTTTCGGGCTTTCTGTAGTGGAGTCCATGGCTTGCGGAACACCTGTAATTGCTTTTAACCGGGGCAGTATGCCGGAAATCATCGCTGATGGTATTACAGGTTTTCTTGTGCATAATTTGGATGAGATGGCTGAAGCGGTTGTCAAAGCCAAGCAGCTAGACAGGTTCCAATGCCGCAAATTGATCAAGGAGCGGTTCAGTGCAGACCGTATGGTACAAGATTACATAGGAGTTTATGAAAAGATTATCAGACAGGAAAAGCGGTAGGATCATAGACCCTCAAGGCTTTTATGAAATTCTTTCGGATGCTCCAGAACATAAGGACAAGCGGCTTACCGTTTACCCCGGCAAGCGCTTAAGTTGCCGGCACCATTTTAGCAATCTGACATTGGTATATAATCAGTGGCAAGGCGGTAGTGACTAAAAACAGTAAGGAAATCGAGCTGACATTGGGCCTGGCCATAGATTTAACTGCGCGGGCATGGTATCGTATCCGGAATAGGGTTCAGAAAATATGGTATTTATTTAAATCCAGACTGGTGATTATTTTAAAGAAGATGATATCGAAAGCTCGGAGGAAGATTATGGCAGGAATTAACGAACCAATCATAAAACGTTATGAGAAGAATCCTATCTTGACTAAGTATGATGTTCCTTATCCGGTGGAGACTGTGCACAATGCCGGTGTGGTAAAGTATAATAGTAAATATATCATGTTATTTAGATCCCACCGTCGTAACGGCCGTTCGATAATCGGTCTTGCAGAAAGCGATGATGGGCTAAGTTTTAAAGTCAGGCCGGAACCATTTATAACTCCAGCGAATGTGGAGCCATTTGCTTCCTATGAGGAATATGGTGTGGAAGACCCCCGTATCTGCGTCATGGGCGGTGAATACCTTATTACCTACAGCGCGTACTCCAAACATGGCGTGCGTGTGGCACTGGCAAAAACTAAGGATTTTTCGCACATCGAACGTGTTTCGTTAATTACGCAGGCAGACTATCGCAATGTGGCCCTTTTCCCTGAAAAGGTTAATAACCGTTACGTTCGACTGGACCGCCCCCACTCAGAAATATCTCCCTGGTCTATCTGGATATCCTACTCTCCGGACCTGATTCATTGGGGAGATTCCAAAATTGTGATTAAGCCCATGGCTTATCACTGGGATGAAATGAAAGTGGGACCGGGAGCCACACCCGTCAAAACGTCTAAGGGTTGGCTAAACATTTATCATGGTGCCTTCAAGACCATGGATGGGGCTATCTATCGGCTCGGTGTAGCGCTACATGATCTTAAGGATCCTTCTAAGGTAATAGGCGTAGCTGATGATTGGATACTTCAACCGGAGGACCCTTGGGAAGTCAGCGGGTATGTTCATAACGTTGTTTTCTGCTGCGGAACAGTAGCAGAAGATGACGGAACTATAAAGATTTATTGGGGTGGGGCGGATTCCGTAATGTGTGTTGGAACAGCATTAATCGCAGATCTTGTTGATTTGTGTCTTTTAAATCCTCGCTTATAAGTAGTGAAATTTTGAAATGTTTTTTAGAGTAATCCTATTTATAAGGAAAATTTCTGATAGCTTAATTGGAGATATGGAAGAAGCAGTTTCAACAAGCTCTGCAACCACCGGAAATATATTTCGCTATGATCCAACTTCTGAGCAGTATATATTTAACCTTGGCACAAAGACACTTACAAGTGGAACATGGCAAATAATTATAATATTGGGTGATGGCTCAGAATATAGCGCAGAAGTAGGCTTGAAATAATTTAAACTGAAATATAAACAAATCTTAAAAGTAGTAATTTTAACAGTTTGGATTGTGTCATAATTCTTTGTAAATAAGACTTCGTAATGTATATGGGTCTTATATTTTGCAGTATATTCTTTGATATAATTCCAATTATGTAAAGCAGCCAATTTCTACTGCGATAGAGTTCCTATTTTAAACATTTTAGGAACTATTGGAAGGATATTGTTCTTATGGCCATAACCTCAGGATAAATTCTTAAAGCTAAAGGTAAAATTGAAAAGATATTTTACAAAGTGCTGGACTTGCTATAATACTCAATTCGTGATGGTTAATTACAAGTTATGAAATTTTGATCTTTTTAATAGATTTATCAATTGCCTAAAGGTTGTGGTTACTATCAATACCTTTAACAATCCTAACCTGATTTTCAATAATTTCTCTTTTTAATTCCTCATAACTTAAAAGAATATTCTTGGCACCTTTATGTCCCAACACTGAGTGTGAGTTGGCTATGGCAAATCTTGTAGCATGGATAAACTCA
>JBBQDW010000137.1:0-5227 GCA_038320085.1 Candidatus Humimicrobiales bacterium
TTGGAGTATTAATAAAAGCCAGGGAACTTGGTATTATTGATGATTGCATGATTGTTATAAGTAGATTAAAGGAATGTGGCTTTAGGGTGCCGCCTGAAATTGAGAAATTGTTGTTAAGTGATGAAAAATAATTAATTTAATAGTCAGCAGGGAAAAATAAAGAGGAAACAATAATCATGCTTGTAGATATTTCGTTAGATGAACTTAAAAAATATAAACCTTCGCAAAATAAAGAAAAGAATTTTGAAATTATGGAATTTTATGACCACAGTTGGGAAACTCATATAAGATTTGAAGAAAAGAAATTGCAGTACCTAATAAAGTACCTTTGAATATATTTTTTCCCTAAATTCTTTAAACTGATTTCTACATAACAGAATTGTCATACAGTGTATTCTAAAAATCTCTATGGCTGAAATAAAATATCACGGAAGGCTTTGGCAATAAGGCAAAAAACTGTATTTAAAATATACGAAGTTTTTTTGTTAATAATCCAGCTATAAGTCTATATTACAGTAAATAGTCTATATTACAGTAAATAAGTTGCTAAATCGTGTGACATATGGTATACAATAATTACATAATTTAATTTTAGTGGCGGTGAATAAAAAGTGAATTTTGTAAGCGTAAGGGAGTTCAGGACAAATCCTGCAAAAATATGGGAAAAGTTAAAAAAAGAAATGGAAATAATCATTACCTCGAATGGCAAGCCCATTGCAGTTTTAAACCCGATTTATGATAATGATATTGAAAGCACGCTGGAAGTTATACGAAGGGTAAAAGCAATAAAAGCTGTTGAAAGCCTTCAGGAAGACTCAGTTAGAAAAGGGCTCGACAAGTTAACAGGTGAAGAAATAGATGAAATTGTTAAAAAGGCAAGACAAGAACGTAAAACCGGCCTGGGAACGAAGTCGTGATAGTTGTTATTGATACAAATTTAATAATCTCAGCATTTTTAAAACCTTTCAGCGACACTGCTTCAATTTTGCGCCTGATATTGGATGGAAAAATCCTTTTGGCATATGATTTGCGAATCCTTCTGGAATATGAAGAAGTCTTAAAGAGGCAAGAATTTGACTTTGATATTGTCAAAATCAAGGATTTTATCAATTATGTAAAATTTAGAGGGATAGCTGTAAATCCCGGCCCGATTTCAAGATCCCTGCCCGACATAGACGATGAAATTTTCCTGGAAGCGGCAATAGCTTCAAAATCTGATTATCTGGTTACGGGGAACTTGAAACATTTCCCGGAAGATCTTTGTGAAAATATAAAGGTTGTTTCTGTTGTAAATTTTCTTCAATTATTTAATAAAGCTGCTCAATAGAGTTAAAGCTTCCTATAAACCTCTAATGTTTTTTGTGCCGTTTCTTTCCAGGAAAATTTTGCGGCATTTTTGAGGGCGTCTTTTGCAAGTGCGGTTTTTAATTTATCATTGCCCAGCACAAGGTTTATTTTATCTGCAATATCTTTTTCGTCTGCCGGATTAAAAAGCAGTCGTTTGTCATCTACGAGTTCAGGAATTGAAGAAGAATTTGATGCAACGACAGGCAGGCCGCACTGCATTGCCTCTACAACCGGCAGGCCGAACCCTTCAAATACTGAAGGATAGACAAAAAGCTCAGCCATATTATATAGCTGGACAAGCTCTGCGTCACTTAACCTTCCGGCAAGAATAATGTCATCTTTATAGGGGCTGTTGTTGTATTCAGCAATAGCGGGTTCGCTCATCCAGCCGGTTCGCCCCACAATTACAAGCTGCAAATCTTCGTATATTTTATGTTTACCGGGATTATTTGGTTTATCATGATTTTTAGTATCTCCGTTGCTTCCGGTGTTTATAGAATCTTTGGAGCTGTCCAGAGAGCCAGAAATGCTGCCATGTCTATGTTTTGTGCCACTTTCAATTTTTAACCTGTTAAATGCCTTTATAAGTGTCACATAATTTTTCCTTGGCTCTATTGTCCCTGTTGAAAGCAGGAATTTTTTTGTTATTTTATATTTGGAGGCAATGCTGTGGTCTATTTCACTTGCGTTGAGCTTTTTAAATATTTCATCAGCTGCAAGATGGATAACTGTGACTTTTTCTTCTTTTATACCAAAAAATTCTACTATGTCGTTTTTAGTTGATTGTGAGTCGGCAATAATAGCCGCAGCAATGGAGGCATTGCGCCTGACAAGATTTGTATATTTTTTAACAAACCAGTCAAAATTAAACTGGGGAAATCTTATAAATGCAAGATCATGAATTGTAAGGACTATCTTATTGTTTAGGGTCGGCGCTATTAAAAAATCAGGGCAGTGAAATACGTCAGCTTTAAAACCGTATAATTCAATTGGCGGAAATCCATACTTGTTTGAAAGGTCGAGTTTTCTCTGGGTGGTTTTGATCAGCTTAAATGATAATTTACCCGTTGAATGTCGGGCTTTCGAATATGTTTCTGTTGAATAGACGTCTGCTGAATGTCGGTTACCTGATTTATCAATATCATTTGAAGTATTTTTTCTTCCGTTATTTTCGTCAAATGCAGCACAGTCTGCATATGCTATTTTTGGTAGTTTTGCATTTACCTCTTCAAAATGCTGTTTTAGCTCTTCTGCAAGCCCGAGGTATTCGTCTGTTATATATCTTCCGGTAAGGACAAACTCATCATCTTGGTCAACTTCGCACAGACTTTTTACGAGGTTCATGATATAGCGGCCGGCGCCGACATCCTTGCCATGATTTAAGACAGTTGATATATCGATTCCAATTCTCATGAATTACTATTTATTAACTTATCTTGTCTATAAAGCTGTGTATTGACACAGGCTCATATTCAAGCTTTGAATGCAAAAATCTCCTTAAGTATTCAGGCTCAATTTTAAACCTTGTGTCCTCAACCGCCTGCAGATAGCCTATATATTCTTCGTATTTCCTGTTGCCGGTTATTATAAAGAGCCTTTTATATGTTAAAAGCAGGTTTTGAATGCAATATACCGGCACATTTTTGACTATGTCAAAGTAGTTCTTTTCCCCCCATGAAAACTTTATAATATCTCCATCGGAAAACTGTCTTGTAATCTGTATGTAAGAACGCTGTTTCTTAAGATAGCCCGCACTTTTGTTCCAATCATAAATAATTCTTTTTGCAACACCTTTTAAGTTCCTGTCCCTTAAATTCTGTTTCTGGATGCCAAGCTCGTTTTTTATTATCCTTTTCATGTTGTGTACTTCAGCATTTTTATATGCGAGCTTTAATACATTTAATTTCTGGTAGTAATATTTTGTCTGGAACGCAGTCGCCTCGTCCCTGAAACTGTAAGCATATTTATGATAGCAAATTGCAGTAGGGCAGGATTTAAACCTATACCCCAAAAGGTTTACCCTGTAGCAGAAATCTATATCTTCATAAAAGAGGAAGTAGGAAGGGTCTATGGGTTTTTCAATTGACCCGATAACGCTGCGGCACAGATAGTCCCTTTTTAAGAATGCGCTTGTAAAAGATACCCCGAATACATCCTCGGTCTTATCATACTGGTTTAAGTCGATCTGGCCTATGCCGTTGTAGCCCAGGTAGAAATTATTGTCTATATAGACCCCGACGCTTTCAATGTATTCCCTCTGGTAGTAAAGTTTTATTTTTGGGGCAAGGCCGATGTATTTGTTATCAAGCCTTGTTATCTCTTCAACAAGCTCTTCTACTGCTATCTTGTCATACGTGACGTCAAAATTTGAAACCAGCACATACTCGCTGTCTATATTTTTTATTGCCTGGTTTATTGCCTCGCCCAGCCCGACGTTTTTGGCTGACTTTATAATCTTTATCTTTACAGCAGATACCGCAGAAGCATCGTTTGAAAGAAGCTCAATAGTGTTATTTGTCGAATTATTGTCAAAAACCATTATTTCAAGGTTTGCATAAGTTTGCTCTGTCAGTGAGTCTATACATTCTTTCAGGATTGGATAAGAAGAATTATAATTTATTATAAGAGCTGTCACTTTTCTGTAAAGGCCCTTTTCTATGCGCGCTATCTCATCATCAGTGGTGCCGTATGGTTGCCCTTCGTCGGGAATTGTGCCTGCAGTTGCTCCTACAGTTGTGCCTGCAGATTCGGCATCGGCTTCTGCTTTTTCAACCGGGTTTAAGCCGGCAGGGATATTTAGTACTTTTTTTATTTCGGCATCATAACCGTCTATGCTGTTTTGCCAGGAAAACTTTTCAATAAATTCTTTTGCAGCGATGCCCATTGCTGTTCTTTTTTCCCTGTTTTGAGCAAGCTCCTCCACTTTTTCTGCAAACTGGCCGGGATCATCAACCAGGAATCCTGTTTTTGTATCAAGCAGTATCTCCGGATGCGCGCCTATCCTGTAGCATATTACCGGCTTTCCATAATACTGGGCCTCCCCGACAGGCAGGTCAAATCCTTCCCAGTAAGAACATGTTGTATAAATATCGCTTGCTTGGTAAAGAAGCGGCATCATATCTTCAGAAACATTGGCAAGGCTTAAAACTCCCTGGTTTTTTAAAAGTTCCTCGTCGTTTTTGGTGCCATACCCGACAGTCAGAAGCTTTATTTTTGGATTTTTAAGGTTAGTCTTCTGGAATATATCCACAAGCTCGGCAAGCCCCTTATAAGGCTGGTTTGTAAGGTTTAGGCGCCCCACATAAAGCAAAAGGACATTTTCATCATCAAGGCCCAGGCTGCGCCTGAACTCCGGCACATCGCTGCTGCCAAATTTGCCTTCTCTGTAGTGATCCACACCGTTATAGATAAATATTGATTTTTTCTGTATTGCCGGCGGCACCTGTTTTAAAAGGTAGTTTGAAACAAATATTACTTTTTGCGCTTTTTTAAAATATGAAAAATTCTGGGTTAACTGCATGTACTTATAGAAGATGCGCCTTTTTAAGCTCATGCCTGAAGTCAGCACTACGCCATGGTCAACTACTATAACCGGTTTTTTAAGAAGCGGGATAAGGCTGTAGAAGGGAAATGACTGTATAATAAAAAGGTCGGTATCCCTGCTGTTAAGAAAGGGGGCAAATTTTTTGATCCTGCGTTCTGTTACAAAAAAGTTTGCCAGCCCCACAGGCGGGAGCTTAAATATTTTATAGGACTTCCTGTTTGCAAAAGTCTCATCAACATGGTTTGCATAAACTTCACAAAAATAGCCCTTTTTGACAAGGCCGTCTGCGATCCTGTCTACAACAAGGTCAACTCCATGTCCCGTTATCATCCTGTC
>JBBQDW010000138.1:0-5152 GCA_038320085.1 Candidatus Humimicrobiales bacterium
AACAAGAGACACTGTAAAAAAGCATCTTATTGGAGCATATTTTATCGGGATTTATCCGCTGCTTGAGGATAACACTTCTTATTTTATTGCAATTGATTTGGATGGAAAAAACTGGGAGTCGGATTGCAAAAGCTTCATTGAACAATTGAGCCTGATTGGCGTCCCGGCATACGGCGAAAAATCATTTTCGGGTAACGGTTGCCACATTTGGGTTTTCTTTGAAGATAAATTTCCTGCAGCAAGAAGCAGAAAAATATTTTTAGAATTGGCAAAAATAATTTTAAACCTGCCGGAATTTGAAAAGGAGCTATCTTTTGACAGACTGTTTCCAAACCAGGACGTTCATTCGGGTTTGGGTTTTGGAAATCTAATAGCAATTCCGCTGCAGGGCAGATTAATCCAGGAAAGCAAAATGGTTTTTTTGGACCCCGGCAGTCTTCTTCCGGTTGATTTTCAATGGAAATACTTGCAGGAGATTAAGAAAATTTCTATCGGGCAATTGGAAAATGCTTATTCTAAATTGTTCAATGGCTGCAGATATAAGGGTGAAATAGTTTCTGAAAAAAAAGAAACATTTGAACCGGGTATCCTGGACATTACAATAAAAAATCAAATTACATTAAATAAAAATAATATTACTAAAAAAGTTAAAGATTATATAAAAGACAGCCTCATTTTTATAAATAGTGAATATCTGATAAAACAAAAAATTGGGAAAAGCACGTACGGGACTCAAAAGTTTTTTAATATGATTACAGAATCCGGGGCTGAAATAGAAATTCCCAGGGGGTTTTTAAATGATTTATTGGATTTCCTAAATATAAACAAGATTAAATTCAGGATATTTGACAAAAGAAAAAAGCTGGAAAATATAGATTTAATTTCAAAAGTAAAACTGCTGGAAAACCAGGAAATTATTTTAGATTGCTGTGAAAATACAGATTCTGGTATTATTGTTGCCCCGCCTGGTTCAGGCAAGACAATAATAGGAATTGAGTTAATAGCCAGAAAGAAGCAGCCTGCTCTTATTCTGGTTCACAGAAAACAGATTTACGACCAGTGGCTTCAGAGAATTGAGAGTTTTCTCGGCATTAATAAAAAAGATATCGGCCAGGTTTGCGGAAACAAGAAAAACATTTCAAATACTATTACAGTCGCTATGGTGCAGAGTTTAATAAAATTGCCGAACTTAAAAGATATTAGCGAACTTTTCGGAACTATAATTATTGATGAGTGTCACCATATTCCTGCAAAGAGCTTCAGGCAGCTGATTTCGAATTTTAATCCCTACTATATTTATGGTTTAACGGCAACTCCAAAACGAAAATATAATGACGAAAAATTAATATTCTTATATATAGGTGACATAATTTGTGATGCCAAGGCTTTAGCCGGCCTGGGAGAAAATATAACTCAAGGCAACATAAACCTGGAAGTGCGGGAAACGGGGCTTGATTTTCCTTATGATAATAAAACAGATGACTTCCAGATGCTTTCAAAAGTATTAATTTATGATTCTTCCAGAAACAAATTAATAAGCAGGGATGTTTTAGAAGCAGTTAGAGAAAAACAACAGGTGCTTATTATAACGGAAAGAAAAGAGCATGCGGATGTTTTATATGCCTTTTTAAAATCATATTGTGAGCTTATAGTCATTACCGGCGATGATTCTATTTCTTCAAGAAAGATAAAGCTTCAGCAAATTACTGCGGGAAATTTCCAGGTTCTGATAACTACAGGGCAGTTGCTGGGGGAAGGTTTCGATATAGAAGGACTTGATAGCTTGTTTCTTGTATTTCCTTTTTCTTTTGAGGGAAAACTCATCCAGTATATAGGAAGGATTCTAAGGACTGAGGGAATAAAATATATATATGATTACAGGGATAAAAATATTGAGTTTTTAGAAAAACTTTATAAGAAAAGAGAAAAGTATTATAAAAAAGAAAAGTTTTTAAAAAATTCCGGAAATTTAACTATTTGTAAGCTTAATGCATTCATTTCCTAAAAAAGCTGTCTTCTAATTAAAAATCAAAACTAAGTTGAGGATCCTTTTCTTTGATTGTCTTTTTAATTATTTCGATTAATTTTGTTGCAGTCTCAATTGCTTCTTCAGCTTCTATTTTTGAGCATGGAATATCGGTGGGTGATTCAATCGTATCTTTATTCTTATAAGTCACTTTCTACTCCTATCAGGATGATTTTAGGTTTTTTTAATATATCTAAAACGAACTGGCTGTTGTCTTTTTTTCTAAGCTGATATTCTTCCATCGAATAGACAACATGGTTTACTTCTCTTTTTAGTTTATTTTCCAGCAAAGAAACTTTATTATTTAATTTTGTAATATCGGGATTGCCAATTATCATTAAATCTATATCGCTTCTTTCACTTTCTATTTTAGAGGCGAAAGAGCCAAATATAAACGCAGTTTTTATTTTGTTTATTTTTGCAAGCTCGCTTCTTAGACTATACTCAACACCTGCAGTCTTGGAAACCATGCTTTTCAGCTCATCAAATAAAGGATGGCTGTCTTTTTATTAAAAAATGATACATTTGTATAAATATAAATTTATGCTATTATGTAAATAAAGCAAGTGTTTGAAAAATTAAGTAGCTTGATTTTATCTTCAATAAAATTGACATCAGTTAACTTGTAGGTTAACATATACAATGAAAAGAAAAATAGTATTTTATAAAACACAGGATAACAAGTGTCCCGTAGAAGATTTTATTGACAGTTTATCCGGAAAAGTTGCTAAAAAAGTCATCTGGGTGTTTAAACTACTGGAAGAACTTGAAAGTATTCCAGAAACTTATTTTAAGAAACTTTCAGGAACAAAAGGAATATGGGAGTGCAGAATAAAATTTGGTTCCAATTCATATAGAATCTTGTGTTTTAATGTAGATAAAACAACAATAATGCTTACAAATGGTTTTATAAAAAAGACTAATAGAATTCCAAAAGTTGAAATTGAAAGAGCAGAATCATTTAGGGAAGAGTTTAATAGGAGAAAAAATTATGAGTGATTTACAGGATTACATATGTAAAAGAAAGCAAACAGATAAGGAATTTTCTATTAATTTTGATGAAGGGTATAAGCAATTCAAAATCGGTGTAATATTAAAGCAAGCGCGTGAATCTGCAGGATTGACACAGCAAGAGCTCGCAAAACAAATCAATACAAAAAAAAGTGCCATATCCAGGATGGAAAATCATGCAGAGGATATCAAATTATCAACTTTGATCCGGATAGTTTCTTCGCTGGGCAAGAAATTAAATATCGATATTTATTGATTTTACGTAAAAATATTAATATGACTTTTACCAACGAGTCAATTGGGAAAAACTATAATAACTATTTTCTAAAGAAAAATGATAAAATATTATTTCAAGATTATAAGAGAATATAAGGTTGGTGCTATTTAATGCTTACACAATATATTGCAGGTGCCATGGCAAAAGCAAAATATGAAATTTTGCAGGAAGATAATTCTTATTACGGCGAGATACCTGGTTTTGAAGGTGTTTATGCAAATGCAAAAAACCTGGAATCTTGCAAGGATGAGCTGGAAGAAGTACTTGAGGAATGGCTCTTTTTTAGAATTTCAAAAAATTTGCCTGTTCCCTCTATAAATGGCCTGAAATTGAAAATTAATAAGATTGCGGTATAATGCCCAGGTTTGGCCCCATCAAAAGAAATGAGTTAATCAGGTGTTTTATAAAATCAGGATTTGGCGGGCCCTTTTCCGGGAGAAAACATCAGTTCATGTTAAAAGATAATTTAACTATCGGGTTTCCCAATCCTCACCAATAAGAGATATTAGTAAAGAATTGCTGCAAAGAATTTTAAAACAGGCAAAAATAAGTAGAAGTGCCTGGGAAGAATTATAAATACTGCCAGTCTGAAATAATTGCATAATACCCCTACAAAAATTCTCAATTTTGTTATAATTACCCCTACAATTATTTCCAAAAATGAGATATTTTATATTGAAAGACATAATATGGAACATCTAAAATTATGGTTAAAAATATTTTTATATAATTTCGGTGAACTTTTAATATATTAAGTGAAAGGATATTTAAAAAAGAAAAATGAAAAACAAAGATTTAATAGAACTAAGCAATAAATATTTCAGTAAACATAAAAGGCTGGCTGCTCCATTATGCGGGTTTCCCGGTGTAGAAATGACAGGAGCTGATATAAAGCTTGCCCAGCAAAATTTTGGGGAACATTATAAAGCAATAAAAAAAGTAGTCGATGTATTTGAACCTGATATGGCTTTCCCGCTGATGGACCTTTCGGTAGAAGCAAACGCATTGGGCAGATACACCATTTTTCCTAAAAAAGATTCAGCAACTGTGCCTAAAATGAAATTTAATATGGAGGAAATGGAAAGACTCCAGGAAATCAACATCTCTTTTGACTCAAGAGTCATTGCTTATGTTGAAACAGTAAAACTAATGAGCGTGGGCCTTCCTGAGAATGTTTTGAAAGGCGCTTATATTACCGGTCCCTATTCTGTGGCAGCCCTTATAATTGGCGCTGATGAGGCCGCAATGGCAACTGTCCTGGAACCGGAAAGACTCCATAAACTGTGCGATTTTGTAACTGAGAAAATACATGCATATGCAACCCTCCTTATATCTGCGGGAGCAGAAGTAATAGTGATACTTGAGCCTACTGCTGTTATGCTGGGCCCTGAACAATTCTCTGAATTTTCAGCTTTCTATGTCAAACATATAATTGAAAGCATTAAGTATAGTAAAGTAAACACTGTTTACCATACTTGCGGTGATACGATGCATCTCATAGACAGGATGGTCAAATCAGGCATTAATGGTCTCAGCCTTGACTCAAAAGATATGGGTGTTGATATTAAGAAAGTCCTGGAGAAGGTCCCTGATAATGTTGTAGTCATTGGAAATATAAGTCCATGCAAAACATTGCTCAGGGGCAAGCCGCATGAAGTTGAAAAGGAGGTCACAGATCTTCTGGATGAGACAAGGGAATATCCTAACTTTATTTTAAGCACCGGGTGTGATCTTCCGCAAGAAACTCCACCGGAAAACATCAAAAGATTTGTCCGTACAGGCAAAGAGTATAGAATATAAACCCCAAAATACTATTTTTTATAATCGGAATTGTTTCC
>JBBQDW010000139.1:0-5147 GCA_038320085.1 Candidatus Humimicrobiales bacterium
ATAAAAGCTTCGGTGAATTATAAAAAGTATCATTACTGCCTCCTGCCATATGGGGTGTGATTGTCACATTCTCAAGAGTGGCTGTGGGGTAGTCTTTGCCGGGAGGCTTGACTTCGAATACATCCAAGGCTGCACCTGCAATCATTCTGGATTTTAAAGCTTGATAAAGAGCTTGCTCATCTACGACACTTGCCCTTAAAGTATTTATAAAATAGGCATTTTTCTTCATCAGCCTGAAGTGCTTTCCCTGGATCATTTTTTCTGTTTCTTTTATGCCTTCACATGAATTGTTATAAAATCACTTTTTTCAAAAAGTTCTTCAAGACTTACGGGCAAGATTTAAAAAGGATTTTTGCAAAACCAAGGACTATTCGGTTAATACTACCTGTTTAATACTTTTCTTATTGCTTTTTCTATCTTGTCCTCCCCGGGAATCACGGCATTTTCAAGATTGTGTTCATATGGAATTGGACAGTCAAGGCTTGTAACACGCTCAATCGGGGCATCAAGCCAGTCAAAACAGTTTTTACCTATTTCTGCCGCTAAAAAGCAGGTAAACCCGCCGGTGTAGCATGCTTCCTCAACCAAAACTGCATGGCCCGTTTTTTTTACAGAACTTGCAATCAGGTCAATGTCAAGCGGCTTGATGGTCCTTGGATCAACCACCTCAACACTTATGCCCTCACCCGCAAGCTTTTCTGCGACCTTTAGGGATTTTTGCACCATAAAAGAGGTGGCAACCACCGTTATGTCGCTTCCCTGTCTTTTTACTTCTGCTACTCCAATTGGTATTTTGTAGCGCTCTTGCGGCACATCCTGTTTTGTCTGGTATAAAAGCTTATGCTCAAAAAACATAACAGGGTTATCATCACTTATTGAGCTTGCAAGAAGACCCTTTACATCATATGCGCTTGACGGCATTACAATCTTTAAGCCGGGAAGCCCTAAAAAAAGACCCTCAATGCTCTGGGAGTGCTGGGCAGCAATTCCTATGCCGCCGCCGCCGGGAGTCCTTATAACCATAGGAACTTTAGCTTTCCCGCCAAACATATATCTCATCTTGGCCGCCTGGTTCCCAACCTGCTCAACAGTCAGCATTAAAAAATCGGAAAACATCATCTCTACAATAGGACGCATACCCAATAGCGCTGCCCCGATTGCAACACCGACTATACCCGGCTCCGAAATAGGCGTGTCCATTATCTTTTCCGGTCCAAGTTCTCCTATCAGCCCTATGCTTACGCCAAAGGCTCCCCCGTAAAGCCCGACATCTTCACCAAGCATAAATATCTTATCGTCTGCTTTTATTTCCTGGAGCAGGCATTCCCTTACCGCTTCTGCATAGCTTATCTCTCTCATATTTTAATATCCTTTTTACTCAAATATTTTTATAAAAATTTTTTTATACTGCTGAACTTGCAGCCCTTTAAAATAAATAGAATCTATCTTTAATGGCTCTCCTGCCTTTGTTTAATTATTCTAATATGGCTTTGATTTTGAATGATTTATAAACTACATATACAAAAACATCTTTAAATAATTAATAAACTACTTATGCATAGACGTCTTCCGCCACCTTTGAAATATCAGGTAAAGGGCTTTCAAGCGCAAATTTTACTGCTTCCTCAATTTTTTCAATAACGTCATTTTGCATATTGGCTATGTCGCCGGGAGTCAGGACTTTTTCCTGGATGAGATATTTTTTAAATCTTTCTATCGGGCAATACATGTCAAGCCATCTTTTTGCCTCACCCTCGGGCCTGTATCTTTGCGCATCCCGAAGTGAATGGCCCTTTATTCTGTATGTTACTGCCTCAATTAAAACTGCGCCTTTTGCCGCTCTTACATCTGGCACAAGATTTTTTACCGTGTTGTATACTGCAAGTACATCGTTTCCGTCTATTGTCATACCCTTGATGTTATATCCCTTTGCCCTGTCAGAGAGTTTTTCAAGATTTGTAACCTTTGCTGTCGGCATACCCATTCCGTAACCATTGTTTTCACAAAAATAGATCAAAGGCAGGTTCCAGATTGAGGCCATGTTTGCAGCCTCATGCCAGATTCCCTGATTTAATGAGCCGTCACCCAAAAAACATATCACTACCTGTCCGGTAAAGAGCTTTTTTACTGCCAGTGCCGCACCTGCTGCAATAGCGGAGCTGCCGCCGACTATACCATTAGCGCCAAGGTTTCCGCTCGAGATATCAGCTATATGCATCGAGCCGCCTTTCCCTTTGCAATAGCCGGTGGACCGGCCAAAAATCTCAGCCATCATAAGCTTTAGGTCCGCCCCTTTGGCTATGCAGTGCCCATGTCCCCTGTGTGTGCTCGTAATAAGGTCATTGTCTTTTAGGGCAAGAACTGCACCCGCTGCTGTCGCTTCCTGCCCTATGGCAAGGTGAGCTGTCCCATAGATATGGCCCAGCTGGAAATTCCTCTCAACTGCAAGTTCAAAATTTCTTATTTTTAGCATGGTCTCAAGCAGTTTTTTTAGCATGGTCCCGTCCAGTATTTGATTTTGCATTTTTAGCATCCCTTACGTATATTATTTTTATTATTACTAAATTATTAATTTTTAATATTTCTAAATTTCTATAAAATCAATTTTTTGAAATCTATTCCTTTGCAATTACACCATTTCCTAAACAATCTGCACTACGATTTACTGCACTTCTTTATTAATTTGAATGACCGGTTACTTCATCGGGAAGTCCCCGCTGAATATGTGGGGGTACAAAACTCCTTTAATAAATTGAATGAACAGTTACTGCATCTCTTTAATAATTTGCACGATGTGCTCCGTGCTTTCAGCAATAATTACCCCGGCCTCACTTAGCTTCTCTTCCTTTTTTGCAGCGCTTCCTGTCCCGTCAGCTGACACGATTGCGCCTGCATGGCCCATTGACGTTCCTCGGGGCGCATTTTTACCCGCAATAAGCGCAACCACGGGCTTTTTGATATTTCTCCTTATATATTCTGCAGCTGTTTCCTCATCGCTTCCGCCTATCTCTCCGATAATTACAATTATCTTTGTCTGGGGATCCGCTTCAAACTTGGGCAGGAAATCTATAAATGTTGAGCCGGGTATCATATCACCCCCGATTCCTATAACGGTTGACTGTCCTATACCCTGGCCCGTAAGGAGAAATACGGTCTCATAACAATTTGTAGCAGAGCGGCTCATAATGCCGACAGCTCCCTGCGTAAATATCTGATCATGCATAAAACCTGCTTTTGACCTGCCCGGTGAGATTATTCCAAAAGAATTGGGCCCTATTACAAGAGAGCTCGATTTTCTTGCAATATTATAGACCCCCATCATGTCACGGACAGGGACATGCTCTGCAATCGTTACAACCAGAGGGATTTGGGCATCTATTGCCTCATATGCGCCTTCTGCAGTAAACTTTGCGGGAACAAAAAGTACCGAAGCGTTTGCGCCTGTTGATTCTTTAGCCTGCCGCACGGTATCAAAAACCGGGATTCCAAAAACATCCCCTCCCCCTTTGCCGGGAGTAACCCCTGCGACGACTTTTGTTCCATAAGCAAGCATACGCTCGGCATGAAAAGTTCCTTCACGCCCTGTTATTCCCTGTATTATAAGTTTTGTGCTTTTATCTATTAATATGCTCATCTAATCATTTCTCCTGGCTTTTAATTTTTTAACACCGTCGCTGATGCTTTCTGCATAAATCACACTGTCTCCGATGCTGGAAAGTATTTCAAGCGCGGCTGCTTTGTTTGTGCCCTCCAGCCTTATGACTATTGTCTTACCGATAAGCTCTCCTGACTGCAGCGCGAGCTTTACACCGGCAGCAACTTCATCGCATCTTGTTATGCCGCCAAAAATAGATATGAAAAGATACTTTGTTTTGGGGTTGGCAAATATAATCTTTACAGCCTCGGCAATACGCTCAGAGGTGGCTCTGCCTCCCAAATCAAGGGCCGCCCCTACTGTAGCGCCTATCTTTGTAATCAGGTCTATACAGCTCATAAGCATGCCTGAGCCGTTGCTTACAACTGCAATATCACCGTCGGCATCAATCGGGATATAGAGAAAATTAAATTTTCTTGCCAGGACAACCAGCTCATTTTCATCAATTGAGTTTCTAAACTCCAGAATATCTGCATGCCTGTAAAGGGCGCTATCATCAATATCGGCCTTACAGTCAACTGCAATAAGGCGGCTTCCGTCTGTTATTGCGAGTGGATTTATTTCCAGCAATGTTGCGTCATATTCTATAAAAAGCTTATAGAGGTTTTTAAGTATGGCCAAAAACTGTTCAAAATAAACATCATCCAGATTGTACTTTTTAAAGATGTATCTTGCCGTGTATTCCTTTATGCCAAGCAGGGGGTTTATAGCTATCTTTGCTATCTTTTCGGGACTGGTTTTGGCCGTCTCTTCTATGTCAATTCCTCCAATAGGGCTGAATATTATCATCGGGCATTTGTTTTGCCTGTCTAGTATTACGCTTAGATACCATTCATCAAGGACTTCTACTTTTTGGGCAATAAGCACTTTTTTGACTATAATATTTTTTATAACCATACCAAGCATCCGGCTGCATATTTTTTGGGCCTCATCGGGCGTATCTGCAAATTTTATGCCTCCGGCCTTGCCGCGGCCGCCCGTCATTATTTGGACCTTTAAAACATACGGTGGCCCCAAACTTTTGAGTGCACCCGGCACCTCTTCGACGCAATCAACTACCACGCTCTTCTGGATGGGTATGCCGCAGCCTTCAAGAAGCTCTTCGCCTTTGTATTCAAGAAGTTTCATCTTACACATCACCCCAAAGCTCATCATCGGTTGGCATTTTGGAATCTTTCTTAAAGTAAGCTATCCTTGAAATATTAAGCAGGTGCTTATAGTCTAAGTTTTCTGATATGCTGTTATTTCCCCAGGAACCGCAGCCAAGAGTCGTGGTTGCCGCCAATCCGTTAAAGAAACTTCCGCCATTGGATGTTGCGCATATCTGGTTTATCAAAAACCTTGATACCTTTATATTTTCTGCAGCATATTCAATGTTTTTTGTATTATTGGAATGTATGGTTACACTGTGGCCCTTGCCCTCAAAGTCAAGGTTAGTCTGGGCGATGGTTACAGCATCAGCAAAATCTTTGTATTTTATTACAGCAAGCAC
>JBBQDW010000140.1:0-5091 GCA_038320085.1 Candidatus Humimicrobiales bacterium
GATGGTTTTGATTGTGTTTATGCACAAAACGATCCTATGATGGAAGGTGTATTGATGGCAATGGAAGATGCAGGCCTTAATCCTTCAGATTACAACCTCACCGCATGCAACGGCAGGGAAATATCCTGGCAGTGGGTTAAAGACGGTATAATCAAAAGTGACGTTAACCAGGCAGCATCTCTTGAAGGCGAAACAGTATACCAGCAGATGAAATCATACTTTAAAGGTGAAGAGTTCAGGAAATATATCCATCCTTATCTGACACCTTACAATGTTGATAATATCAATGATGTAGCTCTCGTTCCTTTCTCTGATGTGGCTGCTTACATGGCAGGAAGAGCAAATGGTGATTTTGTCACTGATATCAATGATCCTAAATGGACAGACCAGGCAGGATTCTAATTACCCGGAGGTAAATCCATTTCAGGGTTTACAATAATTTTGCAATGTTTGTCATAGCAACAGGGATAAGAATAAACCCATCTGATTAGAAGGTGGGAAAAAAATAACAGGCATACTTATACAGTATGCCTGTTATTTAATTGGTGGTTTTTATTAGATAGTATTTATACCGGGTAAAAACCTATGTGGGACCTTAATTCACCCAGTAATAACCCAGTATTCAATATTCTTAATATGCAATAAATTTACCTCAAAAATTTTTTTTGAATAATAAACTAAAATTCTTTCAGCAACACAATTTTATCAACAAACTAAACACTATTTATCTACAATTTCTACACCAGCACTTTTTATTTTTGAAAATGTTTTTTTAAAATATCTCTTTTAAAATGATAAAAGTTATATTAAAGCAGGGGAGGCCAAATGTTACCATTATAAGCTTTTTAATCATTGCGTTGGTCCTATTCTTTATTGTCAAGGCAATGAATAAATTTAAGAAAAAAGAAGCAGTATCCACAAAGCCCTGTCCTTTCTGCTGCAGTTAATGAGTGTGTGTGGGAGCATTTAAAAATAGGATAACTATTCACACTAATTGTTGTTGATTTGGCAGGTTAAATATGTTATATTATTTAAATTATACGTATAAGCTAAAATACATGTTCTTAGCGGTAAGCTTCAAAATATTAAGTTGCAGCGGCAATTTTCAAAACATTAAAAGATTTTAAATGTTTTAAAAAGAGGCATTAGGATTTGTATTAAAATATTGGCATAACTTGTGTTATTAAAATATTGGCATAAATTATGGTATTAAGGTAGTGAAATCCATTTTTCGCATTCGCGGGAACTTATAATAATATAAGAAGGAGAACAAACATGATTAGACTTGGTATGCATGCTGATAACTGGAGAACATTAAGTGGGGGTTATATGGCTGCCCTTGATTCAGCGGCTAAGTATAAACTCGAGCATATGGAGTTTGGAATGATCGACGGCCAGTATTTCATTCAGGCAATGGGCTATGAACCGAGTCTTGCACTTAGACAGAATCCCCTGGAAATCAGGAGGCTTTGTGAGGCAAGAAATTTGAAAGTATCCCAGATAGACGCTTCTTATCCTATGATGGGATTTGACGGCGCAGTCTATGGAGTGCAATATGTTCAGCAATCAATACGTTTTGCCCGTGATTTGGGATGCCCCAAAGTAGATACTACTGATAGCGGCAAGGTGTATGACATAACGCGCGAAGAAGTCTTAAAGCAGACCATTCGAAATTACGAGGAGTGTATGAAGTGGGCCGAAGATTATAAGATTATAATAAATGTTGAGCCTCACGGACCATATACGGGTGATATTGACTTTATGCAGAAATTACTCTCACACTTTGAATCCGAGTACTTAAGATTTAATATGGATACAGGAAATACATTTATACAGGGTAACGATCCCCTGGAATTCCTCAAAGCTATGAGAAAATATGTGACCCATGCTCACATCAAGGATGTAAGCGCCGGGCTTGCTGCTGCGCTTCGTGGTGAAAGCACCGGTATTGCCTGCAGTGAAGTTGGTATAGGCGAAGGTGTAAATGCTGACAATATAAAGAAATGCATCCAATTTCTTAAGGAAACTAATTGGGACGGAGATGTTTCTATCGAATGCTCAGGCGCGGATGACAAAATATCTTCCAGTGTAGATTTTATGAGAAGCATTATTTAAAGATTTTTATAATGAGAAACGGTCTTTTGGGCCGTTTCTCATATATCGGCCTCTAATTACCGGGCTCTAATGACCGGGCTCTGGTTACCGAGACACAATTATCGGGCCACAATTATCGGGCCATAGTTAAAGGGCCACAGCAACCCCTGGCCATAATATTTATAGTAAACATCCGTAAATTTAATCCTAAAATCAGTGATATTAAAGTTGATCTTGAAATCAATAAAAAAATATGCAATAATTTTGTCAATAAGTTTAAACGTATAAGTTCGATAGAAGATATCACCTATATTAATAAAAGATATTGGCAGCTGGTATTAGTGTTAGCTATCACCGGTATTAATAACAGATATTGGCAGCAGGTATTAATTGCAGATATCACTAGTATTAATAGCTGACATCCGCACGTATTATTAGCAATACGGAATATTGATATATAGTATTATGTTGAAAAAAGCTCTCAAAACTCCCACAATGAAAGACATTGCCCGTATTACGGGAGTGACGCAGGCAACTGTTTCATATGTTATAAACGACTCTGAAGATATCTCGGAAATTGTAAAAAAAAGAGTGCTTGATACTGCTGATGAACTTGGATACATCCCTAACCTTGTAGCCAGGAACTTAAAAAAAAGGATAACCAATACGATTGGCATTGTAGTTCCGGATGTTATGAACAGTTATTACAATGAAATGATTAAGTATAATGAAAAAATAACGAGGGAGCTTGGTTATTTTTCTTTTATGTGCAACACCATGCATGACCCTGAAATAGAGGACTGGTATATAATTTCTTTAATTCAGCAAAAGGTTGCAGGAGTAATAATTTGTTACGGTTTGACTAACAGGGGTTGTTATAAAAAGCTTTATAAGCACAACATACCTTTTGTAGCGATTGATGATGAAATAAATGAAGAGGGCCTAGAAGCGCCCTGCGTGCTTTTAAACAACATAAAAGGAAGCTTTCTTGTGGTCCAGCATTTTATTTCGCTGGGCATAAAGAAAATAGCTTATTGCAGTGAGCCTCTTTACAACATGGCTCTGCGAGACAGATATGAAGGTTTCGGCATGGCAATGAAGGAGTTCGGCCTGCCGATAAAAAATGACATGACTTATATAGCAAAGGAAGGTAATGAATACGAAAAAATCGAACTTGGCTATATTGCCACAAAGGAGATATTGGCAAGAGGTAAACCGGAAGGGATATTTGCGTCAACTGACCAGATGGCTTTTGGCGTAATTAAAAGGCTAAATGAGTTAAGGATAAGAGTTCCACAGGATATAGCTGTTGTAGGATATGATAATGTACCGTTTTCAAGTGTCATATCTCCAAGCCTGACAACGATAAACCAGCCTATTATGACAATGTGTATTCAGGGAACGGATACGCTCTTTAAAGTTATAAGAAAAGAAGGGGATATAAAAAAGAAAATAACCCTTGAGCCGAGCATAGTAATAAGAGAGTCGGCACCATAGATCTAATATTGATTATTTACAAAATAAATGTTAATAAGTTTAAATATAATAACTAAGATGATGAGAAGATGATGGGATAGGAGGTAATTTTATGCCCCAAGACTTGATTCTTGAAATGAAAATCGACTTCATTATTTACTCAGACCGAAATCAGTCATTTGCTCGATATTATCAGAAAGCTTGCACAGAGTGGAATAAGCATTGTTTATATTTCCCATCACCTCGAAGAACACTGAGAATGAGGCTTTATTTAAGACATTTGATGAGAAATTCAATGCTTATATGGCAAAATAAATAACTTTAAATTAATGTTACCTCGTTCTACTAGCAGGGAACGAATCTGAAAGAAGTTATTGATTTAGTCCGGAAAGCAAAGCAGGTAAAAATTCCTGTAAAGCTTAAGGTATTGTTAAGATTTATTTAAGATTTTTGAATTATAATATTTTTATGATTTCATTGAGTTTAACTATACAGCAAATAATGCTTTTTTATAATAAGATTAAAAATTAAAGTAAAAAATAATTTCAGGAGGGAAAAATGAACATAGGATTGTTTCTATTAATAAAACCTTTTGCAAGTGTTGAGGAACAATTAAAGCTCGCAAAAGGAATGGGGTTTTTGTATGCCGATGTTACTGATACGAATGCCGGTGGAAGCATGCTCGGAACAGCAGGCTTCAGTCCGACAGTAAGCCTTGATGACAATCCATTTGACGTAAAGAGATTGTTTGACAAATACGGGATGAAGATTTCAACAATATGCGCTCACGGAAATCTCATTGATCCGCCCAAACCCAGCAGGTATGGCACTCCTGAAATAATGAAAGCCATTAAGATGGCCGCAGCCATAGGTGTTAAGGACATAATCACTACTGAGGGCGAACCTCTTACTGAGTGGGGTAAAAAACTAACCCTTGAACAGGCAACATTTGTAATATCAGAAAAACTTTATGAACCTGTAAGAATGGCAAATGACTATGGAGTCAGAATATTGATTGAAAACCACGGCCCTATAACTGACACAGCAGAAGGATTGAAGAGGATCTTTGACAATCTTGATAACGATCCTGCTATAGGATTGAATCTGGATACAGGTAATAGCTGGCTGGGAGGTTCTGATCCTGTTGAACTTGCTAAAATGTTTAAAGCTAAGATCCACCATATACATTGGAAGGACCTTGGGGAAGAATGGCTGCCCAAGAGAACTAAACAGTTTGGCGCAGGATTTTCTACTATCGCCATGGGAGACGGTATTATTGATATTAAAGGTGTTTGTGAGGTACTAAAGGATGCAAATATTGAAGCTTCAACATTGGAAATTGTAGGAGATGCCGAAATCTTTAAAAAAAGTGTTCAATATCTGAAATCCTGCGGTATTTAGACCAGCAAAAAACAGCATTTTTTCAAAAATATAATAGGCAGTTCCTATGGACAATTACAAAAGAGATGCAAAATAGGATAATTTTAGGCTTACTTTAAATGTATTTTTTTTAAAAAAAGA
>JBBQDW010000141.1:0-5078 GCA_038320085.1 Candidatus Humimicrobiales bacterium
CAATGCCCAGCTGCTTTGTGAAATTATTAAAAGAGTATCATCCCCGAATTCAAGTATATATTTGGCTACTTCACCCAGACAATTTATGCCAAAAGTGTATTTATCTCCTTTATACTCTTTAAGTAAATTTCTTGCATTTTGAATTTGTGATTCTATCCTATCAATTTTAAGGACTTTATCACTATTATCTTTGTTCATTTTATCCATACTTTCAATCCCCATAAAAAATAGTACCATTAATAATTAGATGAGCCATTGCTAAAAATTATCTGCCTTGGCGTTAAAAATTTCCGTATTGCATTCATAAAAACCCCTTTTTTTATATCCGGTTATTCCTTTAAAAATAATTCCCCGTTAAACATCTTGCCTGCAGCATATTAAGTGGTTATGGTTTATTTTATAGGAAATAAGGATATTAAAGAAGATAGAAAAATAAATTAGCACTTTGACTTTTTGAATCTAAACTATTATACGTTTTAAGAGATGATTTTATTTAATTACTCAAATTCATATTTTTTAAATCAGTATATATATTCCTCACTCTGTCAAAAATTCCTGCATTAAAATCTATATATTTTTTGTAAAAATTGTGGTTTTTCTCGTCTGGAACGTATCTTTTTGTTTTGACAGTAAATTTTTGTGCCGCTTCTTTTAGATCTTCATACAATCCAACTGCACTTCCGGCTATTAGGATATCGCCAAGGAGAGCAAAATCATCCCTTCCTAACCTTGCATATGGAATACCCAATACGTCGCATTTTATCTGATTATAGAAATCTGATTTGGCGCCTCCACCCATCACCATTACTTCGTTAAATTTCAACTCAGGGTAATTCTTCTTTATGACATTAAAATAGAAAGCATATTCATAAGCAAAACTTTCCAGCATGGCCCTGTAAAAATGCTCCTTCTTATGCATCAGGCTATGGCCGATATATAATCCCCTGATATCAGGGTCGTCAGGGCTTCCCCTGCCGGATAAAAGACTTATCGAAAAAAGACCGTTTGAGCCCGGTGGAATATTTCCTGCATTTTCATCAAGTATTTTAAAAACCGAAAGATTTTTTTGCTTGGCTTCTTTGCTTTCCTCTCCTGCAAATACATCCGCAAACCATGATGATGTGGCCCCTGACACATTAAGGTATGCTCCAGGAGTATATAGCCCTTTTACTGGTGAAGGCAGATTACCAAGGGTCTTATAGTCAACATCAGGGACATATCGGTCAACACAGACGCTAAAGGCGCCAAAAGTAGCAGCTTCATCTATTAATTGTCCAGGGGAAACGAGCCCGGCACCAAGATTTCCAGCGGCCTTATCTCCTGCACCCGCTACAAGCGGGATCCCTTCTAAAAGCCCGCAGGAATTTGCCGCATCTTTTGAAAGATAACCTGTTACAGTATCTGGCTCAACGATTTTTGGTAACAAATTAATTTCAATCCCGAATGTGCTGCATAACTCTTCTGACCAGCATGAATTTTGGACATCCGACAGTCCGCTGAATATTGTAATTGTTTTATCTATGGCTGCATCTTCTGCAGCAACCTTTCCAAGCCTGCAGATAATAAAACTGCAGATTCCCATAAATTTCTTAACCTGGCTGTAAACTTCAGGATAATCATTTTTCCACCATAATATTTTTGGACCAAAGACAGCAAAATTTGAACCGGAAAGCTCAATTATTTTCCTTTCAGCTTTTGAGAGAAATCCTGAAGCATACTTACTATAACGCCTGTCAGATATTATGGACCATTCTGCAACCGGTTCAAGACTATTATTGACTCCCATAAAACCGCCCATGGCCCCTGAAAAACCTATAGCTATCACGGTCGAACTTTTAACACCTGATTTTTCGACTGTTTCTTTTAATGAAGAAATGACAATTTTTACCATTTCTTCGCTGCTCTGGATAAATACATCCTGCTGCAGATAATGGCCGGGGTTGGCTTTTGTCACGATTGACTTGCAGTTACCATCAATATCATAGACTCCGACTTTAATAAAGCTTACTCCTATATCAACTCCTATGAGGTGGTTCTCTGACATAAAACTCCAATATCTCTGGTTATTTTATAAATAAACTTATGTTTTTAAATAAAAGGCATTCTTCGTGAAAAATCTTCCAGACTTTTATTGTCATCACATCTTACGACTTCCACACCTGCATATTTACAGAAGTACTCTATCTCCCTTGTTATATCCCCCTCGGTCAGTGAACCGTGGTTTGCAGGGCTTGTTTTAAACAGAAGGTAAGGATCAGTGTTAAAGTGAACTTTTGTTACTGGCCACACTCTGCCATGAGTGCCTCCTGATTGGGTTATTCTTCCGAGCCCTAAATACATAAAATATTTCCTGTTAATCCTGAAGAGCCTGGCATACGTTACAACGCTTTGAGGCCCTTCGTTCCCAGGTTTGGAATATTGGCCCCCAATTTCAGGCAGGTCCTCGGGAGTAAAATAATGGACAGCGCTCCCGGATTTACCATGGACCTGTGGAAGAAGTTTTACTTTTGGCAGGGAAACTTCAGGATTATTTGACCTGCCTGCCCAATATACAGACGCGGAACCGCAATTCGAAATCATTGTATAGTCTTTATTAAAAGTTATTACATCTCCAAAAAGCGGTGGTACCATGGGGTTTATAAATTGCAGCATCATGCTTGTCAAGAGCCCTTTAAGGTCACCTTCACATCCAACAGGAATAGACGATTTTAAACTTTCACTATCAGTTCCAAAAGGTAAAAAAGCAGGAATCAGACATTCAGTACAACCTATGCAATTTGTCGATACTTCAAAATGACATTTTATTGTCACACCACGGATATTCTCATCTTTTAATTCCATTATCCTGTCCCTGGCAGCAAAATACTGGCTGATTTGAAACCTTAATGCATCATGTGTCAGCATAGAGTTATCATATTTTATTTCAACCTTATTTTTATTTAACCATTCAAGAAAACCATCGATTCTGGCGGGTTCTTTTTTTAAAATATCATTAGCCTTTTGTATGATAACCATTTCCTGTTCAGGAATGGCTTCTTTTATAAAATTGTTTTCTATTGCTGCATCATCATCCCTGGTATAGGGTATATCTGCTCCATAATAACCGCCCCAGATTATTACTCTTGAACTACGCATATTTTGAAGTGCTCCTACACCTTTTAGCCAGCTTAAAAACTGCTCTTTTTCAGAATCCCTGAACCGCTCTAAAAGCGAACAGTTCCTTGAGGGAAACACTTCGAAAAGACTGGCAGCTGCGGCGCTGGCTGTCACCTCACCGGGATATATGCCATCGCTATTGGCGTATAAAGCAGTTGGCAGATCGAGTTCCTTTATTAAAGCTGTGATAAGTGAAATCCTTGTCCATTGGTTTAATTGCACAACCAGGCATTTAGCTCCATTGCTTCGTAAATAGTTTACACAAAATTCAAGATCGGACACATCCCCAATTCCAAACCTTGAATATCCGGAGCTCTTTCTAAGTTCCGATAACGGAGCAGCAACAGAAAAACCATTATCTTTCAGGAAATTGGATAATTTGGCATATTCCGATTTAACATATTTCTCTCTCTCGGCAGTGGTGTGATAAACAGGCGGGTGGGAATATGTGACGATCCCAGTTATTATGTTTTTATCTGGCATTTAAAAATCCCCCATATTTTATAATTAGTGACAGCAAAAAATAAGTATAAAACGTTTTTTATAGTAAATTAAATCAACAACTTTTTGATTTTATTTTGAAAATTTAGCTTTAAAATCATTAATATCCTTATTTCCTGTTAGAATTGTAAATTCCAGCTTAAAGCATTTTTCTTCATCAGGTAAAAGATAATTCAAAGTATCCTGGAGCCTTGCTTCCTCTCTTGATGTAACAAAATTATTTCCGGGTTCCAGACCGCAAACATATTCCCCTCCATTACTTAACAGTTTCCACTGCGTCAGACAAGGGAGCGTGTCTTGTTTATATCTTAACCATATACCTATGCCTTCACCATTATTAAAACCTTCATTTACAATTGCGATATTTCCATATCCTTCAATATCAGGATTTATTTCATGAAAATAAAGCTCATTTTCATAACCGGACGCAGGGGCAGCAAAATTTGTGTAATTAGCAAAACCTTTTTTTGAGGTCTCGTCTTTTGTAAATACATTTGCTTTGGGTTCTATAAGCTTTGAGTCTTCATCAATAATTGGATAACCGATATTGAAATGATACAGCATCATAATAGGCGATTTTTTCGAACCGATATTTTTTACCCGATCCTCTATCATTATTTTAGGTTCATCCATAATTGTTGTAATTTTTCTGGTAAGCTCCAATTTGTCGCCTCCATGCTTAACCTCCCTGGCTTTGCCGCTGATATTGAATTTATAGGTATCATCTTCCCATACCGTTTCGTGGCATATATTATACCCCGGCAGGTTTGCAGCTCTTCCATGGATATTATACTCTGTGCCTTCATCTACACTCGGAAATCCGAAATATGTCAGGCCGCATGTTGTAAAGAGTCCTCCATAAAAGGTCCTTAGCCATACATCCCATTTGCTTTCAAAATATGAAGGATGTGTTATCGGGACAGCTGATCTCCAGCTTATAGGAATAGACTTATATGACAGATATGAGATATCAAGACACCTGTCTGCAAGAACAGTCATATCAAGCCCTGCGGTTGTTTTTACGTCAATTGCCCTGACACCTCTGCTAAAACCATCATTCATATCGTAGCTTTTGATTCCGCCCAGCTGCGAAATATCTCCCACTCTGTCAAGGATTTCCTGCTGTGACATTTCTTTTCCGAATAATTTCATAGCGGACCTCCGTTAAATACAATTATTGCAGTTTTTTTCAAGCTCTGACAAATTCTATATCCATATATTTGCAGAATTCTTTTACCGTTTCAGTAATTTCTTCATGCACAAGGCTTAAATGATGTGTAAATCCTTCATTTACCATTGTTTTATAAATCTTATCCCTATCTTTTACCTTCATCCAGGACCATGCACCCCTGATATTATTTTCCCTGTTTACCAACAGACCTTCAAAACTTAGCATCTTATATAATCCATTATGCTCAACA
>JBBQDW010000142.1:0-5048 GCA_038320085.1 Candidatus Humimicrobiales bacterium
CCCTGCAAAAAATGTAATGGCAATCGCTATCTGGCCGTCCTTTATTGCTCCTGCAATAACCATATATTTGCTGAAGAACCCGCCAAACGGCGGAATGCCCATTACTGAAAATGCGCAAAACAAAAATGATATTGCTGTTACAGGCATGGTTTTTATAAGCCCGCCCATTTTTGTAATATCTTTGGTTTTGGTGTTCTGTTCGATAATGCCGGCACAGAGAAACAAACCGCCTTTTGCCAGGCCGTGCATGAGAATATACAGAAGGCCTCCCGCAATTGCTACTTCATTACTCATTGCGAGCCCAAGAAAAATAAAGCTTATCTGGCTTATTGTTGAATATGCAAGTATCCGTTTCAAATCCGTTTCAACATATGCTGCCCCGGCTGATATAAGCATGCTGACTGCGGCTATCACAGGAACGGCTGTATGCCATACTGCGCCTAATTTAAGCGTTACGATAAATAACCGGGCAAAAACATATACCCCTATTTTAACCAATACGGCCGCATGCAATAGCGCTGTGACTGGTGATGGGGCAACGCCTGCATCAGCCAGCCAGGTATGAAACGGCAGTGTTGCCGATTTTGAAAGTATGCCAAACAAAATCAACAAAACCACCAAGTTTGATACAGGGGAGCCGTTCATGGTATTTTTTATAACCGAAAGGTCAAAAGAACCTGTTTGAGTATACAAAATAACAAATCCTACAAGCATTATCAATGCGCCAAAAACCGTTATTAAAAATGCTTTGTCGGCCCGCAGCACCTGGATTTTTCCTCTGAAAAATCCTATCAGCCGCCAGCATACTATTGTCGTAATCTCCCAGAACATAAACAGGAAAATCAAGTTCCCAGAAAAAACCAGGCCCATCATCGAGCCAAGGAACAAAACAACCATCATGTAATATTCATTCTGGTTTTCATAGTGGCTTATGTAGCCAAAGGAATACAAGACTATTACTGCACCGATAAGCGATGCCGCAATTGCCATGAATATTGCAAGTATATCTGCATGAAGAATAAAGCTGATGCCGGGTATCAAAGGATAATTAATTGAAATTGTTTGACCGGATAATATTTTTGGAAGAAGGATAAATGAAAGTATAACAGATACAAGCACAAAAACCAGTGCAAGTATGTTCCTGAACTGTTTTGAAAACCTCCCGACAAGCGGAAGGATAAATGAACCGGCTACAGGGACAAACACAATACAAAGCAATAGAATTTCATTTACACCCATAATTATATCTGCTCCAAATTATTTCCAGCATTATACACCAAAATTATTCAGCATTATAGCACTATGATATAAAAGTTTAAAAGACTTTTTAAAAAATTCTTGCCCCGGGACAGCCGGGTTATAAAATTTGCTTCTATAATTTATCAATTTCTCTGTTAACCGAATTAAGACTAAGAAAAGATAGCGTATGCCTATGACATTAAATAAGTACGTCCTGCCTGTTGCAATTTCTTGTTTTAACTCTATAATGTAATCACATTGTAATTACAAGTAAAGAAGAAGTATATGAAATCAAATCTAATTAAAATAGGTAATTCAAAAGGTGTGAGAATAACTTCCAGCATTATTAAAGAATGTGATTTTGGTAATGAAGTAGAGATAAAAGTAGTCGGCAAAAAAGTAATCATTGAGGCTATAAAAGAACCCCGTTCAAACTGGCAAAATAGTTTTGAAAAGATGCACGAAAACAAAGAAGATATCTTAATATCAGAAAACAGCAATGATTTCGATAAGGACTGGGAATGGTAATTCATCAATACGATATTTTTTGGGTGGACCTTGACCCAACAGTTGGGCACGAAATAAAAAAAGTAAGGCCTTGTGTTGTAATCTCACCCAATGAAATGAATTTAAGTATTGATACGGTTATAATTGCACCAATGACCACTATATCAAGAAATTACCCAACAAGGATAAAAATTGATTTCGAAAAAAAGACCGGATGGGTTATCCTGGACCAGGTAAGAGCAATTGATAAAATAAGATTAAAAGAGAAAGCCAGTCATTTAAAAGAATTGGATAATATAAAAGTTAAGAATATACTGAAAGAAATGCTGATTGATTGACATTAAGTGCATAATCTTCTGTAAATTTCTTCACCTTCTACCCACTTCCCTTTAAATAACAGCTGCTAAAACTGTTTTATTTTCCAGAAAATATTGAATTATTTTACCAGAACCGATTTAATTCTTTAAAAATGATTCGAAATCTTACAATCCCCCTCTCCACTTCCCAGTCTGGAAGGATTGCTTCATTTTTATTTTTTAATAATTGAAGTTTTTAACCAAGCAGTTAATACATAGAAATTGAAACAGTATTATATTAAAATAGAAAGCTATTTATAAACATAAAAGTCAGGGACAGGTAAAACATGGAACCAGGAGATAATAACAGCAGGATTGATATTGAAACATATGTGCCGGGGAAATTAATTTGTGTCGGGATGAATTATAAATCCCATATCCTTGAACAGGACGGGAGGTTTCCGGAAAAACCTGTCCTGTTTGCAAAAGCGAACAGTGCGATAATAAAAAATGGCGAAAACATCATATACCCGCCACAGACAACCCAGCTTGATTATGAAGTCGAGCTTGCGGTAATTATCGGCAGGAAAATGAAAAACGTCGCAGAGAGCCAGGTATTAGAATATATTTATGGCTATACAGTAATGAATGATATAACAGCAAGGGATTGCCAGAAAAATGACGGACAGTGGTTCAGGGGGAAGAGTTTTGATACATTTGCGCCGATCGGCCCTATAATTATCCTGAAAGAAAACATGTCTGATGCCCAAAATCTTACTCTTAAATCATATGTCAATGGCGAAATGCGCCAGAATTCAAATACTTCTGATATGATCTTTAAAATAAATGAACTCGTATCATTTATTTCACAATCCGTTACCCTGGAGCGGGGTGACCTTATTTCAACCGGGACACCGGCAGGAGTAGGTATTTTCATGAAGGAAAAAAAGCTTTTAAGACCGGGGGACGAGATTGCCTGTGAAATTGAAAAAATTGGAACGCTGACAAATGTAGTCAGGGAAGAAAATGGTGAATGATATAGGGCAAATATTCTTAGGCTCTTTAATGGTGGCTTTTACGGGGGCTCTGATGCCGGGACCCATGCTGACTCTTGTAATATCAAGTGTCGCCCAAAAAGGGTTCTGGACATCGGTTTTTATTGTTATAGGGCATTCTGTGCTTGAGCTATTAATCGTAATAAGCTTTTACCTTGGAGTTTTAAAATATCTAAATAATCCCCTGGCAGTAAAAATTATCAGCATTGTCGGCGGAGCTTTCCTCATTTATATGGCCATAAGCATAATAGTCTCAGTGGCAAGAAAAAAGATAAAACTTGACCTGGACACAAAAAGAATGGCGCAAAATCTCGGGACCAGAAGCACTTTCATAATCATCGGCAAAGGAATCCTTATAAGCCTTGCAAATCCATACTGGTATGTATGGTGGATGACTGTCGGGGCCGCATTCATGATAAAAAGTGTGCAGCACAGCTTTGGAGGCGTGGCTTCTTTCTACACGGGCCATATCCTTGCAGATTTTATGTGGTATTTGTTTATCGGCTTTTTAATAAGCACCGGCAGAAGGTTTTTTAACCAGAAAATATATACAGGCATCCTGATTGCCTGCAGCCTCTTTTTGCTTTACCTTGGAATCAGGTTTATGGCAGATTTTATATTTTCTTAAGATACCATGCATACCTCAGCCTCAACATTTATCGGCTTACCGCACAGGTTTATAGCAGATTTTATATTTTCTTAAGATACCATCAGGTTTGGCACAAGTGATTTTCTTTCTACTTTGGCTCCACTGCTTCTGCACCGGCGATTTAGCATCAATTTATTAAGGCCAATTGTTTTGCCCCAATGCTTAAGCGCCTCTTGATTTAGCATCCTATGGTTTAAGGCCACAGGATTTAAGGCCGCATAAAATCCCGGAATTTCTCAACAGCTACTGTTTTAATTGCCCAATTTGTCCATTACTTCCTTAGTGATGCAGGCGACCAGCTGCTTTATATAATCATCATTATTGCCGCATGTGCACTTGGATTTCTCACAGGTAAAACACCCGGAATTTGCTGTTGCGTCTGGTTCATTTGCTGCCATTTGCAATTCCCACCATTCTATTTTATTTCTTACAATTCTTTAAAATATAAATTTTTTAGCCTGAAAGATGCCTGTAATAATACATCTGCTTAATAATATCAGCCAAAAAATTCTACCCAAAAAAATATATATATATTTGCATTAATTTACATAAATAATAATATAACTGATAATATTTAAAAGCAACAGGATATGCTTTCTGAAACTATTTTAAATGACGCAACTGAATAGGTTGTCAGATGCTATTTCAGATAACGCAGCAGGTTTTCTTATTTTTTAAATTAGTTATTTTAACGCTTGTATTTAACAATTATTTCTTTAAAAGTGAGGGAAAAGTGGAGCTTATATTTAACCAGGAAAATATAAAAAAGAAGAATTTCGATGACAGGTGGGTAAAATTTGCTTTCGGTCCCCAGGGGTTTTTAAACACTGAAAACCTTAATCTTGGAATCGTAAATTTTAAAAAGAACAGCACTGCCTTAAATCACAGCCATGATGTGGAAGAGGCCCTCTACGTACTGACCGGAAAAGCGCAGGTAAAAATTGCCGGTAAAATCTTAAATATTAGTAAAAGTGATTTTATTTATGTTCCTGCCCATACTGACCACCAGGTCATAACGGGAGATGAAAGAATAAAGATACTGTTTATTTTTGGCGGAAAAATCACGATAACACATTAGGGTAGATACGCCTTGGGGTCGGTCTGGGTGTTGTCTTTTATGACCTCGTAATGAAGATGCGGGCCCGTTGAGTAACCTGTATTGCCGGACTCCGCAATCAACTGGCTTTTTGTGACCTCATCCCCAACAGATACAAATATCTTGTTAAGATGGGCGTAAACAGTAAGAATGCCAAAACCATGATGGATGATTACCTCATTACCAAATCCCTGGTTCCTGCCGGC
>JBBQDW010000143.1:0-4973 GCA_038320085.1 Candidatus Humimicrobiales bacterium
GTTACCCCAACCCGGTAACCAGTCTTTGGAAGAAGTGAAAGAAACTCTCCGTTAAATTTGCCATGCGACCATGCCACAGTAAAGCAGGGTTTGCCGGTATTGACTTCGATATCATGCTTTGACTGGGCAAGCTCTTTTTCAGCCTGTTCAATCGGTATATTGGTAATTATTCCGTGGCTCCATGTATGAGACTGGAATTCAATTCCATATTTGCTCATTGTTCGCACCTCAGGCCAGATAAGCATAGGTCTGTGAGGAACCCCTTTGGCATCAAAATCAAACTCATTTAACCTTCTTGAGTTTTCATCAGTTCCTATATAGCTTGTTATAAGAAAAACTGTCATCTTGTATCCGTACTTTTTTAAAATCGGAAAAGCGTAAGCATAAGTATTCTGGTAGCCATCATCTGATGTTATAATTACCGGCTTTGCAGGTAATGGTTTGCCCTTATCAAGGTGATTTAACAAATCAGCAAATGTTATTGTCTGATAACCATAAGTTTTTAGTGTTGAAAGCATAAATTCAAATGCGCCGGTACTTGTCTCATACCTTCCTGCAGGCATAGGTTCTATACCGTGAAGTGCAATAACCGGCAGTTCAATATTTGCAACCTGGATAGTCGGCAGTGCTTTTCCAGGATCTGATTTGCCTGCAGTTATGCCATAATTTTTACATAGTGTTTTGAACTCATCAGAGTTTATAAATCCTGCAAGGACAAACTGTCTTGAATTACCGGCATTTACCAGGGAAAGCCATTTGTTAAACCCATCAGCATCAGGTTCCCGGTTAAAAAAAGCCCTGTACAGGATTGTTAAAAATTCACTATTATTTATATTTTTAGATACAAATTCAGTGCTGACTATAAATCCTTCTGCAGCCTGTGCACCCGTTATTTTTCTTGAAAGAAGATTATTTACCCAGGTATTAAGTCCTTCAGCATCAGGCTCCCTGTCAAGGCAAAGCTTATAAAATCTTGTAACAAAATCAGAGACCTGAGACTTTGAGTCTGCATTTAAGGATGAAATGTTGATGCTAAAAATAAAAGAAGCAGCTACAATAAAAATTAATAGATATTTGAATACCTTTTTCATGCCGAACATTCTATCTCCTTTTGGATGCCCATATTTTAAAAAGTAATAATAGATTTAATTATATAAAAAAGTTGAAATTTTAAAACAAAAATATTTTAGTATTTAAAAAATATGTTTAAAGTTGTAATAAATGAAATAGACCGGCTAACTATTTACTTTCAAATATCTTGTCTGGAAATAAAAAACCCTTTAAAAATTTAATCACTGATGGGAATTTTCTCTCCTGTCTTTAACTACTTTTGCAGGCATTCCAACTGCAACTGAATACTCAGGGATATCCTTTGTGACTATAGCGCCTGCACCGATTATTGAGTTGTCCCCAACGCTGCAGCCATCCATTATCACAGATTTTGCGCCGAGCCATACATTTTTACCTATTTTAATTCCTTTTGCATGTTTTTCCTGGTCCCTGAACGCTGTGTCTATATCTTCAGAGGAGTGACCGCCGCCCACTATATAGGTATATGCAGCAATAAGCGTGTTTTCACCTATCTCGACATTATTTAGAGAATAGACCTCACAGTTAAATCCTATATTTACATTTTCTTTTAGGATGATGTCACCGTTTTTACACGAGAGAATAGTGTTTCGTCCCAGAAAAACACCGTTTTCAAGGACTATACCTTTATTGTCTGCCCCTTTTGCATCCAGCATTACATTTTCATCTATAATAACATTATTGCCGATTATTATTTTATAGGGATTTCTTATGGTTACAGATTTTCCAAAGATAACCCCTTTTCCCACTTTTTTAAAAAGGAACTTATAAAATATTGACCTGAGCGCAATCCCTGCAGCTCCGGGACAGCCGGAAAACCAGACGGTAAGGAACTCATATTTTAAAAATGCGAAAAATCCTCTTTTACCCACAAACATATCAGAATAGTTCGCAAACCTTGATTTTTTGCTTTTCTCCATGGTCTTTTGTATCATCGGTTCATAGCCATTCTTTTCTTTTTCATCCATCTTTCTAATCATTCCTTCCACTTCGCTCAAGGCACAAAACGGGATGAAAACTGTTGACCTTAAGCCTGTTTTCTTTAATAAATTTTGCCAATTTGTTTTCTTTTAAGACTTATATCTCCCTTAAGTTTAATTTAAATAAAATTCTGACCGGTTATTATTTATTGCTTTTCTCTATGGCGATCTTCTGGAAAAATACTGCAAGCGTTCTTGCATCTGGAGAAACTCCAAGGTTAAGCGGGCTCAAAAGATATTTGTAATTAAACTCCAGGGTATTATAAGAGCCTGCCTCAGTGTTTATAATTTCCGCTGGTATTTCAAGGATGGTTTGGAGCGGTTTTGAATCTACAAATTGTATTTTACCGATTAACATATTATTGAAGATGATCTCCATTTCCTGGGGCTGTTTCGGGTCATATAAAGACTGGATGTTTAAAGTCATCTTATAGTCAAGCCTTTCATTAAATTTTAGGAAAAGCACTGAATATAACCTGTCGGCCCATGTTCCCTGGGGTTCAATGCCTGACCAGCCGTACTTTAAATAATCCTTATTATCCTTATTGCCAAACCCTATGATGGTAGGGAAATCAGCAGACTGCAATTTTATAATATTTTTATCTTCAGGTTTAAAGAAATAGCCTCTTGTATTCTCGCCCGTTTTTTCAAAAAGGTACGCCTGGCATATCCCATCCTTGCCAGTTATTTTAAGGTTTTGTTTCTGGCTGAATATGAATTCAGAGACATCAGGAGATATATGCGTCGGCACCCTCATGGAGTTTGAAGTCACAAGCCAGATATTTTTATCGGCATTATTATTTAAAACTTTAAATAACTGGTAGATATCCCTGATAAGCGGCACTCCAAAAAATTCTTCATATACTTTTCCATCTCTGTAAACATAGGGCTGCCATTGCGCAAAGCCGCCTGTCCAGAGCCAGTAATCCAGCTGCCTTGTATAACCATAAGGGCTGAGCAGATCAGTTGCAATCACAATATCTCCCGGTTGTTTATGTTCAAAAATATATTCACCCGGGGTTTTTGCATCATGATGAAAAGTAAATGTATTGCTGGGAGCAAACTCTTTTATGATTTGATCACCATTCTGCCTGTATATTATTTTGAAATTTGCAACAGGATTTACCCAGCTTAAAGTGAGCCAGAATATTATAGCCGCTGCAAGTAAGTAAAACGCATTCTTTAAATACTTTTGAACATTTTGCGATCCCGGAGATTCTGTTTTGAAGCGCAAGGCATTTCGATTTTTAATTATATTATATATTGCAGCTATACCGGACCAGATTATCCTTCCTGTTTCAAAGGCTATATAACAGTATATGGCAATAAATATGGTATGGACATGATAAATATATCTTTGCTGTGTACCCATAAACCCTATACCATTAAAAACTGTGTTTGAATAGAAAATAAAATAAAGAAATATCAGATTAAATGGCAGTTTAATGCTGTAACCGGCCTTATTTATTACTCCGTCATTTATTACTGCATCCTGCCTGTTTCTTTTACCCTCATATATATTTATCCAGGTTTCCTTACTGTTTCTTATCCAGGGTAAAAAAGCATATAACGCAATAAGTGCTGCACCCCAGAATACTACCACATACATTTGCGGGAACATGACACCGAATATCCGGTGATAGAATGGAACATAGGGAGAGAAAAATTTAAGCAATATCCTAAGCAGTGGATTTACAACATCAGCAGAAACATTCACTTCTGAAAATCCCCGGCCGGCGGTCCAGAAAAACTCCCTGTGAAGAAGTTCTGCGGCCATCATTGCTACAACTATTGCAAGCGCAATGATTATATCCCTCTTAAAAAATCCTTTAAATCTCTTGTATAGCAAAAGAGGAATAAAAAGGAAAATAAGCGTAAAGCCCATGGGCACCATTATTGTTGAAAGAAAAATAAATACCAGCGCCCAGACCCTGTATTTTTTTTCATCCTTAAAATAACCTTTATAGAAAAAATAAATACTTAAAATATAAAGGAATTGAAATTCTGAATAATACCTGACTTCTCTTGAATACTCGATCTGCCACATGTTTACCGATGTTATTACCGCTGCTGCTAATGCAGCATATCTGTTTGAAAATTCTTTAGTAAAAATGTATACCAGCGGGATCATAAGTACCCCTGAAAGGGCGCTTGGAAATCTCAAGGCAAATTCATTTAGCCCAAATAAAAGCGCAGAAGCCGCGTGGATATAAAAGTGCAGGATAGTGTGATACATCACATTTCCGGAGGGGAGCAAGGGAAACCCATGTTCAAGAACACTAAGGGTGCCTATAAATGTCTGCCCGTCGTCTCCCCAGTAAGACAGTGCCCCCAGGTTTATAAACCTGACAAAAATGGCGTATAAACAGGCCAGCGCAAGTATTACAAATATTGCGATGTTTACCCGGTCACTAAAATACTTCCTGATTTCTTTCTTATTTAAAGCCATATTTATTTTAAGTACTCCGAGTTTTTAATAATTCACTTTATTACTTTATTACTTTATCACTTTATTACTTTATCACTCTATGCGTGTATTGGAGGTTCAAATATTTTGATTTTAGTGTAATATACTGCATATAGGACTATATTGAAAATGCCATTATATTAAAAACACAATTACTTATACATTTTAAATGTAAAAACTTATATAATCTCTTGATATCAATCATCCAAGTATTATAAATTTTTATAATAAAAAAATAAAATGGAAAAACTTTATAGTTATCATATAATTTTATGAAAGTACTTTTTGCATATCTCGATTTTAATGTAAAGGGTGGCGCGATGAGCTACCACTTTGGCCTCGGGTCCCTTGCGGCTGTATTAAAAAAAGCGGGCCATGAGACATCGCTTCAATATCTTTACGGAAATTATGATATAAAACCGCTCCTTGAAAAGATT
>JBBQDW010000144.1:0-4968 GCA_038320085.1 Candidatus Humimicrobiales bacterium
TATTGCGAAAACTGTATTTATTAAAAACAGGATGGTTAATAACACTACGGGATCCAAAAACAGTTTCCAGGAAGTTTTATTATATTTAATATTGTTTTCCGATGCGGCGCACCTCTCATCAAAGGCCTTAAGCAGGGCCCACAGAAAACAAATCGTATAAACTGAAACTAAAACTATTATTAAAAAATGCTTGAATATTTTTAAAAGTGGAATATTTATAAAAATATTTTTAAACACAATATCAGCAGAAGTAAGAAGCCATAAAATAATTGCCAGGATTGGAATTGAAATCAGTATGCCCATAATTAGTTTTGGCAGAACCCTGCTTTTGCTGTTTTTACCGTCATGGTCAGTCATCCTGGACAATATTAAAAATGGCCTGTGAATAAACCTCAAAGGTACAAAGATCCTTTTTGCAATATCACCTACAAATCTTATATCGGACCAGTCTGATTTGTTTGTATTTGCAACCAGGGAGGTGAGCATTATTACAAGAACAGGGATAATAAGATAGTTGAAAACCTTTAATATCGGATTGGAATAAATAAAGAAAGTAGAAGAAAGCAAAAGTACAGGAATTGTAAACAGCCATGACAGATTATTTAATTTTTTTAAGGCCCCCCGGAAACTAAACAGGAGAAGTGCCAGGATAAGCAGTATAAAGATCAGGTAGGAAATGCCCAGGGTCTTATTGTAAAAAAAAATATCGAATGAGGCCCCGATTATTAATCCGAATAACAAAATCCAGTATTTTTTTCGTTCCAGTTCCATGTGCCACACATAAATATTTATATTAAAAGTTTCTCAAAAAAAACATAACTTCAGCATATCTGTTATGACTATTATGAAATTATGACGACTATCATATTTATAATGAACTAAAAACATAATCATTGCAAACAAAATCACGTTTGGTATGAAAAAGGTTATTCTGCTTCCGAGACTTTTCCATATGCCGGGAGGGGCAACCGGGCCTAATTCCGGCAATAGCTTTACATGATTTTATCTACTTTATATAAATAACTCATTTCAATAAATATTTAATAAATTATCTTGTTAATTTATTGGAATATTTGTTAAAATTTACCTTAAATTTTTTTAAGTTTTTAAATTTTGACAATCATTAGTAACCGGCAATAAATAATTTTAAAAAAATAAAGGAGGATAGCCAAGTGCCAAATATGCTATTTTTAAGAATAGTACCTTTTATAGGGGCTGTTATCTCACTGATACTCGCAATTATTTTTGCTTCTCTTGTACGTAAGAAAAGCAGAGGTACCCAGAGAATGATTGAAATATCCGATGCAATTTCTATAGGAAGCAGGGCATATCTTAATCAGCAGGCCAAAATAATGGTAATATTTTTTGTTGTACTTGAGATACTGTTTGGAGTAATGGTTTATTTTAAGTATCTCGAATGGCCATCCCTTCCCGCATTTGCAACAGGCATGGGTTTCAGCCTCCTTATCGGGTATATAGGTATGTGGATTTCGACTACTTCAAATTCAAGGGTTACATACGCGGCCCAGAAAAAGGGACTTGGAGAAGCAATGAACATTGCATTTACGGCTGCCGCTTCTGCGGGGCTTCTTCTTGGAACGGTGGCCCTTTTTGATACAGCTTTCTGGTTTAATATACTCTACTGGTATTATGGTAAAACAATCGCAAATCCGATAGACAGCATGGAAAGTGTTGTTAATATCCTTATTACTTTTACTATCGGCGCAAGTTTTGCTGCATTCTTTATGAGAACAGGGGGCGGGATTTTTACAAAAGCTGCAGATATGGGCGCTGATTATGTAGGAAAGGTCGAATCCGGACTTGACGAAGACGACTACAGAAATCCTGCTACAATAGCGGACAATGTCGGAGATAATGTTGGAGACGTAGGAGGAATGAAAGCGGACTCGCTTGAATCCTGGGTAGGCGCAATTATTGCCACTGAGTTTTTGGGTTTTCTTGCATTCAGGGGTTCAACACTCATTATTAACAGCATAGTACTGACTATGGTGATTGCTACTGCAGGGGCAATTGCTTCAATTCTTGCTATATTTATTATAAAAATCATAGTCGGCAGGTACAAGGAGAATGCTACGGTTTCCAAGCTCACCGCCACTACACTTGCAGGATTGTTTATAACGGTCGTGGGTATAATCATATTGTCGTACTTTACTGTAAGATACACACTTGGAGCATCTTATAATTTCCTGTTCTGGGCAACTCTCGGTGGTGTTTTCTCAGGATTTTTGATTGGTTTGTTTACCCTGCTGTATACTGACTCAAGGTACAGGCCTACCAGAAACATAGCAGAAAGCGCAAAAACCGGGCCGGCAACACTTGTGGTTAACGGACTGGCATACGGAATGGAGAGTACCTTACTTCCTGCACTTACAGTAATAGCTGTAATGCTTTTCAGTTTTTACATATCCGGGGGAGCCTCAGACCTCAAGATGGGTCTGTACGGGGTCTCGCTCGCTGCAGTCTCAATGCTTGCGGTGACTCCTTTTGCAATAACAATCGATGTATATGGCCCCATTGCAGACAATGCCGGAGGCATCGCTTCGATGACCGAACTTCCTCCTGAAGTCAGGAGGACGACTGACAAGCTTGATGCTGTCGGAAATACAACTGCTGCAATCGGCAAAGGTCTGCTGATAGGAAGCGCAGCCATTACCGCGCTTGCATTGGGACAGGCTTATTTTTCAAAGATAGAGCTTCTAAATGTCAAAGTTATACTTGATTTTATGAGGGATCCCAAAATACTGGCAGGTTTATTCTTGGGTGTCATGCTGCCATTTTTGTTTACTTCCATGCTTATTGGAGCCGTTGGGAGAGCCGCAGATAAGGTTGTTGTTGAAGCAAGAAAGCAAATAAAAGAGATAATGGCAGGAAAATCCAAAGGGGACCCGAAGGCGTTTATAACCATTGTTACACGGGCCGCTCAAAGAGGGATTATTGCTCCCGGTATAATGATTTTTGTAATCCCGGTAGTTGTGGGAATCCTGCTGGGCCCCGGGGGAGTAGTTGCTTTAATCATCGGAACTCTTCTTTCAGGTTTTGCTCAGGCTATATTTATGGCAAATGCGGGCGGAGCTCTTGATAATGCGAAGAAAAAAATTGAGGAAGAAGGAAGAAGCGGGACGCCGGAACATGCAGCTTCAGTTATCGGGGATACTGTTGGGGATCCATTAAAAGATACAGCAGGACCGTCAATGAACATACTTATAAAACTTATAAGTGTGGTAGCTATAGAGACGGCCGTTCTTGTAGCTGATCTTTCCGGTAAATTATTCCATTTTTAACTATTTATTAAAACATATTTAAACCGGACATCAGCATATTGATGTCCGGTCCGATTCTTATTAACAGTCTCTTCGGGTTTAATTCCAGCAAGTCTCTTACCGCCCACAGCTATTGCAATAAATTTAAAAGATACTTATTGATTCTTTAAACCTCTTTGTTATATAATGTAAAAAATTTATATTATTATAATACTAAATGTAAAAAATTTACTTTAATGACCAATGTACTTTGGAAGCAAGGCAACCTTAACTAGGTCTCACAAACAAGCTGTTCGTGGAAATTAACAGGTAGGGAACAAATATGGATAAAAGAATAAATACCCTCACTCAGCTTAAGGCATTGTCTCTTGATATGACAGATTCTGAAAATCTCATTGCGGCCCACATTCTTAATAATCCCGAAGAAATATACAGCCTCAAGATAGAGAAGCTTGCAAGGAAATTAAACGTAAGCCTGCCTACAGTTTTCAGGTTTGCAAAAAAACTGGGCTTTGAAGGATTCAAGGATTTCAAAGTGGCCCTGGTAAGGGACATGGCAATAGGCATAAATATTGAAGCTGAAAATAGTGAAGATGACAGCATAGAGGCAACAACCAGGAACTTATTCGAAAAGGTAAGCAACAATCTTAATGAAACGCTTTCTATTATCGATTATGATGACCTTTCAAAAACAGTTGACTTTGTCGCCGGCGCAAAAAGAATAATTTTCTTTGCTGTAAGCTATTCAATGCCTGTCGCTCTTGATTGTTATTCCAAGTTTTTAAGTGCAGGATTTAATTGCATATATGATACCGATACTTATGCCCAAAGAGTGATTTCCACACAATGTACCGGCAGGGACGCAGCTATAGGAATATCCTTTTCAGGAGCCTCGCCGGAAGTTGTTGACTGCATGCGCAATGCCAGGCAGAACGGGGCAAAGACAATTTGTATTACGACTTTTAAAAAATCTTCCATAACAGAACACTCGGATATCAGCCTTTACACGGCACCCGTCAGTTCAAGGCATCAAAGGATAGACATACCTTCAAAAATGTCATACATGGCAATACTTGACTGCATATATCTTAACGCTGTTCTTAAAAACAGGGAGCGGGCGCTTGACTATATCAGCAGGACTGAAGATGAACTGGGTAAATATAACAAAACATTTAAAGATCTAAAGGGTAGGGGCTTTGCAGGCTAATTCAAGAAAAGCAGCTTCTCAGGTTGATCTTAAGGACTGAGGCTTTACTGACAGATTTTAAGTTCAGCAGCTGTGCAGGATGATCAAAGGGACATCAATTTTGCAGGCTGATAATTATATTTTTAATAATAGTTCCAGACTAATGATTTTCGAAGGACAGGTAATTAAATGGCACAGGACAAAATATCATTTAACCGGGATTTCGGGGAACCTGATATAAACAGGCTTTTGGGAGCGATGAGAAGGCAGCCCGTAGACAGGGTACCTAACTATGAAGTGGTAATTGAGGACAGGATTGTTGAACAGATCCTCGGAAGGTATGGCGGCAATACCCTTGCTTACGGCGGGGACCCGGCAAAGGGAGCAGTCGATGAAAACACTGTACGGCCCATGTTTCCCAAAGACTGGGTCGAGATATGCCAGGCTATCGGGCAGGATTCAATTATTCTTGAGGCATTGTGGACACCCTTCAGGATGACA
>JBBQDW010000145.1:0-4896 GCA_038320085.1 Candidatus Humimicrobiales bacterium
TATAATATTCGCAGTTTTCTTGATTCTTTTTCTTCTGAATTTATAGAGGTATTGTATAAAAATTTAAAAAATGACATGCAAATAAAAATAGATGAGGAAAATGCAAAAAAAATAAACAGGGAGGCTATATGCAGAAAAAAGGCTTGCTGAAAATACTGGTTATCTGCACGGGCAATTCTGCAAGAAGTCAGATGGCTGAGGGTTTCCTGAAATATTTTTTGTGATATAGTTCCGATTTCATAAAGTGTTGCCGCTTATATAGATATTGGGGGCAAGGCTTGCGTATGAGAGTATATATTTTTTGGATGTCTTTTTCATGCTCTGCATTGTGGCCTTAGTGGGGTGTTCTGAATTGCGGGTAGGAAGGACGGATCAAACTCAATTGCCTCTAACGGCATTCTTTCATTTGCATTGTGGAAAGGTTGACTAATATCTTAAAATATTTTAATAGTTTTAATTATTACAATAAATAATATAAATGTGCAATAATGAAAGCATGTTGTAGTAAATGTAAGACACTCCTAGAACCATAAAGGAAGTTTTGGGGAATATAAGAGATCCGGATTTTGATGATGTCCTAGACGACTTAGCTGAATTAGTTCTTAAGAAAAGAGGAGAAGTGGCAGTGATTCCAAAAGATAAAATGCCTAGCAATACAGGGGTTGCTGCGATATATAGATACTGATTGTCTGGGTGGATATGGAAACAGAGATCGCTTAAGAAGAACTATATAGATTTTTTATTTTTATATCATAAGAAGGGGTAAAAAGATTTGTTCAAAAGAATAATTCTTCGTTATAAAGCAAGTATTTGGTTCTTGCCCAGTATTTTTATTTTAGGCTCAATTTTTTTGTCCATAGTAATTACAGAAATTGATAAAATTTTTATAAATCAATTCAACGAAACTTTTCCTGTTTTTCTTTATACAAGTATTGATTTTGCTAGAACAATTCTCAGTGTCATCGCAACTTCTCTTCTTACCATGACAGCTATTATTTTTTCAACTATCATGATTGTTTTTTCAATGTATGCTGCACAATATTCACCAAAAACATTACAGAATTTTATTTCTGACAGATTAACTCAGACTGTGCTGGGAGTTTTTATTGCCGGATTTACCTATTCGATTGTTTCACTACTTTTAATACAGGAAGTTAAGGCAAATATCAGCGTGTTCACTCCAATTCTGGCTATAGTTCTGGCACTCCTTTGTGTAGGGTATTTCATAAGATTTATTCAATATGTTACAGTCTCAATCCAGATAAATAATCTAATAGAAAATACAAGAAAAGAAATATTAAAAACCCTAAAACAAAAGAACAGAGAAATTGAAGAGATAAATGATGATGGAAAGATCTTGTTACGATTATCCAATAAAAAAGATAAGAATAAAAAAGAAACTCCCGTTCAAATATTTCCATATATAGCAGGCCATATCCAGATTTTTGATATAAAAGGATTGATAAAGTATTCTAATGAACAAGACATCACAGTCGAGGCTGATAAAAGAGTGGGCGATTATGTAACGGAAAAAAGTTTAATGTTTTTAATCTGGAATATAAAAGACAAAGATGAAAAAGATAAAATAGAATCAAGTCTTAAAAAATACTATTCAATTGGTAATTATCGAAATACTGATCAGGACATTGTTTTCAGCCTTGAAAAACTAGAGGAAATTGCATTGAGAGCAATATCAACAGGTATAAATGATCCTAATACTGCAATACACTGTATTCGAAACCTGGCAGATATATTGCTGGAAATATCTAAAAGCTATACAGGAAAATTATATTTTTACGATAAAGAAGAAAATTTAAGATTTGTTCTTAATGATAAAAGTTTTGAAGAGATACTTTACTCTACCTTTTATAAAATATTAAATTTTTCCAGGAATATGATCTCTATTTTAGATTCAATATTAGAATCGATAATAATAATTTCAGAAGCTAAAAATGATAAGATAAAAAAAATATTGTATGATTTTACTGTGTATGCAATAAATGGATTTGATATCAAATTACTCCAGGATCACGATATCCAGTTCCTTAACTTGAAAATAAAAAAAATCGCTAAAAATTTAAATATTAACCAGTCAAAGATTTTAATCAGTTAAAAAGCTTTTAAAAAATATTAAAAGGATTTTATAAACAGAGAAAACTTAACAAGTATGGTATTTAAAGTATCCAAGATGAATTTTACAATTACAGGGTTTTCAGGTTAAATTTCTTCACCATTAAAATAATTTTTAATAATTATCTTTCTTGCATTATTTTGTTAATATTTAAAAATAAAAAATTCCGATAATTAATGCTCTTATGAAAGATTTACTTAAAAATAAAAAATTTATTTGGTTACTTATATCTTTAATTGTCATTCTTCCTTTTCTGGTGCTATCCTTTTTTGATAAACATTTATATCTGTGGATAGAACTCCCACTCTTCTTACTTATTACAGGTGCCATCGGTTGGAAGATTTTTTATAGCGGTTTTAAAAGTCTGGTAAGATTAAAATTTTCAAATATTAATCTACTTATGACTATTGCAGTAATAGGCGCTTTCTACTTAAGGCAATTTGAAGAAGCCGTCATAATTGTAATTTTATTTTCAATCAGTGAAAACTTAGAGGAATTTGGAATAAAAAGAAGCCAGAATTCTCTAAAATCATTAATTGAAAAATCACCAAAAACAGCAACAGTAAAAGATAAAAATGAAAATATTCCAATTGACGATATTAATGTTGATGAGATTATTGTTATAAAACCTGGAGATACAATACCAATGGATGGAATTGTGACCTATGGAAATTCAATTGTTGATGAATCTACAATAACTGGTGAACCTATCCCGAAAAGTAAATTTATAAACAACCCTGTTTATGCAGGAACTCAAAACGGAAACGGTTACCTTGAAATAAAAGTTTCCAAAAAAGCAAAAGACAATACACTTTCAAAGATTATTGAACTGACCTATAAAGCAGTCGAGAAAAAAACATCTTCACAAAAATTTATTGAAAAATTTGCAAAATTTTATACTCCAATTGTTCTTGGTATTGCAATACTTCTTGTAATTATTCCAGTATTTGTTTTTAAACAGCCATTTAATTACTGGTTTACCCAGTCTCTTACTCTCCTTATAATATCCTGCCCATGTGCATTGGTTATATCAACTCCTGTGACGATATTTTCAGCCATAGGAAATGCAACCAGAAACGGAGTCTTGATAAAGGGCGGCAAATATCTTGAAGAAATGGGAAAGATAAAAGCTATTGCGCTTGATAAGACCAAAACCCTTACAAAAGGAGAACCTACTGTATCCGATATTATTACTTATAATGGATTTACCAGGAAAGATGTCCTGGCCTGTGCTGCTGGTCTTGAATCATTTTCAGAGCATCCTATAGCAAAAAGTATTTTAAATAAAGCTATCCAAGAAGGTATAGATGTTCATAAATTTTCTGATTTTAATTCAGTTACAGGTAAAGGAGTTACGGGAACTTGTACTATATGCAATCATAAAGACATTCTTGGAAATTTAAGTTTTATTACAGAACAATTAAATATTAAATTAGATCGAGGAATTGTTAATAAAGTAAATGAATTTGAAAAGCAGGGGAAAACTGTAATTTTGATGAGTGAAAATAATATTATTACAGGCATAATTGCAATAACAGATGAAATGAGAAAGGAATCAAAGCAATTAATTACGTTGATAAAAAATTTAGGAATTGTACCTGTAATCTTAACTGGGGACAACAAAGCTTCTGCAGAATTTATTGCAAACAGTCTGGGTATAGAACAGGTAAAGGCAAATTTATTGCCACAAAATAAAGTTGAAGAGATTGATAATCTTAAAAAAGAATATAATTATGTTGCAATGCTTGGAGATGGAGTAAATGATGCACCAGCTTTGGCTACTGCCTCAGTTGGTATCTCAATGGGTGCAGTTGGCTCTGACGTTGCCATAGAAAACTCAGATATTGCATTAATGAATGATAATTTACTCAACATTCCTTTTACAATACGCCTTGGTAAAAAAAGCAATAATACTATAAAGTTTAATATTTTTGCTGCAATAATTATTAAATTCATTTTTATGGTTCTGGCTCTGATTGGACTGAGCAATTTATCGTTAGCAATAATAGCTGATGTTGGCCTGACAATATTTGTGGTCATTAATGGATTAAGATTATTTAAATTTAAATAAAAAGTTCTTAATTCTGATTTCATATCAGACCAAATTTTAATACGATGCAGTTCTTATTATTATAGTATTTGGATCTACTTGTGAGGTCTTTGTAAGAATAGATACGTTGAAGATTTATTATTAATTTATAATTTTTATTAAATAATTTTCTGGGCAGATTTTATAATTTTTATTAAATTCCCTGAATCAAATTATTAGATTAAATTAAACAAACTGAAATTATTTTGATATTATTGTTGCAATTTCTTAAAATATATTAATTAGTTGAATGTTATTATTAGTAAAAATAATTCAAGATTTAAATAATAATTAATTAGAAAGGAAATAGCCATGAAAAAGCTAGCATATTTGTTACTTATTATAATATTGATTGCATCTATTTCATTTTCTTTTTTCGCCTGCCAATATAAACAAACTATTTCAGAACCTGGAACATTTGACAGATCTAAAATAAATATTTTAGGGACCAAATCAGTTAAAGTTGGAGATATGAAATGGGTGTTGCTTGAAGCAAAAGATCAGGGGACACAGATTGCAAATGAATCTGGAGCAACCCTATCTCCGATAAAGGGCAAATTTATCTTTGTAAGTTTTTCTATTGAAAATACAGGAACTGAGGCACTGACTCTGTTAGATTCTAAAGTAATTGATGATAAAGGTAGAATTTTTTCAATATGTAATGAAGCTTATGGCT
>JBBQDW010000146.1:0-4859 GCA_038320085.1 Candidatus Humimicrobiales bacterium
AGTATTTTACGGTACCTTTGAGATTTTTAAGCTGCAAAGAAATTATCTTATCCCTGCTTGCAGTGGAAATCTCCGGGTCCCAGAAATCCTTTTTTGCAGTATGAGAACTCATTTTTTAAATCACATCGCCCTTTCTTTTATCGATAACCCTTTTTGCTTTGCCTTCGCTTCTTTTGATTGTTTTCGGTTCTTTTAATTTTACATCAATATTAACGCCTGTGGCAGCATGGAGCTTGTTTTCAATTGCAGACTCAAATTTTTCCAGGTCATTTATTTTTTCCGCAAAAACATCTTCAGATACCTCAACCCATAACTCTATTGTGTCAAGATAGTTTACCCTGTCAACAACAATCAGATAGTGGGGCTCTATCTCCTTGACTTTCAATAAAACTTCTTCGATTTGTGACGGGAAAAGGTTAACGCCCCTTATTATAAGCATGTCATCTGTGCGGCCGGCAGGTTTTTTCATCCTGCTGTGTGTCCTGCCGCAGGCGCATTGCGCGCTGTCGAGTATTGAAAGATCTCTTGTCCTGTATCTTATCAGTGGCATGGCTTCCTTGGTAAGGGATGTAAATACTATCTCGCCGGGGCTGCCAAAAGGAAGGGATTTGCTGTCTGCGGGATTTATTACTTCAACCATAAAATGATCCTCAGCTATATGCAGACCTTTTTTTTCGCTGCACTCGCATGCTACTCCCGGCCCTATTATTTCGGTAAGGCCGTATATGTCAATGGCATCTATAAAAAGCCTTGCCTCAATTTCTTTCCGCATTTCCTCGGTCCATGGTTCCGCGCCGAATATCCCTGTCTTAAGGGGCATTTTTGCAAAATCCATGCCGACTTCACTTCCTACTTCAGCAATATAAAGCGCATAAGACGGGGTGCAGCATAATACTGTGGAGCCGTAATCTTTCATTATTTTTATCTGCCTCTCCGTGAGCCCTCCCGATACGGGGATAACTGTTGCGCCAAGAAGTTCGGCGCCGTAATGAAGACCCAGCCCCCCGGTAAACAATCCATATCCATAACTGTTCTGTATTATATCGTTTTCCCTGACACCTGTGCTGTAGAGGTCCCTGGCGATAAGGTTTCCCCAGAGAGCGATATCATTTTTGGTATAGCTTACAACAATAGGGTTGCCTGTTGTCCCGGAAGACGAGTGTATCCTCACGATATCGCTCATCTGCCTGGCAAACAACCCGAAAGGATAGTTATTGCGGAGGTCTTCCTTGGTTGTAAAAGGAATCTTCTCAATATCGTCAGGGTCATCAAATTTATAGGGGTTTACACCGGCCTCATCAAGCTTTTTTTTATAAAAACTTACATTTTCATAAACATTTATAAGAGTGCGTCGCAGCCTCTCTGTCTGCAGGTCCTTAAGTTCTTCCCTGGGCATGGTCTCATACTTTTCTTCCCAGTAAATTCCGCTCATAAAATTGACCTCCTGAAAACTTTTCTGGTAGTTTTAAGAATATATTACATTTTAAGCAATAATTCAAAACTACCAGAAAATACACTTATTCAATTATAAAGTTTTTATGCTATTTCTTTTTTAAATGCAAAGTCTACTGCTTCTTTTGGCATAGGCTTTGTGCAAAGCGTCACTATTATTGTAACAATGAATGCAAGCGGAAGTGCTATAACAATTTGGTCAATATTGCTCCAAGGAGCCGTAAGGAGAGTAGTTTTCCCTGTTAAAAGAGTAACCAGTCCTACAGCTTTTGAAGTTGATTCATGTATGAATAACATCCAGAAAAGACTTGATACTATTCCGGTTATCATTCCGGTGAATGCGCCGGCTTTATTGGCTCTTTTCCAGAAAAGTCCAAGTATATACATTGGTAAAAATGTTGATGCACAAACTCCAAAGAACAAACTTGTTGCCTTGGCAATTATTCCGGTGAATTGAGGAATATCTTTCAGAGCCGGAGAGAAAATACTGAATATAAATGCAATAGCAATACCAATCAGTATTCCGACTTTTGTTGAAACAACGCCTTTCATTGTTTTTTCTTCTTTATAGGTAGGCGCATAATTGCTTCTGCTGAATACGTCCCTTCCAAATGAAGTGCCCATCGCATGGAACTGTCCGCTGATTGTGGACATTGCAGCCGCAAGCAGTGTTATCATAAACAAATACACAAACCACTGCGGCATAGCGGAATTAATGAACGCAGGTATTATTTTATCAACATTGCCTTCAGCAGCTGCTATTGCTATTTTACCCGTTTTATCAAAGAAATATAAATTTGAAAGTCCTCCGACAATAAAAGCAACGCCTGTCATTAAAAGTATAAAGATCCCACCCATTAAAACGCCCTGATTTAGCTGCTTGTTGCTTTTTACCATCATAAATCTTGCTGCAAGCTGGGGTTGTGCCAGCACTCCAATACCAACTCCGAGAATTATTGATGACACAAGCGTCCACCACAATGGTGAACCCAAAACAGGCATGGTTGTCCAACCCTGCATACCTGCAGCTGCAAGTTTTTCCGGTACCTGCGAAGCAAGGTTTGTCAGTGCCTGGTGTGTGCCTATAAAACCTCCCGGGGTTTTAATATAAGTCAAAATAAGTAATGCGATCATTCCAAAAAACATTATAGTTCCCTGTAGGGTATCCGTATACATTACACCTTTTATGCCTCCGGCGAGCACATAAGCTGCGATTATTAAAGTAAATATTACAAGAGCCCATACAAACGGAAGTTTTGTAGTTTCCACAATAAATAATGCCGCACCAATCATTACGGCACCTGTATAAAGAGGCATAAAAAGAAAAACTATTATTCCGCCAATTCTCTGGATTGCTCTCGAGCCATACCTTTTGCCCAGAAGCTCCGGGAATGTATGGGCATCAAGGTTTTGGCCAATGAGTCTCGTCTTTTTTCCAAAGAAAACAAAAGCTACAAATATACCCAGTATTATATTCAGAAAAGTCAGCCAGAGAAGCCCCAGCCCAAGATTTGCAGCCTGGCCGCCAAAACCAACTATAGCTGACGTCGAAATGAAAGTGGCGCCATATGAAATCGCCATTACATATGGATGGGTTTTTCTGCCGCCTACCATAAAATCAGATGCATTTTTAGTTCGTTTCCAGCCAAGATAGCCAAGAAAGACAGTTGCCGCGAGATAAATAATCAGTATAATTATAAAAATAGTTAAATTCACTTCACTCCCCTTTCAAAACCACTTTAGGATGCTTGAAAAAATATCAAAACACCCATTTTTTATTATTCCAGGATCTCAAATTGCGGCAGAGGCCTTTAATTCCTGCCGTTTTTGCTACTTATCTTTATTCCACATAACTGCACCATAAATGATGCAGGCAATTGCTGCAAGAATGCAAAACAAGTAAGCCAGAAAAACCGAAACTCCTGCAAATCCGAGCATTGACGCCTCCTTCCTGTTTTTTATAAAAAATATATTTATTCATTTTCTTGGTCATGTCACTTTGTTAATGCCCCGATTAAACCAAGCCTGGCCAAAAAACGTTTGGGTGAATTAGCCCTAAATAACAAATCCGGACATATAATTAATCAAAAAGATATAAGAACATATATGCCGCTATAAACTTTACCTAAATCCTAATCACAAATTATCACATTGTTTTTTTTAAGTATACTTTCAGTCTTTGGAATGTCGCTGACGCTTAAGACAAGTTTTGTCTGGGCAATCACGTAAATATAATCAATATTTATTTTTGCGTTTGCCAGGATATCCAGTATTTTATAAAGTTCTCCGGGTTTATCCTCTACTTTAATACAAATAGCCTCGGCAATATGTGTGGTAAATCCGGCATCTTTCAGCTTCTGCCTTGCAGCTTCTGTATCGGAAACAACCAGCCTCAAAATCCCGTAATCCCTTGCTTCAGTTGTCGAAAACCCCTGCAGGTTTATATCGGCGTCCATCAGGATGCGCGCGACTTCAGCAAGCCTCCCGGTCTGATTTTCAAGAAAAACTGTCAATTGCTTTACAGGCATATTCCCTCCTGTCCAAACTTTTTACAAAATAAATTTTTTATAATCTAACTTCAAATTCTTATTTGTCAAACGCTTCTTCTAAAAATATAAAAGATTAAACTTAAATGCTTAAACAAATCAAAACATCCACATTAAAAACCTTAACCTATTTAAGGTCAGCATATGGGCAGACAAATCATCTTATGATCATAGAAAAAGTTTCCTGCCTTCCATAAATGCTTCCATATTAAGTTCAATTGCTTTTTGTGGAACACTTTCTTTTATTGCTTCCAACCAGGTCTCCTGCGCGAAGGGAAGCAGATTAGAAAATACTCCAAGCATCACTATGTTTGATACTTTAATCTGGTTAAACTTTTTTGCTATTTCAACAGCATTTATAAAAAGGCTCTTGTCCGTGATTTCTTTAATCCTTGATTCAATATCTGAAGGATACTGCACCTCCCTGGAAGATACTGAAGAAGGGTATATTTCGCAGTCGTTTACAATTATAAACCCGCCTTTTTCCAATTTCTGTATGTACCTGAGCGCTTCAAGTTTTTCAAGCGCTATTATAAAGTCAGCTGTATTTATTGTTGGAGAAAATACTTTTTTACCGAACCGGACACTTCCCTCGACGCTGCCCCCTCGTTGTGACATTCCGTGAACTTCTGAGACTTTTACATCATATCCGGCATTTATGGCAGCGCGGGCCAAAACTGAGCTGGCAAGAATTATGCCCTGGCCGCCGACTCCCACAAAAAGAATGGAGATGATTTCTCCTCTTTTCAAAGAACTTTCACAGTTTTCTGATACAATTTTAAAAATCTTATTGTAACTGTTGTTATTATTGTCGATTTTATTCATAAAATGTTTTATTTATTTTTATTTTTTTAAGAAATT
>JBBQDW010000147.1:0-4843 GCA_038320085.1 Candidatus Humimicrobiales bacterium
TGCAGCATTTCCCTTGTCTGGTGTTCATTTAGCGCCTGCTGGCCGTCACAAAGCGCCTTTTGGGGATCAGTATGCACTTCAACAATAAGGCCGTCAGCGCCAACTGCAATTGCTGCCCTGCTCATCGGTATGACAAGGTCACTTTGGCCGACAGCGTGGGAGGGATCTACAATGATAGGAAGTTTGCTTAGCTTTTTAATCACCGGAACAGCGGAAAGATCAAGGGTAAACCTTGTGGACGGCTCAAATGTCCTTATCCCCCTTTCACAGAGGACTACTTCAGTATTTCCTGAAATAGTAATATATTCTACAGCCAGGAGCCATTCCTTTATAGTTGATGCCCATCCCCTTTTTAAGATAACAGACTTATTCTGCGCATTTGCAACCTGCCCGACTTTTTTAAGTAGGCTAAAGTTTGACATGTTCCTTGTCCCGATTTGTAAAACATCCACATATTTTGCTATAACCTCCAAAGATTCTGCGTCCGTGACCTCAGTTACTGTTTTTAAACCATACTTTTTGCTTATCTTTTGTATCATTTCCAGGCCTTTTTCTTCGAGACCCTGAAAGCTGTAGGGTGATGTCCTTGGCTTATACGCGCCGCCCCTTATAAACTTAAGCCCGCAATCCTTTACTATTGCAGCAACAGAATCTATTTGTTCCCAACTTTCAATGGCGCATGGGCCGGCAATGATTGTTATAAATCCTTCGATAATAAGCTTCTCGCTTGGCGTTTCCTGAATAGGCATAATATGATAAATCCTTTGGCTAAAAAATATTTATAAAATTTTAAAAATAAATACAGTAGGCGGCCTTAATACGGTCTTAAACTATATATACAGCCGGTCTCATTCTGCAAATATAGTCTTATACTATAAATATGATCGGTCCGCTTACTAAAGTGTTTCATCTTTTTCAAGAATCTGCACATTTCTCAATATGGATTCGAAAATCTGGATAATATTATCATTAAAAAGCGGGCCCTTGTTGTAAGATACAATGCTGTTTATAAGGCCCTCTTCCCTTTTTGCATCATATAGCGGTATGTTGTGTTTTTCTTTTAATTTTTTTATTTTTGTCACAATTATCGCCCTCTGATTTAACAGATCCACAAGGCCTTTGTCAATTTTGTCTATCTCAACCCTATAATCTTTAAGCAATTCCCTAAAATTGTCGTCCATAATTTTTTCTCCCGCATATTCAAGATTTAAATATTATTTTGCAACAGCACAATACTGTCATCCGTACGATAATGCAAGAACAATTAACAATAAAACACCGGCTAAGTAATAAAACACTGATTAAAAATACTTCCTACTCCCATTCAATAGTGCTGGGCGGTTTGGAGCTGATATCATAAACTACCCTGTTTACACCCTCGACTTCATTTATTATCCGGCTGCTCATTTTCTCCAACACATCATATGGAAGTTTTACCCAGTCTGCCGTCATGGCGTCTTCGCTTGTAACAGCTCTTATTGCAATAGGGTATGCGTATGTGCGCTCATCCCCCATCACCCCTACGCTTTTTATAGCTGGCAGAACTGCAAAGGACTGCCATATTTTTTCATAAAGTCCCGCACTTTTGATTTCTTCGAGCACTATTCTGTCAGCGGCTTTTAAGATATCCAGCCTCTCTTTTGTCACTTCCCCGATTATCCTTATGGCAAGACCCGGACCCGGAAAAGGCTGCCTCCTGACGATTTCTTCAGATAACCCAAGCTCAATTCCTATTTTACGTACTTCATCCTTAAATAACTGCCTTAAGGGTTCGATAAGCTTTATTTTCATATCCGCCGGAAGGCCGCCGACATTGTGATGGGATTTTATTTTAGCGGCATCCCGCGTACCGCTCTCGATTACGTCTGAATATAATGTGCCCTGCACAAGATACTCGACATCTTTAATTTTTTTTGCTTCCTCTTCAAAGACTCTTATGAATTCCTTTCCGATTATCTTCCTCTTTTTTTCAGGGTCCGTTACACCTTTAAGTTCAGAAAGGAAACGCTCTTTTGCTTTAATGTGCAGAAGATTTATATTAAAATTCTTTTTAAATGTTTTTTCGACCTGTTTGTCTTCATCTAACCTTAAAAGACCGTTGTCTACAAAAATGCATGTCAGCTTTTTTCCAACAGCCTTATGGACAAGAAGAGCTGCAACAGTCGAATCTACCCCGCCGCTTAATCCGCATATTACATTTCCATTTTTAGCAATATTTTTTATTTCAGCGACCTGGTTTTCAATTATTGAAACCATGGTCCACAAGGGTGAGCACCCGCATATATTAAAAAGAAAATTCCTTAATATATCCATTCCTGACGGAGTGTGGACGACTTCAGGATGAAACTGTATTCCGTATATTTTTTCCTTTGCATTTTCTATACCTGCTATTGGAAGTGAAGGGGTCGAAGCACTGATTTTAAAATTTTTTGGAAGCGCTGACACGCTGTCTCTATGGCTCATCCAGCATATTTCAGATTTTTTCAAACCATCAAAAAGCGGGCTGCCCAGGTTTAAACTGACTTCGGTCCTTCCATATTCATTGCGTCCGGAGCTTGTGACCGAACCGCCAAGAAGATAAGTGATAAGATGCATTCCGTAGCATATTCCAAGTATCGGTATACCGAGTTTAAAAATTTCACTGTCTACGACCGGGGATTTTTTTACGGCCGATATCGACATATCTTCAGGATTTAATATTTTTTGGGTATGCGATGTATTATCTGCCTTAAAAGAGTCGCTGCCGGATTTTTCAAATGAGGCGCTCCCTGCTTCTTCAAATGAGGCGCTCCCGGACGTCTTAAATGCGGCGCTGCCGGCTTTTTCAAATGAGACGCTGCCGGACGTCTTAAATGAGATACTGCTTGGAGAGCCGGAAAAGATAATCCCGCTTGGCTTTTTGCTTTTAATTTTTTCTATCGAAGTATCATAGGGTAAAAGTTCTGAATAAACCCTTAGGTCCCTTACCCTTCTGGCGATAAGCTGGCTATACTGCCCTCCGAAATCAAGAACAATAATATTTTCCATTAACCCATACCTATTTTCTGGCTTTGCTGATGGAACTTCCCTTCAGTCTTAATTGACGGCGCTATCATTACTTCTGCTTTCTGGAATTCCTTTATATTTAAATACCCGCATGTGGCCATTGATGTCCTGAGCGCGCCGCAAAGATTTAATGTGCCGTCAGTTATATGGGCCGGCCCCAGAAGTATTTCTTCAAGGCTCCCGGCTATGTCTGTTTTGACCCTGGCTCCTCTTGGAAGATCAGGATGAAATGTGGCCATGCCCCAGTGATAGCCGTGGCCCGGTGCCTCCTTTGCCCGTGAAAGCGGGGAACCTATCATGATAAGGTCCGCCCCGCAAGCAATGGCTTTTGCCAGGTCGCCTCCCGTACGCATTCCCCCATCTGCAATAACCTGTACATACTGCCCGGTTTCATCAAGGTGCCTTGACCTTGCGGCTGAAGCGTCGGCGATGGCAGTTGCCTGGGGCACCCCGATACCCAGCACCTGCCTGGTTGTGCATGCTGCCCCCGGGCCCACACCAACAAGGACCCCCACAGCGCCTGTTCGCATCAAATGAAGAGCTGTTGAAAATGAGCAGCATCCCCCGACTATAACCGGTATCGGGCATTTGGGTATAAATTGTTTTAAGTCAAGGGGCTCTTTTGTGGCGCTGACATGCTCGGCACTAATGACAGTACCCTGGATGACCAGTATGTCAAGTCCGGCATCAATTACTGCCTCATAATATTTATCTATTTTCTGAGGGGTAAGAGAGGCTATTGAAATGCCGCCTTTTTCTTTTAACTGCCGAATTCTTTTACGGATAAGTTCCAACTTAATGGGCTCTTTATATATTTCCTGCATTTTCGACGTCGCTTCCCTGTCATTAAATGACGCTATTTTTTCGAGCATCTCGTCAGAATTGTCATACCTTGTCTGAATTCCTTCGAGATTTAAAACAGCCAGCCCTCCAAGCCTTGCCATTTCATTAGCAAGCCTTACATCTACAACACCGTCCATTGCAGAAGCAAGTATCGGTATCTGCAGACGATGGCCCGCTATGGTTGCAGAAATATCAATATCTTCAGGGTCCCGAGTCCGCCGGCTTGGCACGATAGCAATCTCATCAAAACCGTATGAACGCCGACCTGATTTACCTTTTCCTATCTCTATGTCCATAATTAACTCAAGTCCCCTTTCTTTTAAGCTTCTTTTCTTCTTTTCTGATTAATCTTTTTATATTATCCCTGTGCGCTATGAGCGTCAGGACAAAAATGAATATCCCTATAATTACTGCTTGCAGGGAATGTTTTGTAAAATAAAATGCCAAAGGGCTTACGCCCGCTCCTACAAGTGAACCCAGCGATACGATCCGTGTAGCCAGGAAAACTATGGCCCACGAAAAAAATACAATAAAAATAGGAAGGATGCGCAGCCACACCGGGATATCGGTAAATGGAAAACTGCTTAGCCCGATTATAACTCCAAAAGAAGTCGAAATGCCTTTGCCTCCCTTGAATTTAAGATAAACAGAAAAATCATGTCCAAGAACTACAGCCACGCCAACAAAGACTAGAAGAAGAAGGTCCTTAGGGAATAAAAAATATAGTGCAAGTACCGGTATGAAGCCCTTCAGAGCATCCAGAACGATAGTAAGCACACCTGCAAATGCCCCTGCTGTCCTTGTTACGTTTGTACCTCCTACATTGCCGCTGCCTTCATTTCTGATATCCCCGCCTTTTTTTAATTTATAAATTAAATATCCGGTAGGAACTGCGCCTAAAAGATAGGATGCAATGACAAGTAAAATTTTATAAAAAATAATGAGCTGCATTTGA
>JBBQDW010000148.1:0-4710 GCA_038320085.1 Candidatus Humimicrobiales bacterium
TAAGGCGCCCGGGCTTTCCAATATACTTGGTTATACTAAGGGGACCGACAGATTTGAAGATAGCGAAGATTCAAAATTAGCTGCAGCAAAATTAACAGAATATTTAACTGCCAATAAAGATTTGAAATTAATCATCGGTAATTCAATGACTACCGGAATAGCTGCAGGGGAGATTATTCCAAAAAAACGCCTTACAGGCAAAGTGATGTTTGTGGGCATGGGTCTTCCGGTGACCATAGGGGAGTATCTAACCGGCGATATCCTCCAGGAAGGATTTTTCTGGGATCCATACCTTATAGGCTATGCAATCGGCTATGTATCTTTCAAAACATGGATGGGTACGCCTCCAAAATCCGGTGGGTCCGTCTCTACTGCAAGCGGGGCACAACAGCCGGGTTATGAATCCCTGGGACTTGGAGTAAATGACGCAGGAGCACAGATGATTTATGGAAACGCCATAGAGTCTATCACAAAAGCAAACATTGAAGACTGGTATAAAAAATTTGAAGGATACGGCTGGCCGCAAAAATAATTGCGCAGCTTAAAAAAACAATTTTATCCGCAGCTTTGAAAAAACTTTTATCCGGCAGGAGTGATATTAACTGGTGTCTTCCGGGATTAAAAAAACCATAAAAGGCTACATAGCCATCACCAAGTTAAAACTTGTCGCGCTTCTTTTTTTTACAGGTTTTACTTCAGCCCTTATAGCATCCACGATATATGGCTTTGACTGGAGAGCAATAGGGTTAATATCTGCCGCAATCATACTAAGTGTAATGGGTTCAAATGCCGTCACGGCCTATATCGACAGGGATATGGATGTTGTTATGGCAAGGACCAGCAGGCGCCCTGTTCCTTCCGGTGTGATTTCGCCCCCAAGAAATGCGCTTATATTCGGGTCAGGCCTTGTGCTGGCAGGTATTGGGCTAAGCGCGCTTACCGGCTGGCTTGCCGCAATTTTTATAACCCTGGGCTTTCTGGACAGCGCGATTATTTATAATGCCATTTCCAAGAAAAGGACGCCATTAAATATTGTATTTGGCGCGCCTGCAGGCGGGATGCCGGTGCTTGCAGCATGGGCCGCAATAGCAAAGACAAAAATCGACCTGCTGGCAGTTATCATGTTTTTGCTTGTGATAATCTGGACCCCGATGCATATCTGGAGCCTGGCATATTTTTATAAAGAGGATTATAAAAAAGCTTCAGTTCCCATGCTTCCCGTAATATGGGAAAGCAGGAAAGTATTTATACTGATAGGCATACTGAATTTCATGCTGGTTTTTTTCTCAGTATTTATCGGAATTTTTTTCAACTTAAGTCTCCTATATGTCCTTTTATCGGCTTTATCAGGGTTGGCGATATTGATAATAAGCATTTTGCTTGTTATAAAAAACCAAAAAAACCTTGCCTGGATTTTATTTAAATTCTCCAGCCCTTATCTTGCAGTGATTTTTTTACTTTTAATTATAGAATATCTGTGGCTTCGGTGATTAATTTTTGTTGCGTGATGCCCTCACCAAAAGGTTGCTGCGTGATGCTCTCGCCAAAAGGTTGCTGCGTGATGCCCTCACCAAAAGGTTGTTACAGGGTGCCCTCACCAAAAGGGAACTTAGGCGCAAAGGGGGAATATTTAAGATTTTCTTTAGGAGATACAGGTATTTTTAATTTTTAATTTTTATTTTAATACAATTTAGTATAATTATCTTTTGTTAAGAGAAAAAAGTAATTTAAGAATTAGGAATAAAATTTAAGGAAAAAAAGGAAAAATATGTTAGACAGCATGTTAGACATTGTAAAATTAAAAAAAGTCCAGGTCATGCCAAGGAGAATGTATCTTATAAACTATATCGCCAATAGGTCAGGCACCGATGTTTACTATCTTTTTGGTTTACTGAATATGTATAATGCAAAAAATAAGGGTAAATGGTTCTGGCAGAAGTCAGCATTTGTAGGGCCGCTAAAGGACTCTTTTGAGAAATTCAATTCATTTATGGATAAATTTTCGCAGCAGTTTAAGTCATATGATGAAATCAGGATATCAGCAAATCTTGAAGAGGGGCAGAATCTGCTCGTAAAGCTTATGGCAGATCTTGAGACAAGTCTTATTATCAGCCGTGAAACGGACGAGGGCAGTGTCAGGACTTACCTGGACGAGAACATAAAATCCCTTATAGACCAGAGCCTCAAAGGGATTTGATTTTTAAGGAAATCATTTATTTCGCGAAGGCTTTAAAGGATGTTACCTCATCAATAACAAATCCTGATATGAAAAAGTGGTTCCTGCAAATGATTTTTAATCAGTTGCGCATTATGATTTTTTAAGACTTTAATTCAAAAACACCCCTGTATTTTTTTCCGTCCTCCAAGGAAGCCTTGCCATAAAGAAGGGTGCTTTCCGGATTACCGATCTCTACAACTATCTCATAATCTCCCGCAATTATCTCCACCTCAGCCCTTGTTTTCTTTTCCAGCCTGGCAATCCTGTTTTCGGCTCCACCCAGATATACGGTAATGTTAAACTCTGTCCTGTTGTCCAAAGTAATTTTAAAGTTTCCATTTTTTTTAAAGCTGCCGGTCACCGAAAATTCAGGCATGGCATCATAAGGCTTTTCGCTCATGTTCTTTATTTTTATGTTTACAAGATTATCTGTGACCATGAGCTCATTTTCAGGATATTTTGCCAGCAGGTAGTCGTAAACTATAAGGGACTTATAGTAATCCATCAGCTTGTAAAAATCATTTGCAGCCTGGATTAAAATATTTGGCGGGATGTCTGCGAGTAAATTATCCTGGTTGTATTTGATTTCAGATTGAACCAGATCCAGTAAGGCAGAATCCAGGTCGTATATTTTAAAAAACTCAATTATGCTTTTCCTGTATTCACCCTTTTCCTTGATATCCATAGCTTTACTTATATAAATATCGAAAAGGGCTCCGTAGGATTTTGAATAAAATTCGCTGTCGGGATATTTATCAATAATATTTTTTAGCACACTGATGGAATCCTCCCAGTTTTCCTCTCTTTTTAAGCAGTCCGCAGCTTTAAAAAGGTATTCAGGAATTTTATATTTTGCTATAAAGGCATCATTTGTTTCAGGGTATTTTTGAAGTATCTGCTCAAAATAGAAGACAGACTGCTGATAATCTTGCGCAGCTTTGGAAAAATCTTCAGCTTTATAATAAGAATCTGCTATTTTTAAATATGAATCTGCAAAGATTTTATAAATATCCAGGGTTTCGCCATCTATAATTTTGCCGTCTATTGCTTTTTTATAATAAAAAATTGCCTCCTGATAGTTTCCATTCCTGTAATAATTGTCTGAAATATTTATAAGAGCTTCTTTTGCATATCTGGAATTAGGATAGGTATCAAGGACTTTTTTATAATTTATAATTGCGTCTGAATACTGTTTATTAGAATAGTTTTCAGTTGCAGAGTTTATAAGCGCAAAGGGCCCAAATATACCTGACAGGATGGACCCGCTTAAGAATATCAGGAAAAAAATGGTAAAAACAAAGCCCGATGAATTCCTTCTTATGAAGTAAAAGATAAGAAGGATTAAAGTTATAACAAGTGAAGGTATGCAGATAAAAGGCAGGTAGTCCCAAAACATTCCTTTGTCGGTGAATAACAGATAGCCTGAACCAATAAATATCAGGAAAAAAAGGACTATAAAAATAATTGAGCCGCCGGATACGGTTCGCCTGCTTGAATATACATTCATTTTTTTAAACCTCTATTTTTATATTCCATAACAAAAGTATCCCAGTAAATATTGTTATAAAAATGGTCTTTTTTCAAGATGTCTTCGCTGATAAAACCGCAGGACTCGTATACTTTTATTGCCCTGTGATTATATTCATAGACCATAAGCCTGATTTTCTCAAACTTTAGGTTTTTACAGACAAAATCAACAATGGCTCGTGTTGCCTCTGTGCCGTAAGTTTTGTTCCAGTAACTTTTTTCCCCGATAAAAATTCCAAACTCGCATGTTTTTTGCTGCCAGTCGATTTTATGAAGTCCGCAATTACCTATATGCGCCCGGTCCCTGTTGGCAATTATTGCAAAGACCATATCGTTTGCGGAAGAAGCAATAAAGTTAAACCACTCCAACTCCTGTTCATCAGTCACGTTCTTGACGCTGTCACTTAAGAATTTTGTGACTTCCGGGTCACTTAACCATCTGACACAGGCAGAAAGGTCGCTTTTCCTGATTTTTCTTAAAGTTATTTTTTCATTTATGATTTTTTTATTCTTAAGATCCTTTATGTTGTCCATGTCTTCAACTTCAGCCGAAATGATTTCATAAAAAATTGTACCGCAAAAGCAAAACTATCTACCCGCAAAGGGTAAAACAAAAAAATTATCCGGGCTGGCTTTTTGAGACGGCCTTTAAAAGCCTTAAAAATCATTAAATAAAATTATTTACTTTTTTGCTTAAATTCTAATTTTATTACAGTTTGCTCTTTTATGCATTTTTTAATTGTTATAAAATATTATAGTCAATTATTTTTATGAAAGGAAAAAACATGCAAAAATGGGAATGTAATGTTTGCGGATATATTTACGATCCTGAGTTCGGGGATCCTGATAATGGAATAGACCCGGGAACAATCTTTGAGGATCTGCCATCAGACTGGACCTGCCCGGAGTGCGGCGCATCAAAAGAAGAATTTGATTTGATGGTATAGCCCTGTTTAACCAGAGGT
>JBBQDW010000149.1:0-4583 GCA_038320085.1 Candidatus Humimicrobiales bacterium
TTTGGGAATAAAAGTGGTATACGTCCTTGACGGAATTACAATAATCGCTGTACTGATAATGATAAATTATCTTGTAAAAAAGTTCAGGATTACAAAGATGCAGGAAGAACTGGAGAAAATGGAAGAAACAGATAAAATGGATAAAATGGAAGAAATAGAGAAAACAGAGAAAATAGAGAAATAATTGCAGCTAGTTATTTGCCACTTCTCATACTGTAGATACAGCCGCAGTAATCCTGCCTGTATAAATCAAGCTCTTTTGAAAGCAGGATGGTCTTTTTAAAACCATCCTGTTTTTTAAAGTCAGCTTCCAGGAACTCAACTCCATATTTTTCAGAAAGCATTTTACCTGTATTATTTATGATTTTTGAGTTTTTGTGCGGGCTTACAGACAGGGTTGTGGCAAAAAGGTCATACCCGTTTTCTAAAGCAAATAAGGCGGTTTTTTCAAGGCGGATGCTAAAGCACATTTCGCATCTTTTGGCTCCCTCAGGTTCATCCCTGTATTCATAAGTCACATCAAGCCAGTTATTTTTATCATATTGCCCCTCTATAAGGCTGAGATTGTACTTTTCTGCCACTCTGGCGGCATAGTTTAATCTTTTATCATATTCCTCGTCGGGATGGATATTGGGATTATAAAAATACAATGTCACATCAAAACCGTTTTTTAAGATCTCGTATGGATGTAAAACGCAGTTTGCGCAGCATACATGAAGCAGCATTTTTTTAAGCATACTTTTCATTCTTGTATTTCTTACTATTTTTTAATATATTAACAGGGATATTTAAGCAAGTAAAATTCAATAAGGATATTTAAACATTTGAAGTTTAGCAGGGATGTTTGAACGCGTGAAGTTTAACCGGGATGTTTGAACGCGTGAAGTTTAATCTTGATATTTAAGAAAGTAAAATTTTAAAATAACAGGTAATCATTTAAGCCATGGAGAATGATTTTTTAAAAATTGAAAAGCCGCAAAACCTCAAAGACATTGAAGGCCTTTTAAAAAGGGATGTGACTTTTGATTTAGGCATTATCAGTGATGTTTCAAAAATTATTGAGGATATTAAAAATTCAGGAGATAAGGCGCTTTTTTCTTATTGCGCAAAATTTGATGGCATTAACGCAAAATCTATAAATGATTTAAAAATCCCGGAGGATGAAATTGCCAGGGCGCATAAGGAAGTCACTGCAAACTATCCTGAACTTGTCGAAGCTGTAAGTGTTGCCTATAAAAACCTGGTCGAGTATCACAGCGCCCAGTTTGGGAAAGAGCCTAAAACATGGTTTATCGGGGATGGCGAAGGCAGAAGGCTTGGCCAGATTTCAAACCCGATATCGAGAGCCGGTTTATATATTCCGGGCGGCAGATATATTTATCCCTCATCTGTTCTTATGGCGGTTGTACCGGCGGCTATTGCCGGAGTAAAAGAAATTGCTGTATGTACTCCTCCGCAAAAAAATGGAAAAATCAATCAGATTCTTCTATACCTTTTTTCATTTTTAAATATCAGGGAAGTCTACATGATAGGCGGCGCCCAGGCGATTGCATCGCTGGCTTTCGGAACTGAAACAATAAAAAGGGTCGAAAAAATAGCCGGGCCGGGCAATATTTATGTGACAGCGGCTAAAAAGCTTGTCTATGGCTCTGTAGGGATAGACAGCCTTGCGGGACCAAGCGAAGTGCTTATCATTGCTGATGAAAGCGCAAATCCTGCTTTTGTGGCTGCTGACCTTTTGTCCCAGGCTGAGCATGATCCAGACGCCAAAAGTATCTTGCTGACCACCGGGCAGGATATTGCATCAGAGACAATCAGCCAGGTCTATTTGCAGCTGGATATACTTTGTGAAAAATATCCGGATAATTTTAACAGGGAGATGGTCGTGCGCTCCCTTGAGAGTAACTGCAGAATATTTTTTAATCCGGACATGGAATTTTTGATTGATATCAGTAACAGGATTGCTCCGGAGCATCTTGAAATAATGGCAACAGATTACGACAGGGTGCTTTCAGGTATAAAAAATGCCGGGGCCATATTCCTGGGTAATTATACTCCTGTTGCAGTAGGAGATTATATATGCGGGACAAATCATGTGATACCCACGGGCGGTAACGCAAGGTTTTCATCGCCGCTTGGAGTTTATGATTTCTGCAAAAAGAGTAGTGTTGCATTTTATGACAAGGAACATTTAAAGAAAGAAAGAAAATATATCGAAATTTTATCACAGTTCGAAAACCTGCTTGCCCATAATAATTCGGTAAGGATAAGATTTGAAGAAGATTAAAAAGGATATTTAATAAAAATGAAAACCAGTTTAAAGCCATGGATAAATGCCCTCCCTGATTATGTTGCAGGGCGGACCATTGAAGAAATAAAAAGAAAATATGGTTTAAAAGAGGTACATAAACTTGCCTCTAACGAGAATCTTTTTGGCCCGTCAGATAAAGCTAAAGATGCGCTAAGGGAAAGCATAGACGGTGTAAACTATTATCCTGACAGTGATGCATATGATATAAGGGCAGCCATTGCCGATAAATTCAATATTTCAAAAGAAAATATTATTATGGGTGACGGAACCGACCAGGTAATCGAAATGATATGTGACTGTTTTGTTGACCGGCAGGATAATATTGTAACCGGGGATCCGAATTTCCTGATTTATGAGAAATCTGCGCTTATATCAGGCGGAAGCGCAAAAAAAGTCCCCTTGCTTAAGGATTTTTCCCAGGATATAAAATCAATCCTAAGCGCTGCAGACAGCAATACAAAAGCAATTTTTATCGCAAGCCCCCATAATCCTTCAGGAACGATAATTTCAAAAGAGGATTTTGAATATCTCCTAAAGAATGCAGGTAAAAATATCCTGATAGTAATGGACGAGGCTTACTACGAATATATGCCCCCCAATAAGCAATTGGATACGGTTTCTTATATCCATGAAAATCCTAACCTTATAGTACTTCGGACGTTTTCCAAGATTTACGGCCTTGCAGGTCTACGGATTGGATTTGGTGTTGCAGATGCTGAAATAATAACAGGGCTCAATAAAATCAGGCTGCCTTTTAATGTCAGCTCCGTGGCTCAAAAAGCTGCCTGTGCCGCGATTGCTGATGAAGAATATATTTTAAAGATAAGAAATATAATCTTAAGCGAGAAGGAAAAGTTTTATCTGGCTTTTGAGGGAGCCGGAATAGAATATGTAGAATCTTTTGCAAACTTTGTTCTTGTAAAAACGGGCGAGAAAAGCCAGGCCATTGTTGAAGAGCTGTTGAAAAATGGTTTTATAGTAAGGCCCGGTGCAAATCTGGGAATTCCGGGCTATATCAGGGTTTCTTTTGCCACGCCCCAAATTGACGATAAGTTTCTTAAGGCCTTTATTGAAATTTATAAAAATTTTTATTCGGTATGACATTAATCAGGAAAAATAAAATTAACAACAAAACTTAAAAAGACATTATTGGAAAGGAAAACAAATGGCTACTGTAGTAACAGGAAAAAATACTGAAGTTAAATTCGGGCAGGGGCTGCCAACTGTAATAATTGCAGAAAGAATTAATCCCACTGGCCGTAAAAGCCTTGCCGAGGAATTAAAACTGGGAAAACTTGATATCGTTGAAAGTGATGCTATAAGGCAGACTCAGGCCGGAGCTCATATTATTGATGTTAACGTAGGGGCAGTAAGTGTAGATGAAGTGGATATGCTTCCAAAAGCGCTAAAAAGAGTAATGGAAGTAACCGACAGGCCCATCTGTATAGATTCAGCAAATCCAAAAGCCATAAGGGCCGCACTGGAAGTCTATCCCTATAAGGCGCTTATAAACTCTGTTAACGGCAAAGAGGAATCAATGGAAGAGATACTGCCTCTGGTAAAGGAAAGCGGATGCGCAGTGGTTTGTCTTACGATGGATGAAGGCGGGATTAAAAATGATGTTGATTCAAGGGTTGCAGTTGCAAGAAAGATTATAAAAAGAGCAGAATCCCTGGGAATTAAAAGGGATGACTTGGTGATTGACTGCCTTGTCATGACAGCATCGACGGATATAAATGCCGGCAGGATTACTCTTGAAACCATGAAGCAGATAGTAGCAGAATTCGGGGTTTCAACAACAATGGGAGCTTCAAACATAAGCTTTGGAATGCCAAACAGGGATCTTCTAAATATCCATTTTATAAGCATGTCTATTATCAACGGGCTGACCGCTCCGATTACTGATCCCCTTATTGAGGGTCTGATTGCAGCCATGAAAGCTGCTGATTTTCTTGCAGGGCGTGATGCTTACGGCATGAATTATATTGCGGACTACAGAAAAAAATAAATTGCTCTAATAATTTGCTCAATTAAATTGCAATAATAAGTTTCTCTAATAAATTGCTCAAATAATTGCAACTATGAATAATAATTTTGATGTAATAATATCCGGGTGCGGCCCTGCTGGCAGCCTGCTCGGATATTATTTGGCGCAGAACAATATAAGTACACTTATCCTCGAAAAGGCAGTATTCCCGCGGAAAAAAATCTGTGCAGGAGGAATCCAGCACAGAACTCTTGGGCTGATTCCGTTTGATGTAAGCGGGATTAT
>JBBQDW010000150.1:0-4564 GCA_038320085.1 Candidatus Humimicrobiales bacterium
TATAACACTTACTGTTTATCGGGTAAACCCGAACCCTTTTAAAGGAGCAAAAAGAATGAATAAAACCGATACAAAAGAAGAGCTAATTTTAAATCATATATGCCCGGACTGCATGATCAGAATGATACAAAACGGCATAGGCTGCTGGATCTGCCCTGGTTGCGGAGAGACCTTCGGAATATGCGGTTAATTCAGGCAAGGTTTTATATTAACCCAAAATTTAAAGGCCTTGTAATTGATCGTACGAAGCCATTTAATTATATTATTTAATCTTTATTGCGTATTTTCTTGACAATACATTTTTTATCAATTATTATTGCGTATAATACACATTATAAGTATAAATTTAAAGCTAAAAAAACACTATGAGCAGAATAAAAAAATTACCAGTTATTTTAGAACCGGAAGAAGCCGAGGCTTTACTCAGGATCCCTAATAAAAAATACTTGCCGGGCCTCAGGAACCGGGCAATTATTGCATTAATGTTAAATATGGGCCTTAGAGTTTCTGAGGTTGTAAATCTAAAGCCAGGCAACGTTAACCTTACTAAAAGCAAATTAAGGATCGTAGGCGGTAAAGGCGGCATTGATAGGGATTTATCAATACCTTTAAATACTTGCGAATACTTAAAAGCCTGGAAGGATACTAAACCACCGGGAACCGAATATTTTTTCTGTATAGTTAAAAAAGTCCCGGAAGGATATTTTGAAACTAAGATTGGTAATAAACTTACAGTCCGGGGCATTCAGGTTTGGATTAAAAGATATGCAGTCCGGGCCGGAATTACAAAAAACGTTTCACCTCACACCTTAAGACATACTTATGCAACGATGTTTTATAAACAAACAAAAGACATTGAAACGCTTAGAAGAATCTTAGGGCATTCTGATATTTCAACAACACAAATTTATATCACGCTTGCAAATATTGATGTTGAAAATGGCATGCAGTTATTTAACGAGATCAAGCTAAAAAAAAGAAAGTAATATTTGGCAATAAATGAAATTATATACCATAGTGGAAATGGCAAAACTTACTAAGATCCCGGAAAGTACGGCCCGATTTTACAGAGACCGGCACCCGGAATATTTTCACTATGCCGGAAAAGGACATAGTAAAAGATATACCCAAGAAGCCCTCGAAGCCTTGCGTTTAATCTGCGAACATGTTAACAGCAGCAGAAACGCAGAAGACATAGACGCACAGCTACAAGCACATTTTAAGAAGGAAATTAACATAGATGACGTACCGGGTAATATAACCGCAGCACCAGCAGCAGAGGAGCAGCAGTTACAGTTAATGAATACCTTAACAGCTACATTAAGCAATATTGCAGACCAGAAAAAAGAGATCCAAAGCTTAAGAGATGATATAAAAGAATTAAGGGAATATATTAAAACCCCGGTATTAAAAAGGATCTTTAGAGGGAAGCGAGGTTAACATGGATATAGAAAAAGAGCTATCGGATTATCTAAACAAATCACTAAAAAAGAGAGGAAAAAATATAGAGATTAATGACCATATAAGGCGATCCTTCTATAAGTTTATATCGGAAAAAATGCAACCCTATGTAAACGCATATCACAACGAACAAAAAGATGTACAAAGAGCCGTTATAGATAAATTATCAGAAGCATTACCACATAATGGACAAAAGCCATTAAGGGATTATATGGAATTTGGAATAAAAAGAGAAAATGATTTAATGTCCGCAACCCTTATGAATACAGTTGATTTTATGGTTAATTATAGAGATGAAATTTCAAATGTTTTATCGGTTTATTATAATTTTAATTCTAATCTGGAACAAGAATGTTAACTAAAACAATTATTAAAGTGTTATAATAAATAAAGCCCTTCTGATAAAAGAGCTTTATTAAAATTAAATATTCAATTTTTAAAAGTTTGACGGCTTTTAAGTAGGAGACCTTTTGTGTAAAAAATCCCTATTTGCATAAAGGGTACTCCATAAAAACATAAATTGCAAGAATTATAAGGAGGCCCGGTTTGAATGACTACTTAGAAAAAAGAGGCTTTAATAAATCTACTCAAGAAGACTGGGGCCTTGAATATAAAGACGGCACAAACGAAGTATTGATAAATTACCTGGATCCGGAAGGCAATCTTTTATATACCAGGCGAAACAGACCCGGCAAGGAGCCTAAGTACATAAGCCCTTCAAGTGATAATATGCCCGGAGGGCATTCTTCTTTATACGGCCTGCATATGCTCAAACACATAACAGATACCATGCTGATTATTGAAGGGGAATATAACTGTATATCGGCCTGGTTTATGGGGCATTATGGCCTGGGAGTGGCCGGGCAGTCTATGAGCCTTCAGGAATGCCATTTAAAATACATACCGGACACAGTAAAGAAGATCATAGTTTTATATGATGATCCTAAGTTTGCAGAACAGCGGGCCCGGGAAATCCTTAAATATTATGATTATGATATGAAAGTTTATATAGCAAAATACCCGGATAAAAAGGACGCAAACGATTATTTAATGGAAGGCAATACAATAGATTTTAAAGCTATTATGAATGTAGCCGATAGATACCTTGAAGACCAGCTTAAAAGCCCTTACATGAAGGTTAGCATACCAGAAAATGACTTTGTAGAAGCATACAAGGATTATGCAATGCAAATATCAGACGCACCGGCAAAATACCAAGAGTTAATGGCATTGTCTATAATTTCAACAGTTTTAAAACGTCAGGTTTATTTAAAATATGGAGTCTATAACCTATACCCGAATCTTTATATTGTACTTATTGGCAAGTCAACTGTAATGAGAAAAACGGCATGCTTAAACATGGCCAAATATATTATCAAAAAATTTAACCCGGAACTTGTACTTCCAAACGATTTTACACCGGAAGGATTATTTAATCTTTTAAGTGATAGGCCGGGAGGCCTTATAAGCTGGAGCGAATTTGGGGCATTTCTGATAAATGCAAGTACTAAGACATACCAGGCCGGCATAAAAGAATTTTTAACTGAGGCTTACGATTGCCCGGACTTCTTAAACAAAAGGCTTGCAGGCAAGGAATATGAGATAAATAACGTATATCTAAACATAATAACCGCAACGACTCTTCACTGGTTTTTAGACAGGATATCAGAATCCGATACAATGGGAGGTTTTTTAGGAAGGTTTATATACATGCCTTGTAAACAAGAAGATAGAAACGGCTGGTATTATATGCCACAACAGGAAGATACAGAACTAAGCAATAAGCTATTAGACAATATTAATCAGATATCACAGCTTGCAGGAGGTTTTGAAATATCAGACGAGGCAAGGGCATTGCTTATAAAGTGGTTAAGAAGGCATGAGGACGAGCTGGAGACCCTGGACGATAGCAAGGGCATTATAGGCTTTTATGCCAGGCTATCAGACTATTTATTAAAGTTTGCTATGTTATATGAAATATCAGGGAATAGATCCTTAGTAATATCTGAAGGATCATTGATGAGAGCAATCAAACTGGTAAATCAATTAAAGCAATCTTTAAATGAATTGATGAGCGACCACATAGCATTTACAAAGGAAGCTAAAGATTTGCAGAAGGTGTTAAATTTAATTAAGGCAGAAGGAACAATACCAAGAAGCCGTCTTATACAAAATAGCAATATGACTTCTAAACAGTTAGATGAAATATTAAGCACATTGATACAAAGTGAAAGAATCAAGACTGCTACACTGGAAGCCGGAAGGAAAAAATCCCAGGCTTATACAGCATGCTAACTATTACTAACTATTGCTAATAATTAGCAGAAAATATTTGAATACTTAGTAAACTTAGCAATAATTAGCATACCAGTTGCTAACTATTCAACGGGCCTTAAAGGGTTGTTTTGTGCTTAATTTATATATAATATATATATATATATATAATAATTAGCAGATTAGCAGGTATATACTCAAAGACATAATTTTAAGGTATTTTAGGGCTTTTAGTAGTGCAAGAGAGATATTACTAATTTTACTAACTATTCGATTTATTCAATATTAAGCCAAGAAATAATATAAAAATAAATAAATTTGTAGAAAATGTAATGGGAATAAATCAAATAAAATTAATTTACAATTACAATTTGCATAAATGTATATATGGGGGTATCGATTATCTTGTCAGCTCTTTTGTCTGTCGAGCGTGGCTCAGTCTCATATATTAGCCGTTGAATTAGACCAAAAAAATCACCAAATTTTAAAAGGAGTTTATTGTAATGAAACCAGGTAAAAAACCTATGTCAACGGCCATGAAGCTGCTGACTGGAAATAAAAGATATATTAACGAAAAAGAACCAAAACCAAAATCTATAGAAAGCCTAGAGCCTCCGGACTGGTTGCCGGAATGTGTAAGGGGAAAATATAAAGAATTTGCTATAAAGTTAAAGAAGCTGGGTATTTTAAAAGAAACTGATGAAATAACTTTTAATCTTATGTTTATGCATTTAGCAATCACAATCCAAGCAGCCGAAAACCTAAGTAAGGAAAATATATCTGTAACAGATAACCGGGGAGTTGAAAGGAAAAATCCAAATTTGCAAGT
>JBBQDW010000151.1:0-4535 GCA_038320085.1 Candidatus Humimicrobiales bacterium
TGGAACGGCCTGATGATATCTGCTCTTGCGATGGGAGCAAGGACTTTTGATAAAGAGGTATACAAAAAAGCTGCAATAGACGCGGCTGATTTTATTATAAATAATCTGGTTACAAAAGACGGTTCTCTTCTTCACCGTTACAGGGATAGTCAGGCTGCAATTTCGGCAAACCTGGACGATTATGCTTTCTTTATCATGGGGCTGCTGGAGCTTTATGAGGCAACCTATGATATGGCTTATCTAAAAACTGCCATTAACCTTAACAAATATCTGATAGAAAATTTTTGGGATGACAGGAACGGTGGTTTTTATTTTACTCAAAAAAACAGCGAGCTTGCTGATTTCAGACAAAAAGATATTTATGACGGCGCTATCCCTTCGGGTAATTCCATTGCACTGTTAAATCTGCTTAAACTTGCGAGGATCACAGCTGATGCTGACCTTGAAGAAAAAGCAATGCAAATTGTTAAAACTTTTTCGGGACTTATTGAAAAAACACCAGAGGCATATACCCAGTTTATTTCGTCTTTTGATTTTATAATCGGGCCATCTTATGAAATTGTTATTGTTGGTGATATCAATTCAGCTGCAACTAAAAATATACTTAATGCGCTAAATAAGGATTTTATCCCAAATAAAGTTGTTATTTTAAAAACATCGGACAGCTCTGTGTCTGAAATACCGGAAATACCTGGTTTTATAAAGGATTTAAAAATTATAAATAACAGGCCCACAATTTATGTCTGTACTAATTATAGCTGCAAACTGCCAACAAATAGCATAGATGAGGTGCGCGAGCTTTTAAATTAACTTGTCATTGGTCGGGCCAATCTGGAGGTTAAAGGAAGTGGAGATATAAAAATATTTTTACAAAATGGATTTTTCCAAAGCACCCAAAACCCAAAGAGCCAGAACAATATATTAATTATCAGGTTTAGTAAATCTTCTTTTTCCTTATTAACTGCAAAATAATCCCCAGTCCTACAATTGAAATACCTGCAGTGCTTGCAATTATTACTAATTGGTCAGGCATACTGCTATCGGCAATCCTCTTTAAGAGAATTCCAACCAGTGCCCAGATAACAACAAGGCAGTAAAAGATATCATTCCTGGAAAACACAATTGCCAATGTTATAATGACTCCTACTGCAATTACTATCACTGTCAATAACTGGTCGCTTATACCAAATTTATTCCAGTTGATTTTAACAAGAAAAGCAGTGATATTTGCAATAGTTGCAATGGTAATCCAGCCAAGATAAACACTAAACGGAATATTTACTAAGATTTTTTCAGAATTTCTTACTTGCGCTCTTCCAATACTTAATCTTATATAAATTGATATCAGACTTATAAGAAGCAAAGCCATTATTATAAGGGATAACCAGACAATTTCATAATGCCATGCCAGTATCCAGGCGACATTAAAAATGCATGAAATAAAAAATAATATACCTATTCTTTCAAAAATGCCTCTTTCATCTGAACTTTGTCTAAAAGCAACAACAAACTGGTATATTATAAACAATAGAAGGAGTAAATAAATAATTCCCCATATTGAGAAGGTGATGCCCGCAGGGACAAATAAATTGGGGTATTTGTCCGAAAGCTCCTGAGTGGTCCTGTTATTTATAGGAAGTATTACTGCCAGCGCATTTACTGCAACTACCGCTAAAAATCCGATAAAATTTAGAAATGAGTAAGTTATTTTTGTGGATTTCTTTAACATATTCCCTCCTTGATGTTAGTAAATAATAAATTAAATTCACAATTTTTTTTTATAAACCAGCAAGTTTTTAACATATACATAAATTATGCAGAACCGAGGGCCTTATACAGATTAGCCATTTCTATTGCAGTAAGGGCCGCCTGCCAGCCGCTGTTTCCAAGTTTTGTCCCGGCCCTCTCAATGGCCTGCTCTAATGTATCCGGAGTAATCACACCAAAGATAACAGGGAAGTCCAGTGCGAGGTTTATCTGGGATATCCCCTTTACTACCTCGTTTGCAATATATGAATTGTGGGATGTGTCGCCTTTCAGGATGGCCCCGATGCATATGACGGCGTCGTATTTTTTTGCTTGCGCCATCATCTTTGCAGCAGAGGGTATCTCGAACGCTCCCGGAACCCAGGCAGTTTCTATATCTTCTTTATTGCAGCCGTGACGCGAAAGGCAGTCGATTGCCCCGTCAAGAAGTTTTGAAGTTATAAATTCATTATACCTGCTGATGACTATCCCGAATTTTAAACCGGTTGCATCAAGCTTGCCTTCGTAAGTTTTCATTTTTTTGTCCTTTCTTAAGTTTAATAAAATTGCCAATTTAATTTAAAATTCTTTATTCCACAAATTATTTTATATAGATGTTTTTTATAACAAATATTTTGTATAAATGTTCAAATAACCTGTTTTTCATTTTTCTTTTTCAAAATCAAGAATATGATTTAGTTTTGACTTTTTTGTCTTCAGATACTTAATATTGTTTTCGTTAGGCTCAATAATTATCGGCAGTATTTTTGTGATTTTTATACCGTATCCCTCAAGGCCCACTATTTTCCTTGGGTTATTTGTCATAAGCTGTATTTTTGTAAGTCCCAGGTCCGCCAGGATCTGGGCCCCTATCCCATAGTCCCGTATATCTGCCTCAAATCCAAGCTCCAGGTTTGCCTCAACAGTATCCAGCCCCTTATCCTGAAGCTCATATGCTTTCATTTTGTTGCAGAGCCCTATTCCGCGTCCTTCCTGGGCCATGTAAAGTATGACACCATAGCCTTTTTTATTGACAAGATTAAATGCCGCATCCAGCTGTTCTCCGCAGTCACATCTCTGCGAGCCGAAAGTATCCCCTGTCAGGCACTGCGAGTGCACTCTTACCGGCACATCAGGCTTATCTTTTACTTCGCCTTTGACAAAAGCAATGTGTGTTTCAGAATTAATAAGCGCCCTGTAAGTTATTGCCTTAAAAACACCCCATTTTGTAGGCAGGTTTATAACCGCGCACCTTTCTATTAATACATCCTTTACTTTCCTGTGCCTTATAAGCTCTTCAATGGTTATGATTTTTAGCCCAAATTTTTTAGAAAATTCTAAAAGATCTTCAAGCCTGGCCATTTCGCCGTCATCCTTTATTATCTCGCATATAATGCCGGCAGGATAAAGGCCGGCAATTTTTGCAAGGTCGACTGCAGCCTCTGTGTGGCCCGCCCGCACAAGCACCCCGCCTGCCTGGGATTTAACAGGAAAAATATGTCCCGGGATTGTAAAGTCTGAGGGTTTTGAGTCAGGGCTTATGAAAGAAGTTATGGTCAGGACCTTGTCAGCTGCAGATGCTCCGCTTCCTTTTTTTGCCGAAGCGTCAACAGACATTGCAATTGCGGGTGAAAGCCTTCCTTTTTTATTGTTGTTTAGGCAGAACTCTGTGTTTTGGCCCGCTCCCGGGTCCTTATCGATGTCTTGCGCCGGGATTTGGTTTTTGCCCGAACCGATTATGGAGCCTGCAGCATAATTGTTTTGCGTATTTTTACTGCCCTTAAAAAAATCCATTGAGGGGACCGCAAGCTCATCGAGCCTTTCCTGTTCACAGGGCAGATAAATAAGGCTTTTCCCGTGATTATTAAAAAAATTAACCGAGTCCTGCTGCGCTTTTTGGGCCGCCTGGAAAAACACACCCTCACTACCCGCGGACTTGTCATCTACAATAATTAAAAGTTTACCGTTTTTTACATCTTCTGTTACTTCTTCAACAGTGTAAAATATTTTTTCATTTAAAGAATCCATATTTTATAAGCTTCTCCTTTAAGATTTTATCTGATTTTAGTTTATGAATATCATTATTCTCATCCTGACGGCCCTCCATTAGCCGGTTTACATACCTGGACATAAGGTCCACTTCCAGGTTCATAAGATCCCCCGGTTTTTTAAGTTTCAGGCAGGTGTTTTCGTATGTGTGGGGTATGACGGCTGCAGTAAAAAAATCTTTTCCGGTCTCTGCAACCGTAAGGCTTATTCCGTCAACAGATACAGAACCTTTGGCTGCAATATTTGCATAGTATTGCAAAGGTAATTCCAGGGACAGCTCAAAAGAACTTCCGATTTTTTTTATCTTTAGAAATTTTATTGTTGTGTCGATATGCCCTGTGACAAAATGTCCGCCAAGCTTGTCTGAGAGCCTAAGGGAGCCTTCCAGGTTGACAATCTCACCGGATTCTACCTTGCTGAAAGTGGTGGAGTTTAAAGTGCTGTAAGAAATATCTGCGGCAAATCCCTTACCAGTGAGCCTTTTTACAGTCAGGCAGCAGCCATTTACTGCAACAGAGTCCCCAATGCAAAGATCGGGACGTATTGCGCTGCATGCAATTACAAGTTCTTTGCTTTCATGGCTATCACCGATACCGGTGATTTTTCCCGTTTCTTTAATTATGCCTGTAAACATCTAAACTCCTTTTAAGATAAGATTCCGGGCTCATTTGTCTGTTCCTTTTGGGTAAGCGGTTATAAAAATATCGCCTCCGACTCTTATTATTTTATCAAAATCCAAT
>JBBQDW010000152.1:0-4507 GCA_038320085.1 Candidatus Humimicrobiales bacterium
GATTTTTATATTCAAAGAAATATTCAATAATTATGCCGGATTGTTATATAATACTTTAGGAAATTTATTTTAGATATAAATTTAGTAAGTTTACAGCAAATATTTTATCAGTTTAAAAAAGCGGGGAGATTAAAATGAGCGATTTTACAGCAATTTCGGAAATTTATGCAAGAGAAATCCTGGATTCAAGAGGAAATCCGACAGTGGAAGTCGAGACTGTCCTTGAGTGCGGAGCAATGGGGCGGGCAGCAGTACCGTCTGGAGCATCAACAGGAGCTTTTGAAGCAGTTGAGCTAAGAGATGGCGACAAAGCAAGATATATGGGAAAAGGTGTTTTAGTAGCAGTAGACAATGTCAATGAAGTCATTGCTGCTGAACTGGAAGGAATGGATGCGGTTAACCAGCGTGAGATAGATAACCTGATGATTGATCTTGACGGGACCGAAAACAAGGAAAAACTTGGAGCAAATGCAATATTGGGCGTGTCTCTTTCTGTGGCAAAAGCTGCCGCAATCGCCCTTGATATCCCTCTTTATAAATATATTGGCGGAGTAAACTCACATATACTGCCGTCTCCAATGATGAACATATTAAATGGAGGCAAGCATGCCGATAACACTGTTGACCTCCAGGAATTTATGATAATGCCGCTTGGGGCTACTTCTTTTGCTGAAGCTTTAAGGATGTGCGCCGAAGTGTTCCATACATTAAAAAGCGTGCTTAAAAAAGATGGCATGAGCACTTCTGTCGGTGACGAGGGCGGTTTTGCGCCAAACCTAAAGACAAACGAGGATGCAGTAAAATATATTATAAAAGCAATCAGCGAAGCCGGATATAAGCCCGGAGCTGATATTTATATTGCATTGGACCCTGCTGCCACTGAATTGTTTAAAGATGGCAAATACAATCTTGCAGGCGAAGGCAAAGTTTTAACCTCAGCAGAAATGGTTGATTATTACGTGTCTCTTGTTGAAAAATATCCCATCATTTCAATAGAAGACGGTATGGCCGAAGAAGACTGGAAAGGCTGGAAACTGCTTACAGACAAGATAGGCAAAAAAGTCCAGATTGTAGGAGATGACCTTTTTGTCACTAACACCAAAAGGTTAAAAAAGGGCATTGATATGGGAGTTGCAAATTCTATTTTAATAAAATTAAACCAGATAGGCACACTGTCTGAAACACTTGACTGTATTGAAATGGCAAAACATGCGGGTTATACAGCAGTAGTATCCCACCGGTCGGGTGAAACCGAAGATACGACCATCGCAGATATTGTTGTAGGCGTCAATGCAGGGCAGATAAAAACAGGCGCTCCTTCCAGGACCGACAGGGTTGCAAAATATAACCAGCTGCTAAGGATTGAAGAAGAACTTTACGGCGAAGCAGAATATCCCGGAATTGCAGGATTTTATAATTTAAAGAAATAATGTTGCATTTTAGGTGGTGCCTGATATGACAGTTTGCAAAACAGTGATTGGCAGGATTTCAGAAGAAGTTGAAAACATGATGTTTATGAAAGATGAAGCTATAGAATTTAAAAAAATGATACTGCTTACTAATGATGACGGCATAGAAGCACCCGGCATAAAGGCATTGTTTAATATCTTTATCAAAGATGAGAACTATGACATAAGGGTTGTCGCGCCTGATAGAGAGAGAAGCGCAGTCGGGCATGCAATCACTGTCTTTGACCCGATTGCAGTCAAAAAAGAATATATAGACGGCATTTTCTGCGGCTATTCAGTTGACGGAACTCCTGCTGACTGTGTAAAGCTTGCAATTGCAGCTATACTTGAAAGAAAACCGGATATCTTAATATCAGGAATAAACAGGGGAGCCAATGTCGGGGAAAACATTATTTATTCAGGCACAGTTTCTGCCGCTACCGAAGGCACTATATATGAGATACCGTCAATAGCAGTTTCAATTGACAGTTTCAAAGACACAGATTGTACTTTTGCGGCGGAATTTACAAAAAAAATTGCAGAAATGGTTATTAAAACAAAGAATCTGCCGCGCAGGACACTCCTGAATATAAATTTTCCCGATATACCGGCTGAAAAAATAAAAGGGGTAAAGTTTACATATCAGAGTAATGTAAAGTTCAAGGATATCTTTATAAAAAGGGCGGACCCCCGGGGCAGGGACTATTACTGGATGGACGGGGAGTATGAATTACCCTCAGATGATGATGAAAACAGTGACTATGCGGCCATAAAAAACAACTATGTATCTGTAACACCTATCCAGCATGACATGACAGATTATAAAAGGATGGACTATTACAAAAACCTTCTTGGTGAAGAATTTGAATTAGGGTAATATTCAAATAATATTCAAAAAGACTTGCTTGCAGGGAATTTAAGTTAAGGAAGCATACAAATAATATGCAAAAAACCTGTTCGCAGGAAATTTAAGTTAAGGAAGCATACAAATAATATGGAAAAAGAATTGTTTATAAAGGATTTAAAAAGTTTAAAAAAAGAGGAACTAAATAGAAAGATAGCCTCAACTTTTATCATCTCAAAAATAATTAAAAAACTAAAAAAATCCTCGAGGTCCGCCAGCGAAGATGAAACTTACTGTATATTAAAGCTCCAGGACAAAAGCGGCTTAATAGACGCAATAATCTGGCCTGATGTATATAGAAGATTTATGACAGTACCGGAACCTGAAATCAGGAAACTAAAACCCGAAGAATCAGGAATCAAAGAATCAAGGGATCAAGAAACGGGAATATTTTTAAAAGAAGAAATATTAGAAGAAGAAACATTAAAAGAACAAGACTGCGTTGAAGTGACTGGAATAATCTCTGAATACAGAGATGGGCTCCAGATTGTAGTAAGCTCCATTAAAAAGATTCAAATCGGTGAAATTGACTACTCCTGCTTTATAAGGGCACTGACGCAGGAAAATATAAATAATCTGGTTATGGAGCTTAATGAAATAATAGAACTTGTTAAAGACGAGCATTTAAAAAAGCTTTTAGAGGCGTTTTTTAAAAATGAAAAAATCTTTGCAGATTTCTACAAGTCAGCTGCCGCAGTAAAGTACCACCATGCATATTCAGGCGGGCTCATCGAGCATTCAGTAAAAGTTGCAAAAAACTGTATCCAGGTGTCCGGGAACTATCCGGAATTAAACAAAGACCTTTTAATTGCGGGGGGACTTCTCCACGATATCGGTAAGATAGAAGAGTATGATACAGGGATAACAATAAAAATAACGGACGAAGGTAATTTACTCGGCCATATTGCCATGGGTTACGGAATGGTCAGGGAAAAGATAAAAGAAATGCCCGGTTTTCCGGACAAAACTGCCAAAGAGCTTCTTCATATTATAATAAGCCACCATGGCTACAAAGAATTCGGTTCACCCCGAGTACCGGAGACACGGGAAGCCTTTGTTGTCTACCACATGGATCATCTGGATGCCGATATTTTCCACGACAAATTTGAAACAGAGGGAGAAACGGTTGTCGGTATTGAAAACAGCGGTAACAATTCAGACGATGTTCCTACCCACGTTCTTAAAAAATCCAAAAGCACTGGCGGTCCGTCAGACAGGCTGTGGCAGGATTAGCTGTTTTAATTGTTTTATTTGGTATTTTTTTTAATTTTTATTAAAATATTATCTTAATAAAGTATGATATACTTACTGCTTTCCCTGATTTAATTAAAACTTGGAATCAAAAAAGCACTACCGGTTCGAATCCTCTCTGGCCCGCCTAAATATTGTCCAGTCAATACTTCCGGCACCCCTAAAACCAAAGATACCTAAAAAGATAATAAGTACTGCTGCAACAATTACGAAAATCCAGAAGATGTTCATAGCTGTCTTTTTCTTTGTACAAAATGTTTTGTATAGTACAATATAATGTTATAATATTTAGTGAAAAAGCAATAAAAATATTAAAGGAGGTACTCAAATGAGTCGTTCATCAAGCCCATCAGCGCCAAAAAATATAACTTGGTGGATAGCATTAATTCTTGCAGTTTTGGGAATTATTGGTTATTTTACGAATGTTCAGTTCCTATCTGAATATTCCTTCTGGTTCGTATTAGCATCAGCAGTTCTACTTCTCCTTGCTACAAGAATTAAAGGTCTTTGATAATAAAGCTCTAAAATCTTTAAATATTATTAAAATTTTAATATTATTAAAAAATGTTTAGAAATTTCACTATATGGGGCAGAAATAATATACTTTAATATGAAAAGAATCAAGAAATCTGTTTCTATCTGTAAAATAACCTTCTCTAAATGATGAAATCTTTTAATCAAAAATGGGTTTTATTTAATTATCACCAAATCTGCGGTTATGATATAGCGGTCAGGTGCACTGCCAATAAAATTGAAGGGATAGCAGGTAGTTAGTGTCAGGACAGCATGGTCGGTATGTACGATCACAGTTTTGTCGTCTGCATGGACAATTCGAGTGCCCTTTATTGCATAGGTGAATGTACCTGCTGAAGTTTGCACAATCAGTAGGTCCCCTATCTTCAGA